>JAZUPO010000155.1:0-17634 GCA_045605205.1 Victivallaceae bacterium
GGGACGGTTCACCAGTGCCCGGGCAATGGCCACACGCTGCTGCTGACCACCGGAAAGCTGGGAAGGATGATGCTGGGCCCGTTCAGTCAGCCCAACCTGTTCCAATGCTTCCATCCCCCGGCGGCGCCGTTCTCTGGCTGAAAGTCCTCCGGCAGTGTAAGCCAGAGGCATAATCACATTTTCAAGGGCACTTGTCCGGGGGAGCAGGTTGAAGCTCTGAAATACAAAGCCGATCTTTTTGTTCCGGATCATCGCACGCCGGTCACCGGAAGCCCTGCCCAGCTCCTCCCCTTCAAGCAGATAATCGCCTGAAGTGGGACGGTCAAGGCATCCGAGAATGTTCATCAGGGTGCTTTTCCCCGAACCGGAAGCTCCCATAAGAGCCACATAATCACCGTTGTTTATTTCAAGGGAGATGCCTTTGAGGACGGGAACGGACAACTCCTCAAGAAAATAGGTTTTGGTGATATCTTTAAGTTCTATAAGTTTGTTCACTTTGATCACCGTGCCCCGCCCTGAGTCCGTCCGGGATTGAGATTCCGGCGTTTGATCTGCGGCATCTTGGGCATAAAGGGACTGCCGCCTGCAGGGGCCTTTTTCTTCATTTCAGGAGTTTCAACGGCGGTGCCGTTAATGACTTCGTCGCCCTCTTTGAGAATTCCAGGCATCAATTCCGCACTGCCGGAACTGACCAGACCGACTTTGACCTTCACCGGTTTGACTCCTGCTTCAGAAGCGACCCAGAGCACTCTTTCGCCGCCCCGGCGGACAGAAAGCAGCTGCGGCAGATCTTTCTGATATTCAGGAGCCACCATTCCAGGTTCCGGCTGGAAACGCAGTGCCGCATTGGAAACGGTCAGCACATTCTCCCGGCTGGCTTTGATGAAACGCACGTTGGCGGTCAGATAAGGCAGCAGCTTGCCGTCTTTGTTGTCAGTGGCAATCTCAACCACATAGGTCACAACGTTTTGGGACATTGTGGCGTTGAGGCGTACTTTGAGGACTGTTCCCCGGAATCTTCTGCCGGGAAAGGTGTCAACGGTAAAAATCACGGGCATACCCGGTTTGATATCACCGATATCAGCTTCGTTGACTGAGGCCCAGACCTGCATTTTTTTCAGGTCTTTGGCAATCAGAAAGATACTTGAAGCACTCATATTGGACACCACCGTCTGACCGATACTGACACGGCGGTCGATGATGACACCGTCCACAGGCGAGGTGATGACGCAGTAATTCAAGTTCCGTTCTGCTTTCAAAAGAGAGGCTTCAGCAGAAGCCAGCTGAGACTGGGCCTGAGCCAGAGAAGCTTCGCTCACACCGATACGGGCTTTGGCTGAACGGAACTGAGCCAGAGCTTCATCGTAGTCGCTGCGGCTCATAGCCTTTTTGGGAAAAAGCTCTTTGGCCCGGGTCCAGTTCTGTTCTGCAAGAAGCAGATCGGCCCTGGTTACAGCAATATTGGCCTGAGCACTCTTGATTGCAGCCTGAGCCTGCAATTTGGCAGCTTTGGCCTGACGGACTTCTGCTTCATAAAGCACGTCGTCGATCCGGGCCAACACCATTCCGGCAGTGATCCGTGAACCGTAGTCGATACTCTTGCCGTCGGCATCAAGACCAAAGGTCATAATCTTGCCATTGACCTGAGCACCCACATTGATCAGCTCTTCAGGTTCGATCGTACCGGAAGCACTGATGGTGCTGCGTAAATCTCCCCGGGAGATTTTTTCGGTTTTGAAAACAAGTTTTTCCTGCGGTGTGTTGTAATGGCGGTAGAGGGCCACACTTCCCCACCCGAGGAGTCCGAGGATAACTACAATAATGGCGATAGTTAAAATACGTTTCATTTTTCTGCAATTTCTCCTTTTTGCATTGACAATCAAAACAGAATATTTTACACATCATACATAATAAAACGGAAACAACAGCTTATTTATTGTACAAATGTTGTTTTTTTTATCACTTTTTTGGGGGTCTTACCGGCCGTTTGCCCGGCAAAATGGTGATGTAAGTATCTGGAGCGGTCACATCGACGGACTTGAGATTGAGAGCTCCTTTGACAAAGAAGCGGCGTTCCGTTCCGGGAGTCACAATGAGATTGCTGATAAAATCCAATCTGGTACTGACAAAAATCTGTTCCCCGGGTTTGATGGTGATGGGATAACGCCAAACGGGACGTTTGACCGGAAGCGAAACATCGAGCCACATTGCCGGATCCGGTTTCTGCGTTCCCGGCAGCCAGACCTGACACTGAACTTTAAGATTATTGGGGTCAAACTTGTACCACTCCGGAATGCGGAGAGCTTTTTTCCCCCGGTTGCACAGAATAAATGTCAGTTCAGCCGGATAACCTGCTTTGAATTTGCGGGTTCCGGGACTGAGTTCAAGGGTCAGGTCATACCCTTTGAGCTTGGGGTAGTTGACCTTGTCTTTGAAACCGAATCCCCATTTTTTTGTGTATTCGACTTCCTGCCGGACACAACCGACACAGAATACGAGACAGAAAAAGGCAAAAAAAGCTGTGTATTTCATTTTTATCTTGAGAACTCCTGAAGTTGTTTCATTAATTCAAAGCGGCGTTCCGGATCATTACAGGAACGTATTTCAACCATAATTTCTGCATAACGCCGCCGTTTATAGATGCGTATAAGCTCATTG
The DNA here is from genome assembly GCA_045605205.1 of Victivallaceae bacterium. Lineage (GTDB taxonomy): Bacteria > Verrucomicrobiota > Lentisphaeria > Victivallales > Victivallaceae > UBA1784. Next base: position 2,659 of record JAZUPO010000155.1, read on the forward strand.
ACGGAGTCCGCAAGGGCCTTTTCGGGATCGCTGAAAACAGGGGGCTGAACAAGAATTTTCCCCAGTTCCTCATCTGTATTTTCAGTAAGCATATTATTCAAAGCTGCGGCAGTCTCTTCTTCGGGTTCGCCTCCGGCGGCCCCGGCCAGGAGCAGATTGAGAACCCGGCAAAGCAGACTTTTCCCCTCAAGAGTTTCAGGCGGCAGCAGATCGCTGATCTCCCGGGCGTTATCCCGTGAAATGACAGCCAAAGCCAAAAGTGTCAGCAATGTCGGACGTTCAGTCAATCCCCGCTCCACGGCAGCAGGAGCAGGAGTTTCAACCGGAAGTTTGCTGCTGAAATCTGTTATCCTGCGTTCTTTGTTCCGTCTGGCCCTCAGTTCGGAATAAAGAGCTTCTTCACTGACCTGCAGCAAGGCGGCTCCTTCGCGGATATAGGTTTCAAGCTCAATAGGATTCTTGAGCAAGGCAAAAAGAGAAACCATAAAGGCTGCCGCCTGTCCCCGGCCTACGGGAGTACGCATATCATAGAGGTCCGGGAGCTGATTTCTGAACTGTTCCAACCAGGGGATCCCGGCATTAACGGCGGCGGCAACGGCTTCTGCTCCGCCGTGAGAATAAAGTTCGTCCGGATCTTTGCCCCCCGGGATAGGGATCATATTGATAGAAACAGACAGAGGCAGCAAATATTCCAATGCCCGCAAAAAGGCCTTTTGACCGGCGCCATCTGAGTCAAAACACAAATTCACCGTATCGGCATAGCGTTTGAGGAGTTTTGCCTGCTCAGGCGTAAAAGCAGTTCCCAGAGGAGCCACAGCATTGGTGAAGCCTGCCCGGTGCATAGCAATGGTATCCATCTGCCCTTCACACAGGATCACAGTACGCTCTTTTGAAATAGTTTCTCTGGCCTGAGGCAGTGCGTAAAGGAGCATTCCCTTTTTGAAAACGAGCGTTTCAGGGGTATTGACATATTTCCGGCCGTCAGCCGGTTTTGGTTCAAGGCTCCGGGCACTGAAGCCCACCCCCCGGCCGTATTCATTTTGGATGGCAAAAGTCAGACGGCCCGTAAAACGTTCATAAATGCGGCCAGATTCCTCTGATCTGCCGCAGATGCCGGCAGCCACCAGATCTTCATCGGTAAATCCCAGATGACGTCCGTAGTTCAAGCAGAAATAGCGTTCCTCCGGCAGAGCACCGATAGAAAATTTATCGGCGACCTCACGTGAAATACCCCGCTGCTGCAAATAGATCCCCGCAGGAGAATGGGGGTTTTCTCTGAGGAAACGGACAAACAGATTTGAAAATTCTTCGTTGACCTTAAAAATTCTTTCTTTCTGATCCCGGTTTATTCTGGCGGCCCCGGCATCGTAGCTGCCTGTTTCCGGCAGAGAAACGCCGCAGCGTTGTGCCAACTGCTGTACGGCATCGGGGAAAGAGATATTGTCGTGTTCCATAACAAATTTGAACACATCGCCATCTTTGCCGCATCCGAAGCAGTGGTAACGCTGCCACTTGCCGTCAACGTGAAAAGAGGGAGTCTTTTCCTGATGAAAGGGACACAAGCCTGTAAAAGAAGAAGTACCGCGCCGCTTCAACTGCACATAATTACCGATGATCTCGGTGATCTCACAACGGCTGCGGATCTCTTCTATGATCTCCTGATTGAATCCGGCCATAAGTCAGGATTTTTACCTTAATTCCGCCAGACGTTTCCGGGCCCGGTTCGTCCGGTTGACAGTGCGCCGTTCTTCAGGGAATGACAAATAGCGTTTGTAAGCAGCTTTTGCCATATCACGCCTGCGGCAGAGCCGGAAATACCCGCCCAGAGCACTTGTCAGCTCAGGATGGTCGGGATTGCTGTGAAAAAGCCGGACATAAGTTGCTTCGACCCCTTTGCGGTCACGGTTGTAAACCCGGTTCATACAGGATTCAAATTCAACTTCGGGAGCATTTGTCCAGCCGGGGAGCTTGCTCAGTGCCGCCAGATAGGAACCCTTTTTTCCGGGAGCGTGAAGATTGCACAAAAGCACCAGAGGCATAGGATGATCGCTGCGGATCCGGTTGGCTTTGATGAGCAGATTGATTGCTTCGCCACGGCGTCTGTTATCCGCGGCATAAAGACGTCCCAAGGTGTAAACAGCGGCAAAGGAATTACTGTCGATGACGACAGCTTTATAGGCATTTTCCACGGCTTCGTCATATCTGTTGAGTCTTTCGCACACCAGTGCACGCAGAATAATGGCGTTGATGTTATCAGGAGTTTTCAATATGGCTTCGGCAGAGGGACGGTCAGCTTTTGCCCATTCTCCGGCCATAGCATATTTCAAGGCGGTATTCATAGGCTGTTCCTTTTGAGGAGAACAACCGGTGAAAAAAAGAACTCCTGCCAGCAAAGGGACCGCAAACAACTTCAACTTCAACATCTTCTCAATTTCCTCCAGCTGCACTGCCTTCGTTTCTCCGGCGGGAACCGGCAAGCAATGATATCACATAGACCAGAGCTGCCACCAGCACGATTGCCGGACCTGAAGGCAGCGAAAAACAGAAACTCAGCACCAGCCCGGCACTGATAAACAAAGCACTCAATATACCGCTGCATACCATCATCGACCAGAGATGACGTGTAAAACATCCTGCGGCCGCAGCGGGCAGCGTCAGCAGGGCAATAACAAGAACAATACCCACCACATTGATGAGCAGCACCACGGTCAATGAGGTAAGAACCAGCAGGACAAGATAAAAAAGGGAGGTTTTGACACCCCGCAAAACGGCAAAGGTCCCGTCAAAACAGGTGGCAAGCAGAGGATTGTAAAAGAGGATCGCCGGGATCAGCACCACAGCATCCAATGCGAGAGTCATCCAGAGATCATTGGTGGTGACCAGCAGGATATTTCCGAACAGGAATCCCTGCAGATCCACATATCCGGGAGTTTTGTCCAGAAAAAGCAATCCCAGCGACATTCCCAGTGCCCAGACAACAGCAATGACAGTATCTTCCCGTTCTCTGGCAGTCAGACTGACGATCCCCACTACCAATGCCGCCGCCATAGCTCCGGCAATGGCTCCCACCGTGGCGGTACACCAGCTCCAAAGCAGAACTCTCTGCAAAAAGAGGGCGATTCCGACGCCCCCCAAAGCGGCGTGAGCTCCGGCTCCGGCAATGCTTGAAATACGCCGGGTGACCACCAGTGTGCCGATAACGCCCAACGCAGGGCTTGCCAGAAGCCCCACAGCAAGGGCCAGGTGCAAGAAAGACATTTCGGGCTGAAAAAACTGCCGGATGAATTCAATCATTGGAACACCTTTCCCCCCTGGAACAATTGCAGAAGCAAGTATGGGTATGTTTGATCATATTAACATCGTGATGATAGACAGCATTGGCTTCTGCCGCAGTAAAGGCCGCCGCCTGATGAAGCGACACAAAGTGATTGACGCAAATCACAAGATCAATGCCGCGGCTGACGAATCCAAGATCGTGTGAAACAGTCAGCACCGTCATACGTTTACGCAGACACTCCAAAGCACCGTGGAACTGTTCTTCGGCCCCGGGGTCGATGTTGGCTGTGGGTTCATCCAGGAGCAGCAATTCCGGTTCTCCGGCCAACGCCCGGGCAATGAGTACCCGCTGACGCTGTCCGCCGGAAAGGGCAGAAAATGAACGATTTGCCAAATCGGCGATTCCCATTTCATCCAGTGCTTCCATAGCAGCCTTCCGATCATTTTGGGAGTATCTGCCCCAAAAGCTGCGGCACATTCTGCCCATAAGGGCGACTTCGAGCACAGAAACAGGGAACGCTGCATCCAGTTTGTGATACTGAGGCATATAACCGATGCGGGTTCTGGCATCCACCGGAGCTTTGCCGAAAATACGGATACTCCCTGAAGTGGGCACAAGCAGTCCCAGCAGCAGCTTGAGCAAAGTGCTCTTGCCGCCGCCGTTGGGCCCGACGATACAGCCGGAACATCCCCGTGCGACACTGAAGGAGACTTTTTCCAGATTCAGTGCACTTGAGTCGTATCCGAAATTAAGGTCAGAGATTTCAATAATATTTTCCATAGCTTCCGAAAGATCAATTGCTGAAACCTTTTACAAGGGCATCAGTGAGAATGAGAAAATTCTTTTCCACATCAGCTGCCAGAGGATCGAGTTCAACGACTTCGCCCCTGATGGCATTGGCAAGTGCTTTGGCACTGGCGGGATTGAATTGCTTTTGCACAAAAACTGTTTTCACTCCCTGTTGACGGGCTTCACGGATCACAGCGGCCATACGGGTGGGGGTTGCTTCGCGGCCGCCGAGCTCAATAGCTTTCTGTTTGAGATGATAGAGGGAAGCGATGTAACCGAAAGCAGGATGATAGACAAAAAAACTTTTTCCTTTGAAAGGAGCAAGACGTTTTGCCATATTTTCGTGGATCTTACGCATTTTCATACTGAACCGATCCGCCCGGGCCTGAAATTCCTTTTTGAACTGAGGCATCAGCTTCCCCAGTTCCACAGCAGCACACTGCCCCATAAGGGCACAATTCAGAGGGGAAAGCCATATATGGGGATCGCCGGACTTACTGTCCCCGCTGCAGCCGTGATGATCCAGACCGCAATGGTGACTGTGCCGATGTCCGTGAGGAGCCTGACCGTCGGTACGCAAAGCGATCCGTTTGATCCCGGAAGAAATATCGATCACAGGAACTTTTTTTTCAATGGCCCGGGTAATGCGTTGTTCATAAAGCATACCGGTGGTAAAAAAGCACTTTGCCTTCACTGCAACACGCAATTCTCTGGTCCCCGGGGCATAATCGTGGGGTGAACGCCCTTCAGGAAGCATTGAACTGACACTCACCCGATCGCCGCCGACTTCACGGATGATATGGGCAACGGGAGAAAGACCAGCACAAACGGAGAGCTTTTCAGCACTGCAGCAGAATGCCGAAATGCAAACATACAATACAAAAGAAAGCCGCAGGCATTTCATTTACTTGGCTTCTCCGGCAGGGACGATCCGGGCAACTGCCACAACAGGATTTTTCCATTTAGGGATCTGATAGGCAAATCCTTTGACAGCAACGTTTTTTCCAACAAGATCACCAAGTTTCACAGGAGCTTCAGCAAAAAGGAATCCTTTATTGTTGCCTTCAGCATCGGCCAGTGCATACCGGGTGCAGTCACCGCCGGGATTGGGCACGGCAACCAGAATTCCGCTCTGAGCATAGGGGGCGGGCCTGGTGATATCAGCACCGATATTGAGAAGCTCCTGTTTGCGTTCAGAAGTCAAATCAAAATTGGCAACTTCCTTTTTCACAGGCTCAGCTTTCTTTTCAGGAGCAGGAGCGGCCTTTTTCACAGGTTCAGCTTTCTTTTCAGGAGCAGGAGCGGGAGCGGCCTTTTTCACAGGCTCAGCTTTCTTTTCAGGAGCGGGAGCGGCCTGGGGCATAACTCCTTTTTTAGCCACAGGGACTTTGCTTTTGTCGTAGTTGACATAGGTATCGACCACATAAAGCCGCATATCTGCCGAAGGAGCAACCTGGACCCAGCCGTGACGGTCAGGCTCGGAAACAGCCTTAAGGAGAGTTCCTTTTTTGACCCGTGAAATAACGGGGGCACCGGAGTGGGGCTCTGTACGCAAGTTCAAGTCACGCAGGACTTTGTTTCCTGAAACATAGGCCGCAGAGGCAAATACAGGAGTCGTATCGGGAGCGGCAATTTCAAGCCAGGAACCGTGACGTTTGAAAATAGAGATTTTCAGTCCTCTGGGGAGCTTGGTCACTCTTGAGGATTTGAGTTCGGGAAAAATACGGGCATTGAGCCACTTGGCAGTAATAACGCCTTCCACAGCTTCAGCTCCGCAGAGAGCACCTGTCAGACTCAGAAGCAGGACAAAACAGGAAATCCAATATTTTTTCATAAAAAACTCCTTTTCAATTTTGACATATATCCTGATATACGGTATATTAATTTGTGTTCACCTTAGATAATATAACCCGAAAAGGTCTTTTGTACAAATGAAAATCGGAAAAATTTTAAAAACAGTTCTATTTTTATTCCTTTCCTTCTTTTTCTGCGGTTGTTCCACCCCCTCCAAGCCGGTCAATCCCCTTTGCAATATCTGGCATATCCCCAAGTCCCCCACCGCTTTGCGTCTCAGTTTCACTCCTGACGGCAGAATGGTGGGCATTCTGGGGCTCAACAACTTTTTTGCCCCTGTCCGTTATCTGCCCAAAGGGGGGATAGAGATCTATTCTATCGCCATTACAAGGAGAGGGGAATATCCGGATTTTGCCGATCGTTTCTTCCAAACGTTGCGTTCGGCACGCTTTGCCGGTGTCAGGGGAGACAAGCTCTATCTCTTTGACAAGGATAAAAAGAAAATTATGACCCTCACCAGGATGCCCCAATGAGTCAGCTTGAAAACTTTTTACGCTATCTGGGTGCCGAAAGGAATGCTTCAGAACATACCATCGCCGCCTACAAAGCCGACATTGCCGAATTCGGCAAACGGGTTATGGACAGAGAAAACTTTGACGATTTTGCCTCAATCGACCGGGATCAGGCCAGAAGTTTTGTTGTGCAGCTTTATGCGGCAGGGGATTCAAAACGCAGTGTCCAGCGGAAACTTTCGGCAATGCGTTCTTTATTCCGCTATCTCTTGCGTCAAAAGGTCGTTGAATCCAATCCTTTTGCCAATTTGCCCCCCATAAAATCGGACAAACCTCTGCCGGTGGTTATGCAAATACAGCAGGTCGAAAAACTTCTTGAGTCGATCCCCCTTTACTGGCAGCAGAAAATTGCTGACGGCAATGTAAAAAATCAGGCACAGGCTGAGGGAGCTTCTTTGCGGGACACCGCTTTGACTGAAACGATTTATTCAGGCGGCTTGCGGATCAGCGAAGCTGTGGGGCTCAATATTGCCGATATAGATCTTGCCCAGGGACTTATGAACATCAGAGGAAAAGGCAGAAAAGAACGGCTTGCCGCCTTGGGAGCTCCGGCAGTCAGAGCCTTGAGTGCCTATTTGCGTTTCAGACGCTCCCAGGGGATCCCGGCACTCCGGGACGGTGCGGTTTTTCTCAATAAGTCGAACCAGCGTCTTACTTGCCGTTCCTATCAGCGTAACTTACAGGAATATCTGCTTTTTGCCGGACTGCCGCCGGATTTTACGCCGCACAAGCTGCGTCACTCCTTTGCCACTCATCTTTTGGATGCGGGTTCCGATCTGCGCAGTTTACAGGAACTTTTGGGCCACGAAAATTTGAGCACCACTCAAATCTATACACACGTCAGCATCCAGCGTTTGAAAAGCGTTTACAATCAGGCTCATCCCCGGTCGGGCCGCAAGAAAAAAGAAGAGTCGTAAACAAACAGTTTTACCGGTTCAAGGCTTTTTTTCCGGGATAGAGATCGGAAAAATCGTGCTGCATTCTTTCGAGCATATCTATTCTTTTACGGTGAAAGAATGACCAGTACATATAAAGAACGCTGTCAGGAAGTCCATAACGTTCCAACAGATTGGCCGTCAGGCTGCTGCGGGGGAAATATTCATAACTCCAGCAGAGCAGATTTCCGCCGAATGAAGAAAAATTCCTCGTAAAGTGCCCTTTGGGAGAGCGTTCACCTTCGTTGCCGATACTGAAAGGGAAATAGGCTCCCGCCAACCCGGTCGCCACACCCCAGATGATCAAAAAGGCAGTCAAGGGAATAACGAACTTGCGTTTTTCCATTTCAAGAACAGCTTTTGCCCCCTGGTACCAGAGAACAGGAATAATGGGGATAAAGTAACGCAATCCGTAGCTTTGTCCGCCGAATTCATTGGTGCAAGTCAGATAAAAAAGCATAAAACCCGCACTGCTCAACAAAAGAGAACGTTCTGCGATATACATTTTTTTCCAATAACGGCAGCAAGCCCAGAGCCCGCAAAGCAGAAAAGGCGTATAAAGCAAGATCCCCCGATCCCCGATGAGAGCGTGATACCAGTAATAAACAGGATCACTCTGAAATCCGATACTGAAAGTTCCTTTAACACCGAGACTGCCCATATAAAGAGGCAAAAAAGTACCGTAAGCGTAATAATTGAGCAGCAAGCCCCCTGCAAGACAGAAAAGTCCCGCTCCGGCGGCAAGGAGGGTGTGAGAAATTTTCTTTTCCCGGGGAGCAGCAAAGAAAATACCGCCCACAGCAGCAAGTCCGAAAAAGAAACCGCAGAGCAGTTCCAGCAAACCGGCGACCCCGGCAGAAAATCCTGCCAGCAACGCTGCCCGGGGAGAATTGATTTTTTCGTAACGCATCAAGGCAACAAAAACGCCCAGCACAGCAAGAGCAGCAGGAGTATGATTGTTGAGCATCGTGGAATAACTGATGATCCAGCTGCCTGCGATACAGCTGAGCGAAAGAGCAAATTTAAGTATGAGAGAGCCTTTTTTAATGCTTCTCAACAGATCAAAGAGCCAGAGAAAAAGAAAAATATTGACAACTGCACCGGTCAAAAAATTGATCAGATAGATGGAAAGATGATAATTGTCAACGAAATTCACACCGCACAGCCGGTGAAAAGGTTTATAGGCCAGCCCCGCAACAAAGGGCAGAAAAGGCAATTTGTCGTGGTAGACGTGATTATTGCGTACTGTTCTGTCCACAGTACGGAAGTTGCATTTTTCAATGTGAAACACGCCCTGCTCAGCAACGGCCTGGATCGTGGCAAAACGGCCGGACTCGATGCCGGACATACCAACTTCGACGTGAGAATAAAGAAGAGCAAAAATCAGCAGGAACAATATCCCGGCTGCTTTGAAAAGTTTTACCTTGCGTTTCATTGTTCAGAAACTCAGTTTTCTGATAGCGTTGCGGAGCAGTTTTTCACCGTCGATTTCCCCTTCGGGCAGTTCGGCGGCAAGATTTTTCAATACCTTATCAATGGCATCGCGCTTGAATCCCAACTGTTCCAGGGCAAGGGAAACATCATTGATAGCAGAGGCATTTTCAGGAGAAGCGGCAACAGCGGCGATGGCCACATCGCCTCCCAGACCGGAATTGAGTTTATCTCTGAGTTCGACGATAATTCTTTCGGCAGTTCTTTTGCCGATCCCGTTGATCCGTGAAAGGGCTTTGACGTCAGAAGCTGCCACTGCGGCACAAAAAGACGTGACCGCAGTGGAACTCAGCACATTGAGGGCAAGTTTGCCCCCGATGCCTGAAACTTCAATAAGGAGCCGGAAAAGTTTCCGTTCTTCCTCAGTGGCAAATCCAAAAAGAGTGATCGCATCCTCACGGACGGCAGTGTGGATCTTGAGCACCACCTGTTCCCCGGGCTGGGGAAGTTTGTCAAAGGTGGAAACAGGGATCTGCACCTCATACCCCACGCCGCCGCAATCGACGACGCAGGAGGTAAAGGAACTTTCTGCCAATATTCCGGTAAGTCTTGCAATCATATTTCGGAGGGTACTTTGCCTTGTTTGTTTACATTTCGATATCAAGAGAGATGTCAGCAGCCTTGACGGAATGGGTCAAAGCTCCGGAGGAGACAAAGTCGACTCCGATTTCTGCGATAGCCGCCAGTCTCTCAATGGTGATACCGCCTGATGCTTCAGTTTTAGCTCTGCCGGCAATGACCTTGACGGCTTCAGCCATTTCTTCATTGGTCATATTGTCAAGCAGGATATACTCCACTCCGGCTTCTGCGGCCTGAGCGGCTTCATCCACAGTATCAGCTTCCACTTCGATTTCCAATTCGGGATATTTGACTCTTGCCTGAGCCACGGCCCAGGAAATCGCATTTTCGCCGCCGCCTGCGGCAGCAAGTTCCCGGTGATTGTCCTTGATCATCACCCGGTCAAAAAGTCCCATACGGTGATTGGAGCCCCCCCCCACAGCGACAGCATATTTTTCCAGATTCCGGTAGCCGGGAGTAGTTTTGCGGGTATCAAGAAGTTCAGTTTTTGATCCTTCAAGGACTTTTGCATATTTGTTGGTGGTGGTGGCGATACCGCTGAGACGCTGCAAGAAGTTCAATGCAGTACGTTCGCCGGTAAGGATCCCTCTGACGGGACCTTCCACGGCAGCGATTTCGTCGCCTTTATTGCAGACTTCGCCGTCGTCAACAAAGGCTTTGAATTCAAGTCTGGGCTCAACGAGTTTGAACACCCGTTCAGCAATTGCCAGTCCGGCAACGACCGTACCGTCGCTTTTGCAGCGCAGGACTGCACGGCCTTCCATATCTTCGGGGATAACAGAATTGGTAGTCACATCCCCCACGGTGTCGAGGTCTTCATTGAGGGCAAGCTCAATGAGCATATCCGCCCGCCCCCAGTCAATAGACGGAAGATCGGCATCATCTTTTTTTTCCACAGCGAAAAAACTCCTGTTTTGATTAAGGCACCGCAATCAAATTTCCCGAACCGACGGGAGAACGGTGCGACATAAATATAATATAGCACAACTTTTACAATATTTCAAAAAATAAAAAAAATTTCTTGACTTTTTATTTTTCCGGTGGTATATTAGAGAGATATCAACCAAAAAAACAGAAAGGGGGTGAACAAAGCTATGGATACTGAGATCCGCGTAAAGAAAGGCGAACCTATCGACCGCGCTCTTCGTCGTCTGAAGAAGAAACTCGATAAGGAAGGCACCCTCAAGGAACTGCGCAACCGCAGACACTATGAGAAACCCAGCGAAATCAAACGCCGCGAGGCCAAGATGCACCGTCACCGGTAAGCTGTGAAAGAAAGATCCCTGCATCATTTGAAAAAGTGAAGCGGGGATTTTTTTTGTTTTCACTCTGTTCCCAATATGGGTAGGTAAGAAAACTATTCTTTTTCCGGAAAGTTTTTATAGACCGCTTTTTATTTTTGAGCATTCAAAAATGAAAAGCGTTACTGAAAAAGGTTTGGGAAAGGTGGGTTCCGTCTTCGTTGCACTACGCCGGGACAAGGGGGCAAGCAAATACAACGAAGCCGACGTTTCGGCCTTTCCTCAAAAGGTCTTTCCTCCCGCTCCAACTTCCGTCCCCCTTATTTTCCTACTGCCCGGCGCAGAGGGCTCCGGAGCTGAGGGCCCATTGGATATTATAGCCGCCGCAGGGGCCGTCAAGGTCCAGAACTTCTCCGGCAAAAAAAAGTCCTTTGACAAGGCGGCTTTCAAGGGTTTTCGCATTGACTTCCTCAAGGGCAACACCCCCTTTGGTGACCATTGCCTTATGGAAATTTTCCGTATCTCTGGCGTGGAGGGTGAGGGAAGTGAGATTTTCAAGGAGTTTCCGGGTATTTTCAGCAGGATACCGGGCAAAGGGGGTTTCCGGAGCAGGCACGATATAGGGAATAAGCCTTTTAGACAGATATTCAGATAAAAGTTTTCCCGCCGAAACTTTGCCGCTGCTCTGCCGCCATAAGGTAAAACGTTCCAACCACTCTTCTCTGGGAGTTCCCGCAAAAAGATTAAGTTTGAGCGGCAATACAGAATGAGTCTGCAGCAGTTCCGCCGCCCTGCCCGCCAGATCAAGAACGGCAAAGGCAGAGATCCCCTGATGTGTAAAAAGCAATTCCCCCCGGCAGAGTGTTTTTTCACCCGGCAGATCAATACAGCAGGTGGTGTCCGTCAATGAAATACCGGCACACAGGCCCGGCCATTCCTCGGTGCACTGCAAGCCCGTCATTGCAGGGAAAAGAGGCGTGACCGTATGTCCCGCCTGACGGGCAAGAGTATATCCCCACTCGCTGCCGCACCATTTGGGGTAGGATTTTCCGCCGCAGGCAATAAGGACTTGAGGAGCATAAAACCTTTTTTCACCGCCCCGGACTCCGGTGACAGTGCCCTCATTGATGAGCAGTTCCTCAACCTTGAAGCTGGAAATTTTTTCAACACCGCAAAGGGCACACTCATCTAAAAGAGCATTGACCAGATGCAAGGCTTTTCCGGAACGGGGGAAACAGTGAAAACCGTCGGTCACTTCAATTTCCACTCCTCTGTCGCTGAAATATTCCCTGACATCTTCCGGTGTCAGATTCCGCAGAGCAGGAAGCACAAAACGCCCCTTTTTTCCGAAAGCCCTGGCCATATCATCAGGCGAAAGAACATTGGTGACATTACATCTGCCGCCGCCGGATAAGGGGAATTTACCGCCGAACCGGCTTTCTTTTTCCAACAGCAGCACCTTTTTTCCCCGGGCGGCGGAAAAAGCTGCACCGGCAAGTCCTGCGGGACCTGATCCGATGACGATCAGATCATATTTTTTCATCAGATAAAGATCTCTTCGCCGTTACGGTTGCGGCTTTCGATACCGCCTGCCACAAGTTTCATAAGTTCTTCTGTCTCAGAAAAAGGCATTGGAGGAACTCCCGTACGCAAATACTCAATGACTGCCACAAGCTGGTTGCGGAAAGAGTTGTAGGAGTCTTTGAGCGTAATATCCAAACATCCTTTGGTCCCTGAAAGTGCAATAACAGGAGAATAGGTCATATCATAGGAATTGGCAATAACGGCATCGAATCCCCTGGCGTGTTTCAAATGGCAGATGTTGCGTTTCTGAGTTCCTGTGTTGCGTATGGAAATATATCCGGGTCCCGTAATGGCACAAAGTGCTTCAAGGGCGTGGATCCCGTAGGTTTCCCACTTCTTCGGCATCGTCATCGAAATAAAACGCAATTCCCCCACCTCGTTGTACTGTCCGTGAAAGTAAGGAACGATCTCTTTGGCATAACGCATACTGCTTGAAGAGATGATGTGAGCCCCCTTTTCAATGGCATTTTTAAAAAAGGCAAGATCTTCCAGATTGTCGCAAAGAGGTTTGTCAATAAAAAGAGGTATCCCGGCTTCAATAAAAGGAGTTGCCCGGCGGACGTGTTCGCTGCCGATATCGGTTGCAATAATGACCGCATCGACTTTACCGATCATATCTTCGGGGCGGTCCACCACTTCAGGAACAAGGGAAAGGCGGGAAACGTGTTCAGCATCACTGCGTTTGTCGCAGTAAACCACAGCGACTTTGGCTCCGGGGATACCCATTGTATCGTGATCTTCTTTGTTGAGATACTCAGGGATTCCGGGGAAAGGGCACTCTTCTGTCATCGCTTTCACATTGTATGAGTTAAAAATCGCACTCCACGAATAGGGATGTCCGTTACCTTCTGTCATACCGATGATACCGAGTTTTATATTCTGCGGATCCTTTACCAGAGCAGCCATAAGTTTACCTCCTGAAGTTTACTGTTTTCTTATTATACATCTTCTGAGGCCAAAAGTCAATGTAAAAGGGTGTAAAAATTTGACAAAGAACCCAAACAATGCTATTTTAAGCACCATAACAAAAGAAATTTTACGGAGGAACGATGTTTATTGAATTGATCAAAAATCCGGTATTGATCTCAGTGGTCATTATGCTGATCCTTTCGGCATTGAGATTGAATGTGGTATTTGCTCTTGTCATCTCAGCCACCGCAGGGGGATTTATTGCCGGGATGGACGGTAATGCCATTATGAATGCCTTTAACACAGGGTTGACCAATGGGGCAAAAGTAGCTTTCAGCTATGCAATGCTGGGAGCCTTTTCCATAGCGATTTCCCGTTCCGGGATCACGGAACTGCTGGCTGGAATGCTTTTCAGGAAACTCAACAAAGAGACAACGCCCCGGAATATTCTTTTCTTCAAATATATCCTTCTGGGTATTCTGACCCTGGCGGCAATGTCTTCACAAAATATCATTCCGGTACATATCGCATTTATTCCGGTGCTGATCCCGCCTATGCTCTCTCTTTTTGACCGCCTTCAGCTCGACCGCCGGGCAGTCGCCTGTATTCTGACATTCGGCCTTATCACGCCTTATATGTTTATGCCCTTCGGATTCGGACAGATCTACCTTAACGAGATCCTGATCAAAGGAATTTGCAGCAGCGGTTTGCAGGTCACTCCCGATATGGCCCCCAAAGCGATGCTGATCCCGGCACTGGGTATGGTAACCGGCTTGCTCGTTGCGGTCTTTATTTCATACCGCAAGCCCCGGAACTATGACAGTGTCAAAAGCGAACTTACTGAAACAAACGCCCCTGCAGCCGAAGGTGCTGAAGTCCAGGTCAAACCGCTTAATGTGATTGCCGGTGTTGCTGCCATTGCAGTAGCCCTTGCCGGACAGATCTGGCTGGATTCTCTGGTCATTGCCGCCCTGGCAGGAGTGCTTGTCTTTGTCATTTCCGGAGTCGTTTCTATGCGGGACACTCAGGATGTTTTCACCAAAGGTGTCTATCTTATGGGAGGCATCGGTATCGTGATGATCGCCGCCAACGGTTTTGCCGGAGTGCTGAAAGCCACCGGAACCATTGATACCCTGGTCAAACTGCTGGCAGCCGGCATCGGAGCACAAAAGGGAGTCGCAGTCTTTTTTATGCTCCTTATCGGATTGATTATCACAATGGGGATCGGGTCATCTTTTTCCACTGTGCCGCTGATCGCCGCTATTTATGTTCCTTTGTGCATCAAGCTTGGAATTTCTCCTCTTGCCACCGTGGCCATCGTCGGTGTGGCAGGAGCACTGGGAGATGCCGGTTCTCCCGTATCAGAATCTGTCCTCGGCCCCACGGCAGGGCTTAATGCCGACGGCAAACACGACCACATATACGACAGTACGATCCCCACATTCATCCATTATAATCTGCCCCTGCTGGCAGCCGGCTGGATCGCCGGAATGACACTGTAAAAGAACTCGGGAACGGCACTGAAATCAAAACCACCGGCTTAGCCGGTGGTATGCACCACGCCTTCAAGGCGATGATGCCGGCAGCCCGACACGGGCTCTGAACAAGTTCGCCATGCGCAACTATTTTTCAAGCTACCGCTGAAGCGGTATTTTTTATGCTTGGGGATTCTTGCTACCCGTAAACGGGTCTATGTACTCTCTAAAAGTCAGCTGTTCATATGCTTGATCTTCAGCCAACTGGTTCTGAATATACGCAGTTATTGCACGAGCATCTGCTCCAACCGTATTGACATAATACCCGCG
>JAZUPO010000156.1:0-8002 GCA_045605205.1 Victivallaceae bacterium
CTTCCTTCCCCGGGCCCCATCCATCCTTGCCAAAAACTTTTGGTGGATTGCCGTTTTTGCATTTGCAAAACCGACAATCCCGCATTTGGCAGAATTGCAACGGCAAACATCAAGGCAAGAGGCAATTTTTCGCAAAAAATAAACACATATTAGCCAAGTTTTGCTCGCCAGAAGTTCAATCAGCGTGAAACAAAGGACCTTTTTACCGCATTGCTTAAAGATTGAATGATTCATAAACTTCCCTCTTTTTTGACAGAATTATACTCTATTGGTAAGGCTCCGTTTCCTTAACGGGCAGGTAAAATAACTTTTTCCGGAAAGTTTTTACCGGCCTTTGTCGGAAACAGTGCTATTGGTAAAATATCGATGTCCTGATTGTAAATTACACCGCAGAATAATAAAATACAAACAGAAAAGGTTTGTGTTTGTGAAAAAAATGGTATGAAAAAATGAAAGTGTAAATAAAAAACGATTCTTGGGGATGAGCCAATGGAGCACCGGAATGACAAATTTTTTGATTTTTTTAAGAAAATGGACTTGAAAAGATGTGGAACAGGGATTATCTTATAAAAAGTTCGACGTGATTTATTACAGGATCAATCAATGAAACAAGGCAAAACAACAGCTTTTTTCCAGTCTGCAGTTATTATTGCAGACAGCTTTGCTTTTGCCCGAATCAGCAACTTTTGTCGAATTAGCAGCATTATTATTATTTAAGACCACACGCAACCAATATTACACGGCTTGCGGGTGGTCTTACGGGATGTCAAAAGCGACATCCTGAAGTTCCTCCCCGCCTGTTCGTGTAGAAATTAAACGAAAAAGGCGATAAAATGGAAAATCTCAAACACATCGGAACACGGGTCAAGGGGATCCGTACAGAGGCAAACTATTCAGTCGAACAGATGGCATCCGCCCTCGGTATTGCTCCGGCTGAATATATTTCCTATGAAAACGGCAGCACAGAAGCTCCTTTTTCATTTTTTTACAAACTGGCCGAGATTTTCAATATTGAAATTTCTTCTGTGTTAAGCGGCGAAACTTCAAATCTCAACTCCTATACCATTACCCGCAGCGGCGAAGGATTTTCTCTTGCACGCAGACCGGGATTTTCTTATCTGCATCAGGCGATCCATATGAAAAACCGGGTGGGAGAACCTTTTATCATCACCGCTCCCTATGAGGGGGAAAAGCCGGAATTGACCTATTCCACCCATTCAGGACAGGAGTTCATACTGATTCTGGAAGGGGCTCTGCGGATCGTCCTTAAAGACAAAGAAGAGGTCCTCAATACCGGAGATACCATCTACTTTGACGGACGTTCTTCTCACGCTTTGACGGCTCTCGGCGGCAAAAACTGCAAGTTCCTTTCCATTGTTATGCACACCAATACGGAAGAAAATGAACCGGAAAATATCGCCGTCAAACACCCCGGCAGTGAACAGACAAAACCTCACAGCGATTCTCTGCTCTATCAGAAATATATGACGGAAGTCTGGGACAATGAAGGCAATCTCTGTAAAGTTGACTTCAATGTGCCGGAAAACTTCAACTTTGCTTTTGATGTTCTGGATCATCTGGCTCAAAAGAATCCCGATAAACTGGCTATGCGGTGGGTTTCCAATACGAAAGAGTGCAAAGATCTGACCTTCAAGGATATTTCTGAAAACTCATCCCGGACCGCCAATTTGTTCTATTCTCTGGGGATCCGCAAAGGGGACAGAGTTATGCTCATCGTCCGCCGGCATTATCAGTTCTGGTATCTTTTGAACGCTCTGCATAAACTCGGAGCTGTCGTTATCCCCGCTCCCGTCCAGCTCCTCGGGCACGATATCGAATACCGTATCAACAAAGCTCAGGTCAAATGTGTGGTCTGTACCGCCGGAGACGGCGTGTGTGATGCTGTTGATTCTGTCGCTGATAAAACCCCTTCTCTCAAGTGGAAACTGGTGGTCAACGGGGAACGCTCCGGCTGGATGAACTATGATGCTATGTACGGCAATTTCCCGGTCAGATTTGCCAGACCGGAAAACTTGAAATCCACCGATCCGCTGCTGATTTTTTTCAGTTCCGGCACCACCGGTTATCCCAAGATGGTGGAACACGACCATACTTATCCCCTGGGACATATTATGACCGCCCGGCACTGGCACAAAGTTGATCCCAAGGGGATCCACTTCACGGTTGCCGATACCGGATGGGGGAAAGCTCTCTGGGGCAAGATCTTCGGGCAGTGGCTTTGTGAAGCGGCGGTTTTTACCTATGACTTTGACCGTTTCCACGCAGCTGATTTGCTGCCGATGTTCAAAGAGTACGGGATCACGACTTTTTGTGCTCCGCCGACGATCTTCCGTTTTCTGGTGAAAGAGGATTTGTCTCTGTATGATTTTTCCACTCTGCAGCACGTTACCACTGCCGGTGAAGCTATGCCGCCTGAGGTGAGTGAAGCCTTTGCACGGGTTTCCGGATTGCTTCCCAATGAGGGATTCGGACAGACCGAAACAACTCTTTCTATCGCGACTTTGGCCAATGTCGCTCCCAAACCCGGAAGTATGGGCAAGGCAAATCCCCAATATGAAGTCGTACTGCTTGATCCTGAAGGCAAGCCGGTTGCCGTGGGCGATACGGGGGAAATCTGTATAAAGGCGGAACAAAACGCTCATCCTGCGGGACTCTTTTGTCAATATGTGGATAACGAAGCGGATACCCGCAAAGTTTGGCACGACGGCTTTTATCACACAGGAGATCAGGCCTGGAAAGATGAAGACGGTTACTTCTGGTATGTGGGAAGAGCTGACGATATCATCAAGACTTCCGGATACCGGGTGGGGCCCTTTGAGGTCGAAAGTGTCATTATGGAATTGCCTTATGTGCTGGAATGTGCCGTGACTGGTGTTCCGGACGAAGTCCGGGGAAAAGTCATCAAGGCAAGTATCGTTCTGGTCAAAGATAAGGAAGGCAGTGAGGAATTGAAAAAAGAGATCCAGGAGTATGTCAAATCCCATACCGCTCCCTACAAATACCCCCGGATCGTGGAATTTATGACCGAACTGCCAAAGACCGTCAACGGCAAGATCCGCCGTGCCGCTCTGCGGAATAAGGATAATAACTGAAAGCACTCATTTTTTGTTGAAGGTATCACGATGAATATGACAACCTTTGAAAACAAATTTTACAATATCCCGGCACTCTTTGTGTCCGGTTCCTTTGTCGTATCCATTGTTATTATTATTGCCATTATGATCAGCATCATTATTATGATGCCCCCCGGTATGGAATAGAAAAATTCTTTCAATATCAAAGCCCTGCCGGAAATCCTTTCTCCGGCGGGGCTTTTTCAGTTTTATCAACGCAAATTCAGGAATATTCAAATGAAAAAAACAGGTGCGGAAATCGTTATCGAATCATTGTGCCGTAACAAGGTCAAGACCGTTTTCGGTTATCCGGGCGGTGCTGTTCTTCCCATCTACGATGAACTGTATAAAAATGCTTGCCGTCTGGAACACATCCTGTGTGCTCACGAGCAAAATGCAGCTCACGCTGCTGACGGTTTTGCCCGGGTCACCGGTAAGGCAGGTGTCGTTATCGCCACCAGCGGACCGGGAGCCACAAATCTGGTAACAGGCATAGCCAATGCTTATCTGGACAGTGTCCCTCTGGTGGCTATTACCGGAAATGTAGCAGTTCCGCTTCTGGGGAAAGACAGTTTTCAAGAGGTGAATATCACCGGAATAACCCAGCCGATCGTTAAACATAATTTTGCCGTGAGTGATGTGAGGGAGCTTTCCGGTATACTGGATGCTGCTTTTGAAATCGCTTCATCAGGCCGCCCCGGACCGGTTCTGGTGGATATCCCCAAAAGTATCCAGACTGATGTGTGCGATGAATCAGAATTTATCTCTCAAGATCTATTTTTCAATGAATCGCCGGAAGTGGATTTGACTGCCGCTGTTGCTGCCATAACCCAATCTGAACGTCCGTTGATCTATGCCGGCGGCGGTGTGATCGCTTCCGGTGCAGCAAAAGAACTGCTTGGTTTGGCAGAAAGAATATCGGCTCCGGTCGTTTGCACTATGATGGGATTGACCGCTTTACCCGCCGGACATCCGGTGAATCTGGGAATGTGCGGAATGCACGGAAGTCTGAGTTCGGCAAAAGTGCAGAGCGAATGTGATCTTATCATCGCCCTCGGAGTCCGTTTTTCCGACCGGGCCACCGGGAATACCGCCAAATACAAAGAGGGAAAAAAGGTGATCCACGTGGATATCGACCCCGCTGAAATAAGCAAAAATGTTGCTGCCGATATTGAATTGTGCGAAAACGTGAAAACTGTTCTGCAAAAACTGCTTTTGCTTTTGCCGCAGCAGCTGCGTCCCCACTGGCAGAAAACTGTTTCCGCAGCAAAACAACTTGATTTTTTTCCGGAAGAAAAGAGCCTTACTCCCCGTTCTCTGCTGAAAACGGTTGCCCGATACTGTGAAGCTGATACTGTTATCGCCACCGATGTGGGACAGCACCAGATGTGGACGATGCAGTATTTTCCGTTCCAAACTCCCCGGACACTGCTCTCTTCCGGCGGGCTTGGTACTATGGGCTTCGGGCTCGGAGCGGCAATTGGGGGATCTATTGCCAATGACCGGAAAAGGACCGTGCTCTTTACCGGAGACGGCAGTTTCGGAATGTGTCTGCAGGAACTTGCTACTGCGGTTTCTCAAAAATTACCGCTGTTGATCGTCATTTTCAATAACGGCGTTCTCGGTATGGTGCGGCAGTGGCAGACGATGTTTTATGAAAAACATTATTCATCAACTTCCTTGAACCGGAAAACAGATTTCCCCGCATTGGCAAAAGCCTTTGGGGCGGAAGGAAAAAAAGTCACCTCTTTGTCTGAACTGGAAAATGCTTTGAACTCTCTTGCCCCTGATACGCCGACGGTGCTTGATTGTCAGCTTGACCAGGATGAATTTGTCCTGCCTATGATTCCTCCGGACGGCAGTGTGCAGGAATTGATAACACAAAGGAATTAAAAATTTATGAAACTTTTTACTCTTGAACTCACTGTCGCCAATCATTGCGGTGTGCTGAACCGGAGTACCGGACTTTATGCCAAGTGCAAGCACAATATTGTGAATCTCCCGGTTTACGGAAATGGTGATCCAAAAACTGTTGTTTTATCGAATAACTCAACACTCTGAAACAATATTCTTGAAGGAAAGGAAAAAAAGAAAATGTTGACATTGGACAAAGTGTATCTGGCAAGTCACCTGCTTAAAAGTGTGGCCCGTTATACCGATATGATCGAAAGCAGCGGCCTGACTGATGAGTGCGATTTCCGTTTGAAAGCGGAAAATTTACAGTTGACCGGTTCATTCAAACTGCGGGGAGCTTTTTTTAAAATTGCCTCTTTACCCCAGGATGACCGGGAAATTATCGCCTGCTCAGCGGGGAATCATTCTCAAGGTGTCTCCCTTGCAGCCGGAAAACTCAACCGCAGAGCAGTGATTTTTATGCCCAGTATCGCTCCCATTTCCAAAGTGGAGGCAACAAGAAAACTCGGAGCCGAAGTTCATCTGGTTGACGGTGTTTATGATGATGCTTATCTTGCTGCAGATGAGTATTGCAAAAAAACAGGCGGCTTTTTCGTTCACCCTTTTGATGATGAAGATGTCATTGCCGGACAGGGGACCATCGCCCTTGAAATACTTGAACAGTTTCCCGACGTGGATACCCTATTGGTTCCCGTCGGCGGCGGCGGATTATGTGCCGGAGTGGCATTTACCTTGAAACAATTGAAAGAGAATGTGAAAGTTTACGGCGTTCAGGCAGAAGGTGCTGCCGGAATGTGCAAGGCTTTTACTGAAAAACAGAGCGTGACGTTGGACAAAGTTTCCACCTTTGCTGACGGTATTGCGGTGAAAAGGCCGGGAGAGCTGACCAGAGAGTTGTGCTGTAAATATGTTGACGGTATGCTGACGGTCAGTGACGATGAGATCGCAAGTGCCATATTGGCCTTGATGGAAAAGCAGAAATTGGTTGCCGAAGGAGCCGGGGCAGCTGGTGTGGCGGCGGTACTGGCAAAGAAACTTGAACTTGCCGGGAAAAAAGTCTGTGCGGTGGTATCGGGAGGAAATATTGATGTCAATATCCTTTCAAGAGTCATTAACAGGGGATTGCTTTCAAGCGGCAGAGTTGCGGCATTGAAAATCCCTATGCTGGATAAGCCCGGACAGTTGCGGGAAGTATCTGGTATTATCGCCGATTGCGGAGCAAACGTCATTCAAGTCCGGCACGATCCCGGGGGAGAACACGCCGACATCATCGGTTGTTATCTGCACATCAAGATGGAAACAAGAAACCGGGAACAGCTTATGCAGATAAGGCAGGCTATCGCCAATGCCGGTTATCAGATATTGAATTGAAATTTGATATTCCTGCCGGACATTTCCCTTCCCGGGGCATAAAAGCTCCCCGGGAAGCGTTATGAAAACAAAAATGTCTCTTTTTATGAACACCGTTCATTACTCATCTTTGAAGAGTGTATTTGGTACTTTAATCAATGAAAATCAATGGGAATAAGTTGAAATTTTATCCCAGATGAGTTATATTACAAGTCAGTAAATTTTTTATATCTGTTTACAGGAGAAAAACAATGTTACGGTGTTTGAAAAATATGTTTTATTCAGCAGTTCTGCTGCTGTTTGCATTGCCCCTTTGTGCCGCCGCACCCGGAGAGAGTGCTTTTTCAGAGGAACAATTGTCCGCTATAACGGTCAAGGCGTTAAAAATTCTGCACAACTACCACTACCGGCAGCTTGAATTTACCCCCAAAGTCGCTCAGGATCATCACGAAATGTATATCAAATCCCTCGACGGCGGCAAGTTCTTTTTTACTCAGGACGATATCCGTTCCTTTTCCCGGCCTGCTCAGGAACTTTTTGCCGCTCTGCTCAAGGGAGACAATACGCTGGCTTTCAGGATCTATGAACGTTATCTCGTCCGCTACGGCGAATACAAGAAATTTGCTGAAGAATTGTTGAAGACAAAACTGGACTTTTCAAAAGATGAGGAATATACTCCTGACAGAACGAAACTGCCCCGGTGCAAAGATGAGGCCGAACTGAAAAAACTCTGGGAACAGCGGATCAAAAATGATGTGCTCTTTTACCGCTTGCTTGACCGGGCTATGAACGACAGCAAGGACCCAGAAGACCGTAAGGCTCTGGACGATGCCAAAAGATGGAACGCTGGAACTCCTGAATCAAAGGTCCTCAAACGGCTCAGAGATGTGGGAAATTCCGTGAAGAAAAGAGAAAAAATAGATATCCTCGGCATCTATCTCAACGCTCTGGCACACGTCTATGGGCCTCATTCCAACTATATGGCCCCCCGGAATGCAAAAGACTTTGATATCAATATGAGTCTTTCGCTGACCGGTATCGGGGCAACTTTGACTACCGACAACGGATTTATAAAAATCGTTTCCCTTGTCCCCGGTGGACCTGCTGCCAAAGACGGCAGACTCAAGGTCAACGACCGCATCGTAGCTGTGACTCAGGAAAACGGAGCTTCTGTGGATGTGATCGATATGCCGGTCGATGAAGCAGTCCAATATATCAGAGGAAAAGAGAATTCCAAAGTGACTCTGACCATTCTTCCCGGTGCCAAGGGACGCAATGCCGCCCCGGTGCGGATCACGCTCACCCGGGCGAAAATATTGCTCCGGGACAGCGAAGCCAAAGGGGAGATAATGAAAATCAACGGCAAAAAAATCGGCGTGATCTCCCTCCCCAGTTTTTATATGGACTTTGAAGGTGCCATCAGAGGAGATGTCAATTTTAAGCGTTGCAGCGAAGATGTCCGTAAACTGCTGGTGAAATTCAACAAAGAAGGAGTCGTTTCTCTTGTTATGGATTTGCGCCGCAACGGCGGCGGCAGCCTGGCTGAAGCGATCAATCTGACGGGACTTTTTATTCCCACGGGCCCCGTGGTCCAGCGTCGGGAT
>JAZUPO010000157.1:0-5349 GCA_045605205.1 Victivallaceae bacterium
CCAATGCGACGGCAGCACGGACGGCACTAACGGACCCGCCGGCAACTATCACGTCCACATCAGCGATAACAGGTACGTGGATGACCATTTATTACTTCTCCAAAGTTTCAGAATAAGCAGAAAGAAAGTCGCGGAACTTGGCAGTACACTCCATATAGCACTGCTGTTCAGCGGGGGAAAGGGTTTGCAAAAATGCCTCTGTACACACCGTAAAGCGGCCTTCGACCTGAACAAAGTGGGCGTGAAGTTCAGGAACGAGTCTGATTTGCACCTGGCGGCGGTCAGCCGGATCCTGCTTGCGTTCGAGGATTTTTTTACGCACCAGAACATCGACCATCTCTGATGCAGCAGCGGCGGTGGTCCCTAAATTGCGGGCCAGAACCTTGAGCGGGACTCCATTTTCTGAAACTCTGGTCAATTCATAGACGATCCGGATCATTTTAAGCTGACTGACGGTCACCTGAAAAAGCAAAGACAGCCGTTTTGAATCAGAGTGGATCATTTTCATTCCATCGGTGACATCAAAAAGGTCACGCCACATTTTTTCTGCACTGCTCACAAATAAGTTCTCCCCGAAATATATAATTTTTACACAATCATCATTCACACAGGTAATATACCACAGGGTCGTGAATTTTGCAAGACCGATTTACTGTGCAGAGAACTTTTCCTGAAAATTACGTTTTCCCCGCCATAACATAATACGGCGTTTGTCGTAAGTGTAATCTTCCGGCAGCAGATTTTTCCAGCTCCATTTGGGGTTCTGGGGAAAAGTGGTACTGATAAGATAAACGACCTTTGAGTGATTATCCGGCAGCATATCCGCAGAGGGCAGCTGAATGATCCTTGCACCGGAGTAAAAAAGTTCTCCGTAAAGTTCACCGGCATTGCACTTAAAAATCTCAAGGGGCTGTTTATTTTTGCCCATATCCTGCAATATGGTTTTGCGGATCAACTGGCCGAACTCGCGGTTTTGTGAAGCCTGAGCCTGATAACAGAGCATAATCGTCCCGTAAAAAATTCCGCATATAAGAGAAAGGGAAAGCAGTCCGATCCACACGGGCAGTGTTTTACGCTTCCACCGCAAAAGGATACCGATGAGCAGAACCGCCCCCATCGCCGTCAATCCCACAGTTAAAAACTGGCCTCCTGAACGGAAATTCAACGAAAGTCCCAGACTGAGACACTTTGCAAGAAGTTTCTCTTCGCCCCACATCCCCACAGCGATCGCAAGTGCGGCCGCCAGAGCGACATATTCCACCAGAGGAGCAAGTTTCCGCAGATTCTCTCCGAAACGGCGCACGCCCAATTCATAGTAGACACCCGTCAGAATGGAAAGACATCCCGGCAGATAAAGCAGTTCCCTTCCGGCGATCCGGGGAGTCAGCCAGATAAAGGCCGCTGTCACCAGCACATTTATACGCAGAAATTTACTGAAAAGCGGCTTATCATCAAGACGCTGCAATGCTGCACAGAAAGGGATCCACGCAATAAAACTCCAGGGCAGCAGACGCAGCGGCAATTCCAAACCGAAAAGGAAAAAGTCCCGCAGATAATCAGGATCGGTAAATCCTCTGAAAAAGAGAGTTCCACCTGAAGTTTTTTCCACACTCCACAAGACAGCAAAACGGGTAAACAAAGCCAGAAGCACCAGCACCACAGCCACCGGGAATCCCGGATTCCGATACTTTGCCCGTCCGGCAATAAGCCTGCGGAAAAAGAATACAGGCAGCAGAAAGAGGAACAAAACAAAGACTCCTCCTGAAAAAAATCCCAGCATCAGCAAAAAGGCAGTCAGAGGCCACGCAAGATTCCATTTGCCCCGCCTCAAGCCAAAGTAAAAGAAACTGACCTGGGCCGCAAGAAGCCAGAAAGCACTCATCGTTTGCGGTGCTCCGGTAACGCCCTCATCCAGCATCAGCATTGTGGTGCAGTACATAGAAGTCGCAACCAAACCGGCCCGGTTCCCATTGCCGCTTGCCGCAGCAAAATACACCAACACGCCCCCTGCGGCAATGAAAAACACTGTCACCAGACGCAGGGCCATTTCCATAGGAAGTCCCCAACGGTACAAGAGGGAACAAAGAGCCGGATAAAGGGGATAAGCATTGCGTACCGGAGTTTCGTGTACAGTCACCATCGGATTTTTCAAGCTGAATTCCGCAGCTTGTGCAGCATAAATACACTCCTGCCGGAACAGCTCACGGGGATAGAGTACCCAGCCGAAGTAAATCAGCAGAAATACGCCGGCTATCAGCAGTGCCCCAGCCCAGGGATTAACTGTACTTTCGCGGTACATTGCAGTTTACAACTCCAGTTCCATTCCGTCATAGGCCATCATAACCGCTTCACCGCGGACACTGGCACAACGTTCAGCTACTTCTGACTGATCCCGCAGTATTTCCCGGCCGTGGTGCATAAACAAGACCTTGCCGATCCTGTAATTTTTATCTTTCCACTCCTGGCAGAGTTTCGGAGCACTGTGGTGGCCGGTTTCCATAAGGAGCAGATCGCAGCCTTCTTCCAGAAAAGGAGCAAGATCGGCAGTGGATCGCACATCTCCTGAAGCAACGATGGTTTTGCCTTCGGCCTTGATCCGGAAGGAATAAGAACATCCCCGGCCGTCAGGTTTGGGCTGGATATGATTGTTTCTGATACATTCGACCGTTACGCCGTCGTTATCCGTCAGGAGTCCTTCTTGAGTTTTACGCACAGCGATCTGCAAAAAAGGATCCGGATTTTCGGCAAGAAAGTAAATCATTTTTTTGGTCATTTCCACGATTTCAGGATCGGGAACGATGGCCTCCACTTCAACAGGGGGGATTTGAACGGCAGGATCGTAGTTGCAGTCAAGAGAATTGAGCTTACGCATCGTCAGAAAGAGGTTGTACAGTCCCCCCAAATGGTCTCCGTGGGAGTGAGAAATAAACAACTTTTTGATTTTCCGCACATCGTAATGCTGCAAATGAGCCATTCGTGCACAATTTTCTCCGGCATCAAACCACCAGAGGATACCATCTTTTTCCAAAGCCCAGGAGGTATGATGTTTCCCCGGCATAGGTTCAGTTCCGGAAAGGCATCCCCAGATATGGATTTTCATTTTCCAACTCCTTACAGTTCAAAGATTTGTCCATCTTCGGCAAAAAAGAGTTCACCGTCCCAGATATCCCGGGAACGGTTCCAGGCCTCCTCGTAATGGTCGAGAATCTCAAAGCCGTGATGCATAAAAATAAGTTTGCCGATCTTGCGTTTTTCGTGCTTGAATTTGCGGCAGAGCTCCGGAGCACTGTGGTGGCCGGTTTCCATAAGAAGCACATCCGGGTTATGCAGCCAATCCCCCAGTTCATCAGGGGACTTCACATCACCTGAATAGACGATGGTCTTGCCTTCTGCTTCGATCTTGAACGACCAGGAACGGCTCTTCCCGTTTTCGCCGGGAGTCAGATGTGTATTGGGCCGCCAGGTGACTTTGACCCCGTCCATATCAGATACACTTTCCTCCTGCAGAGAGTGCTCCTCCATAACAGTGCCGCCCCACAATGAAGCGGTTTTGTCAAGAAGCTGATAGAACAACGGAAATATTCCCGGTTCCGGCGTAAAGATCTGCATTGTTTCGCAGTTTTCCTTTTTTCGCCGCAAAGTCCCCAAAAGTCCCATCAACCCGCCGCAGTGGTCGATGTGAAAATGTGAAATAAAGATCCGCTTGATCTGTTCGGCCCGGTAGCCCATAAAGTAACTTGTCCGGGAACAGTTTTCCCCTGCATCGAACCAGTGCAAACAGCCATCTTTTTCCAGAGCGAGGGCCGTATGATTCCGTCCCGGCCGGGGATTGGTACCCGCAAGACATCCAAAAATAATCAGTTTCATCCGACGAAATCCACCTCTGTAATTCTGGGCAGCCGAGCAAAGGAGTCAGCTCCCAAATCAATAAAACGTCCCCGGCGGAAACCGTGGAAACCGGCTCCAGCCACCATTGCGGCATTGTCAGTACAATACTTGGGCGGAGCCAGCATCAGCCGGGCAGAATCCCCTACGCTTTCAGCGATCCTGCGCCGGAGTTCCGCATTGCAGGCGACGCCGCCTGCCACCACAACAGTGCGGGCGCCGTAAGTCCGGCGGGCATCAGCTGTTTTGCGTACGAGCACATCCACAACTGCGGCCTGATAGCTTGCCACAGTATCTGCAAGAAGCTGCCCTGACATTTCAGGGTATTTCTGGCTGTGATACAAGAGAGCGGTTTTGATGCCGCTGAAGCTGAAGTTGTAACGGTTCTCGGGGGCTACCGGTTTTCCGGCTCCCCCCGTAAGGGGACGGGGGAAACGGAACTTTTCGGGATCGCCTCCGGCTGCCACCTTTTGGATCACCGGGCCGCCGGGGTATCCCAGATTGAGGAGTTTTGCTCCTTTGTCGAGAGCTTCACCGGCGGCATCGTCAATGGTGCATCCCAATTGCTGTGCTTTCCCCTCTTTATCAATAAGCATCAGCGAGGTATGTCCCCCTGAAACCACAAGGGCCAGAATGGGATACAAAGATTCATCAGCAAAGACATCGGGCGGTGAATCAAGAAAAGCGCCATAGATGTGAGCAAGGAAATGGTTTACCCCCACCAGGGGCAGACCGTTGATCTGACTGATTCCTTTTGCATAGTTGAGGCCCACCAGCAAAGCGGGGATCAATCCCGGCCCCTGGGTGACAGCAACAGCAGAAATATCTTTCAAAGTGACACCGGCCTGCTTCAAAGCTCCGGAAACGACCGGGGTGAGGGCTTTCAGATGTTCCCTTGCGGCAAGTTCAGGAACCACACCGCCGTGGACAGCGTGTTTGGCGATCTGCGAGGCGACCTCACTTGAGAGCACCCGGAAGCCGTCTTCCACCACAGCGGCTGCGGTTTCATCGCAACTGCTTTCAATTCCAAGAATAAGACTCATAAGCACAAGTAAGCACCGGAAGAAGATTTCACATCCTCTGCCGGTGCCGGAAATTTTAGATTTCAGTTATTTCAGCGATTGGCAACTTCAAATTTCTTCATAAAGTCTACAAGAGCGTCAATACCTTCCATCGGCATAGCGTTGTAGATGCTGGCACGGCATCCACCCACCAGACGGTGGCCCTTGAGTTCGGTAAGACCGGCGGCCTTGGCATCGGCAACGAATTTGGCATCCAGCTCATCAGAGGGAGTACGGAACACCACATTCATACGGGAACGGTCAGCCTTGTTGGTGACGGGGCTGGAGTAGAAGCTGCTTCCGTCGATGAAGTCGTACAGTTTGGCGGCCTTGGCATTGTTGATTTCTTCAATACCGGCGATACCGCCCTGTTCGATGAGCCAGTCGGAAACCAGCTTGAACA
>JAZUPO010000158.1:0-3184 GCA_045605205.1 Victivallaceae bacterium
TTTTCTTTGCTGTTGCGGGGGGGATCCTTTTCTTTTTTAAGGACTCCGGCAGCGGTTTTTCTCTTTTCCTTTCCTATGCGGCGGCCCGTTTGCGGGGTGAGGAGCCTGTTGTGGCTTTGGGACGTACAGAGTCTCGTTTGCCTGAAATTCTCAAAAATCCGGTAATGATGTTCTCGGCTCTCCTTTTTATGATATTGGTGCTGGGAATGCTGTTCCTGCTTTTTTACCGCGGAGCCGGCTTCTGGTTGGCCGCTGTGACCGGTGCGGATGCCCTGGTTCAGGGACGGTTGTGTCTGGAACCTGACCGGCGGACCAGATTGCCTTTTATTCGTGGCACCCGGGATGAATGGAATTATCTGGCTGCCAGCGGTATTATGATCGGAATTGTACTGTTGTTGATCTTTCCTGCCATTGCTTCTTTCGGTGCAATGGTCGTTGTGTGGGTTTGGTTCTGGCGTGAACTGCCCGGAGCCGGGGAGCTTGAAGGCGGATTGACCTCGCAGTGGATCACAATGTACGGTTTCTGGGCTGCGGTGGTGACTCTGCTTTGCGGTATGGGGCTTTTGTAAGTTATGGCAGAGATATTTCTTGATTCACCTTTTGATTCTCTCTGGCAGGGAAAAGATCCTTTCTGCGAAGTGGCAGCTTTTAGCGGAGAGGAGTTCCGCCGTGTCAAAAGCCGCAGAACGTTCCGCATTGAAATTGAGGGCAAAGGCTTTTTTATCAAACATCATCTCGGAGTCGGCTGGAAGGAAATTTTCAAAGACCTGCTGCAGTTCAAGATCCCGGTGACAGGGGCCGACGGCGAGTTTAAGGCTATTTGTCATTTGGAAAAGTTGCAGGTCCCCACAATGAGTTGTGCCGGGTTCGGGCAGCGTTTTTTCAATCCTGCCGGGAAAGAATCCTTTATCATTACCAGGGAGCTGGCCGGAATGGTCAGTTTGGAGGATTTTTTTGCTCAAAATGAAGTTTCTTCTGAAATGCGTAAAGACATTGCCGTCAGGCTGGGACGCAGTCTGGGCAGAATGCACGCAAGCGGCCTCAATCACCGGGATTGTTACATTTGCCACTTTTTGCGTTCTCCTGAGACTGGCGAGCTTTATGTCATTGATCTTCACCGGGCTCAGATCAGGAAAAAAGTTCCTTTCCGTTATGCTGTCAAAGATGTGGCGGGGATCTTTTTTTCTTCTATGCACCTCGGATTGAATTTCCGGGAAATACTCTGTTTTTACCGGGAATATAAAAAAGCCGGGAATCCCGACTCAAAAAAATTCCGGAAAGCGGTGCTGCGTGCGGCAAAAGAACTCTATTACAAAGAATATGGTCAGCAAGCTCCTGAAATAAGGGGATGATTTTTTAAGAAAGCAGGTTATTTTACTATGTTGCAGATCACCAATATCAGACAGGGCGCCATTCTCAATCACAATCACGGAAAAGAAGATGAAACAGGGCTGACTGTTCTGTTCGAGGGGATCAGCGACTTCCCCGGGCCCGTGACTTTGAATGGGGTTCCGGCACGCCGGGATGGACGCCGCTTTATGGGGGAAGTTACCCTGACTCAAAAAATCAATACCGTTACTGCTGAATCTGTCAGTGCCTACGGTAATTTCAGCCAGTCTATTGTGGTGGTCTGGGACAAAAAATCTTTCAAGCGTTTCAATTGTTATATTGACGACCACAGTTTCTTTTGGACAGATCTTGCCAAAGAACGTCCCAAACACGCTTTTGACCACTTCTATCTTAAAGGATTGAAAGAGATCCATAACCGTACCGGATTAAAGGTCACTTTGAACTGTTTTTATCACAATGACCATTTTGATTGTGATATGACCCAGGTGCCGGATATCTGGAAACAGGAGTTTATTGATAACTCCGATTGGCTCAAGATGTCCTTCCACTCCCTCGGGGAATTCCCTGACCGTCTTTATATTGAAGCAAGCGAAGAGGAGTTCCGGCGGGATTATGATATGGTCTATGAACAGATCGTCCGAATTGCTGGTGTAGAGACCTTTATTGAACCTGTTGTGATCCATTGGGGGATCATTTCTCCTGCCTGTGTCAAAGTTCTGAAAGAAAAAGGTGTCAGAACCTATGCCAGTGCTTTCCGTCCCAGGCTGATGGGAGGTCCCAGTGCCCTTGAGCGGGCGGCAGGATGCAAAGAAAACAACATTGCAAGATCTCAGCTTTCTGATAAGATCAATGCTCTTGTACCCACGGATCTCGGATTCGGTTTTGAGGAACATTTTTCCACGATGGAAGAGAATTCTTACATTGATTTGCACCGGGCTTTTTACAATCCCCATTTGGATATGACTTTTTTCCGGGGATGCTGCTGCTGCAATCTGGTTCCTCTGGATGTTATTCCCGGACGGCTCCACAACTTTATGAGCAATGCCGCAACTGTGGGAAGCGAAGTCTTTAATGTAGGAAGCCACGAACAATATACATTCCCCTACTATCACAATTACATCCCTGACCATATGGAACGTATTTCAAAGGCGGCAGAAGTTATGGTCAACAACGGATGTGAACCTGTCTTTTTTGCCAGGGGGATTCTCGGAAACGAGGCTTGGGATAAATAATTTCACCAATAAGAGGCAATTTCAAAACTCCTCAAAATTGTCAAAGCGCCCTCGCTTCGATCTGTTAAAGGGAGCGTTTTCGGCTGTTACCTTACAGGTAGCAACCTCAAACTACCCTTTACAGCTCTTTGCGAATGGCATCTTTGCCATTTTTTGAATGACTTTTGAAATTACCTCAATAAATAAAAAGGATTTCATTATGCTGCAAATCACCAATATCCGTCAGGGGGCCGTCCTCAATCACAATCACGGCAAAGAAGATGAAAAGGGTCTTACAGTTCTTTTTGAAGGGATCAGCGACTTTCCCGGTCCTGTGACTTTGAATGGTCAACCCACCCGTCGGGACGGCCGCCGTTTTATGGGAGAGGTCACTCTGACACAGCAATTCAATACTGTAACTGCCGAATCTGTCAGTGCTTACGGTAATTTCAGTCAGTCTATTGTCGTTGTGTGGGACAAAAAATCATTTAAGCGTGTCAATTTTTACATTGACGACCACAGTTTCTTTTGGACCGACCTTGCTAAAGAACGTCCCCGCCGTGCCTTTGATCACTTTTACCTCAAGGGGTTGAAAGATATCCACGACCGCACCAAGTCGGATC
>JAZUPO010000159.1:0-47926 GCA_045605205.1 Victivallaceae bacterium
AATTCCCTGGAAGAGGAGATCGCCGACCTCAAATACACAAACCAGAAACTTTACAAAGATTGTGTCACGTTCGCGAAAAAGCTGAAGAAGATCCAGGTCTCCGGCATCCTCGACGAGGACGTCGACGGACTGAAGGAGCTCAACACACAGTACGCGGAAGAGATCGCCGCTCTCAAAGCCAATGTGGGCATCGAAGGCAACTTCACCGTCGATGCCGATGTGAAAGCCTACTGCGACAACCGCTGCAAGGAACTTGCCGCCGCTGCTGAAGTTTGGAATACCAAATTCAACGCTTTTGTCAACGCCGATGCCGCACTTGCCAAAAAAGTCAATGCTCTTGTCAACCGTGAAGTTCCTGCTGACATCACCGCTCAGCTGATGGCAGCTGCTCCTGTTGACAAACCTGTTGCCAGCCGTGCTTCTTCCGGAACCATTCTCCAGAAAGCTGCTGAACTGGTTCCCGCTCTCTTCGGCGGTGCTGCTGACCTTGCTCCTTCCACCAAGAGCAATCTCAAGGTCGGCGGCGACTTCAGTGCCGAAAACTATGCCGGACGCAATCTCCATTTCGGTATCCGTGAATTCGCTATGGGCCTTGCTGCCAA
Source organism: Victivallaceae bacterium (assembly GCA_045605205.1). Lineage (GTDB taxonomy): Bacteria > Verrucomicrobiota > Lentisphaeria > Victivallales > Victivallaceae > UBA1784. The sequence goes on from JAZUPO010000159.1 coordinate 603, forward strand.
CGGTATGGCTCTTACCGGTCTGAATATTCCTTACACCTCAACCTTCTTTGTCTTTTCCGACTATATGAAGCCCGCCATCCGTCTGGCTGCCATTCAGAAACTGCACCAGATCTACATCTTCACCCACGACTCCTTCTATGTGGGCGAAGACGGCCCCACCCACGAGCCCATCGAACAGATCGCTATGCTCCGCAGTATTCCCGGAGTCACCGTGCTGCGTCCCGCTGAAGCTCACGAAGTTGCCGGTGCCTGGGCTGAAGCCCTCAAGGCTGACGGTCCTGTCGCTCTGCTGATGACCCGTCAGGATCTGGCTCCCTTCAGTGCTGAACAGGCTGCCCGTGTGGATGTTTCCAAGGGTGCTTATGTCATTGATGAAGATGAAGATTTCCAGATCATTCTGCTTGCCACCGGTTCCGAAGTCAATCTGGCTCTCGGTGCTGCCAAGCTGCTCCGCGAAAAGGGTATCGGAGTCCGTGTGGTCTCTATGCCTTCTCAGGAACTCTTTGTCAAACAGGATCCCGAATATCAGGAAGATGTGCTTCCCTGCCACGTGCCTGTTGTCTCCATCGAGGCTGCTTCCACCTTTGGCTGGAACCGCTTTGCCAATCTGGCCATCGGTCTGGACGACTTCGGTGCTTCCGCTCCCTACAAAGTGCTGGCTGAGAAGTTCGGTTTCACCCCCGAAGCCATCGTTGAGCAGATTATGGATGCCTTTGATGACGAAGATGAGTGCGGCTGCGGTTGCGGCGATGAATGCCACTGCGATGATGATTGCGATTGCAACTGCGACAAATAATCTGTTTTTCAAGTGATACGAAGTCAGGAGGTCTTTTATGTCCGGAATTTTCAAAGCGTATGATATCCGCGGTATTTTTCCTGCCGAGATCAATGCCTCAATGGCCGAGAAGATCGGTCGTGCCTATGTGGAATTCACCGGGGCGAAAAAAATCGTTGTCGGTCGGGATATGCGTCCTCATTCCGCGGATCTCTTTGAGGGTTTGGCCCGGGGCTTGACAGCTCAGGGGGCAGATGTGATAGACCTCGGACTTTGTTCAACCCCCCAGAGCTACTTTGCCAACGGAACATTGAAGGCAGATGGCTCTGTGATGATCACAGCCAGTCACAATCCGGGAGAGTGGAACGGCTTTAAGCTCTGTCTTGCTGATGCTGTTCCCATTTCCGGAGTGACCGGAATTATGGATATTCAAAAAATCGTTGAAAACGAAAGCTGGAAACCCTGTGCCGTTCCGGGCCGGGTTTCCACATACGACATCAAAAAGGAATATACTGCTTTCCTGCGTTCTTTTGTGAAGTTCGACCGCAAGTTCAAAGTTGTCGTTGACTATGCCAATGCAATGGGGCTTTATGAATTTGCCGGGATCGCTGACCTTTTTGATGTCATTCCCCTTTATGATACTCTGGATGGAACGTTCCCTAATCACGAAGCAAATCCTTTGAAACTTGACACCCTTGAGGCCATTTGTGCAAAAGTCAGGGAAACAGGGGCCGATTTCGGAGCCGCCTTTGACGGCGATGCTGACCGCTGCGGTTTTATTGATGATGAGGGCAATGTTATTCCTATGGATCTTTTTACTGCTCTGATCGCTCAGGATATTCTGAGCAACGGTCCTGCGACGATCCTTTACGATCTGCGGAGCAGCCGGGCTGTTCCCGAATGTATCAAGTCTTTGGGCGGCACTCCCATCCAATCCCGGGTCGGTCACGCTTTTATCAAAGCTCAAATGCGTGAAACAGGTGCCGTATTTGCCGGTGAACTGTCGGGCCACTACTACTTCAAGCAGAACTTTACTGCAGAATCTCAAGGTCTCGCCGTTGTGATGCTGGCCAATCTTGTAGCAAAATCCGGCAAAAAGCTCCACGAGCTTGTGGCTCCTTTACGCAAATATTTTTCTTCCGGTGAAGTCAATTCCAAAGTCAGCCGTGATACAAAAGAGATCCTTTCAGAGATCAAAGAATACTGCCGTGACGGCCACGTCTTTGAGCTTGACGGAGTCTCTGCTGAATATGATAACTGGTGGTGCAATGTGCGTGCTTCCAATACCGAACCCCTGATCCGTCTGATCGTCGAAGCTGATACACCGGAACTGATGACGGCCAAACGGGATGAACTTCTTGCCATTATCCGCAAATAAAAATATGAGCAGCGAACTTATAGATATCTACGATCCTCAAGGCCGGAAAATCGGTCTTGCGGAACGGTCAAAGGCTCACGGTGACAATACCTTGCTTCATCGGGCTGCTCACGTGCTGGTCTTTTCAAGTGACGGCAGGCTTCTGTTGCAGAAACGCAGTCTTGCCAAGCGTATCCAACCTGGTAAATGGGATGCGTCAGTAGGGGGGCATCTCGCTGCCGGGGAAGATTATCTGACCGGGGCCGGAAGGGAGCTTGCTGAAGAGTTGGGACTGCCGGAAAATACTCCTTTGGAACATCTTTTTGACGTGGAAATACGTAATGAGATAGAATCTGAGGATGCCCGGGTCTACAAAGCTGTTTCTGACGGACCTTTTGACTTTCAGCGTGAAGAGATCGATGAAGTCCGTTTCTTTACCCGTGAGGAGCTTGACTCTCCTCAGGTGCGTCAAACTTTGACACCTTGCCTGATTGGCGAACTTGAGCGTTTGTATGGCAAATGATTCTCTTTTTGCCATAGCTGCGAAACGCTTTTTTCGCGACCCCATCGCCATTGCCGGAATGGCAGGGGCTCTGCTGCTGCTGCTGCCCGCCCTTTATGCTCCTTTTATTGCCAACGGCAGACCTTTGTTTATGATTGACAGTGAGGGGAGGGTGCTATTGCCCTTTCTTCACTCTTTTTTTGCTCCGGACAGCAGCGAGATCCTGATTGAAAGAATTTTCAATTTTCTGGCTCTTTATATTCCCTTTTGCCTTTTGACGGGATACCTGAAATACAGAACTTTTTTCCGTATTGCCGGAGCGTTGCTTTTATTGATCCCTTTTCTGGTGATACAGCCCCGGATCGACAAGATCGATTACCGCAAAAGTGCTCTTGCGGCCAAGTGTGTTTGTTTTGCCCCCATTCCCTATGGACCTTTTGAAATGACAGCTCCGCCTTTTGAAGGCCCATCCAAACGCCATATCCTCGGCGTTGACGATGTAGGGCGTTCTGTGGCTGCCCGGATGATCTACGGGGCACGGGCTTCTCTGGCAGTGGGGATCATTGCCACATTGATCGCTATGATGATTGGTTCCACAGTCGGATTGATCGCGGGCTTTTATCGCAATACAGTCGATTTGGCTCTTATGCGTCTGGTGGAAATATTGATGTGTTTTCCCACTTTTCTGCTTTTGCTCATATTGATGTCTATTCTCGGAGACCGGCAGTTTGAACAATCCATACTGATCGTCATTGCTGTCATCGGCCTTACGGGGTGGATCGGTGTGGCATTTCTGGTGCGGGGAGAGACATTGAAACAGCGTTCACTTCCCTATGTAATGAGTTGTGAAGTTTCCGGGATCCCCGCTTCAAAGATAATGTTCCGCCATTTGCTGCCCAATATTACGGGGCCGGTGTTGATCAGCTTTACTTTCGGAGTTGCCGGAGCGATTCTTGCTGAAAGCGGATTGAGTTTTCTGGGGTTCGGCGTTCAGCCTCCCACAGCAAGCTGGGGAGGACTGCTCCGGCAGGCATTTGACAATCCCCTTGACTATTGGCATCTGACTTTTTTTCCGGGTGTTGCCCTTTTTCTGGCGGTGATCGCCTTCAACTTCATCGGTGAAGGTATGCGCCGGGCTCTGGATGTGAAGTGAGATGATTTTCAATCCCTGACCTGGTCGAAGACACGGACATGATCGACTTCAAAATAGTCAGGCAGAACTGCTTCTTTCAAGATTGCGGCTGGGGTCCCTGCGGGATGACCTACTTTGGCACTCCCGAATCCGGGACCGCGATAGCCGTGGCACTCCGTGGAAACAAGAATGAATTGTTCCACTTCTGAAACAGGCCCGATGTCAACACTGCCCGGCTGGAGACCGCGGACAGGATCGGGGATGAGATTTTTTTCGGCAGCTCTTTCCGGCGGAAGTACCTTGCCGATCTCTTCGCCGTCAGCATAGAAAACATATCCTTCTGGCGACCAATCAACACCGTAATAGTGCCAGCCGTCGGGCGTTTCTTTGTAGTCCCAGGCGAAGTGTCCGCCGCCGTTGGATCCGTTTCCGCCGTAACCGCCCCAGATGTTTCCGGCAATGATTTTGCCGTCAGTGTACTGGCGGTAGTTTTCCATAATATCACACTCGACCCCTGCGAAGCGGGCGTCAGGATGGGAACCGATACCCGGAGCCTGAAGCCAGAAAGCTGCGTGCCAACCCCGGTTTTTCGGCAGACGGCAGCGAATCTCATAGTAGCCGTAACGGTGCATAAATTTGGGTTCCTCATATTTTCCGAAAGGCCAGATGCCGTCTGTATCCTTGGGAATATCGTAGGTCAGTGATCCGGTCTGCAGATGGGGGGAATAATAATCCTCTCCTTTTTTGAGCAGGTGCAGCCGCAAATGGCTGTTGCCGTCAAGTTCCACGCCTTCAGTGGTAAAGGTCTTGAGCCTTTTTCCCCAGAAGTTCAAACGGAATCCCCATTTGGAGCGGTCAAGTTCCGTTCCATCGAACTCATCGTGCCAGACCAGAGTCCATTTTTTGTTTTCGGGCAGAAAACTGTCGGCGTGATCTTCAAGTACAAATCGTTTCATCATAATTCTCCCTGTTTTGTATGGATGTGGTGATAATATAGCTCTTATATTTGAAAAAACAATGTATTAAACTTATATTATTATAAGGAAAATAAACAAAAATATGAGGATTTTTAATGAATATTTGTTCAGAAAATATTTTTTCAAATCTTCCCGATCTCTCTTTGATCAAAGAAGCAGGTGTTTGTCGTATTTATGAAACAGGCAGCATAAAAAGCAGTAAAAGAGTCCGTACTTCCGGTGAAGGGTATTTGTCGTGCCTTTTTCTCTGTCACAGTTACCTTGAAAAAAGACTTTTCTGCCAGCTGCGGCAGGAGCAGAACTTTGATTCTTTTGAATACATTGTTTCCGGAAGCTTTTTTTTCAGAAGCGGCAATCAGATGCTCCAAGCAGAAAAAGGGGATCTGGTCTTTCTGCCCCGCGGGACAAACAATACTCTGCTGTATTTGCCGGAATATGGTCCCTGTGAAAAATACGGTCTTATTCCCGGCGGCAGTATGTACTCCAGTTTGAGAAAACTTTTCGATTTTGATTCCTTCAGATGTCTTTCCTTTGACAACAGCCGTTTTATGGAAAGAGTGATGGAACAGCTGCGTGAAAAGATGATTCGCCTTAACGGCACTGTGAGACCGGAAGAACAGGGAGGCTTGCTCTATGAATTTTTGCAGAGTGCCGCCAGGATTTCCGGGAGGGGCGGGGAGCCTTCGACCCTGCGCCGGATCCGCCATTATCTTGAGGAAAATCTTGATGAGGAAATCAAAATAGCCTCTCTGGCAGAAAAATTCTCCCTGCCACCGCAGAAACTTCTGGCTCTTTTCAGGGATAATATGAAAATGACTCCAATTGAGTATCTGATCCACCGCCGTATGGTGCGTGCTGCCGTCCTGTTGGGGGACAGCAGCTTACGCATCAAGGAGATCGCTTTTGCAACGGGCTATAAAGATCCTCTTTATTTTTCCACGGAGTTCCGCCGTTTTTACGGCGTTTCACCCAAAAAGTACAGGGAAGATCCGGACAGAAATGGCAATTTTCTGTGAGATGCCCAAAGATTTTTTTGATATTTTCGTATGGCGATGATGGACATAATGCGTAATAGGGGAAAGGGGAGAACACCCGTTCCCCCAATTTTTTTATTCTCCGCAGTACGCTTTTATGACCTGACAGAAACGCTCATCATAAATGTTGCTCTTGTTGAAAAGCATTGCTCCGGAGAGGTTAGCATTTTTAAGCATTTGAAGTCTTTCAGCCACAGCTTCGGGAGAGTTTTCCCCCCATAGAACAAAGTGTAAAAATCTCTGCAAAAAAAATCCCCTTTCCTGTGGGAAAGAGGATGAACACCGTACTGTGCTCAGAGAGAGTTGATATGCTCCCGCATTGCTTTTGTGGTGCAGCAGCTATAACGGGGGAAACAGGGCAAGTGCCCGGTTTCTCTTACTTTGGCAGCAGCTTTTGCGTTGAATGTTCCTCTTGAAGTAATGAATTGTCCCCAGAAACCGTAATGCCAAGAGACTTCTGTATTGGGAGGATTCATATTTTTGTGCCACTCTTCGGGAAAGAGGGCCAGCCATTTAGGGTGATTGTTGAGCCAGGTACCGGTTCCGATCTTGGAGACTCTGAATTTTTCTTCTGCGATGTCAAGGAGTTTGTTGAAACACTCTTTGACATATTCCATATCATCAAAGAATGAATAGGGCTGCCGGTTGTTGGCGATATGAAATCCCAGAATTCCGGGTCGCTCCGGGGTGAGAAGCAGATTGTGCCGGAGAAATCCGCACTGATAACCTGCCAATCTTGACTGATCGAGATAATCTCTTTCGCAGCGGTTGTCAATATGAGGACGCACCAGATCGAAGCCCCATTCCTCAAAGCACTTTTCATCACCATTGACCAGCTTGTAAATTTCTTCAAGGCGTTTTTCAAAGGCCAGCCACCGGGGATCGTCAAAGTAAAATCCTTCAGGATTGAGCCCTTCCGGATTGAAATCGGTTTTCCGGAAAATATCCACTCTGTTGCGTAAAACAGAAGAAAATTCCTCTTCCGGATGTTCTTTGAGCCAACGGGCCATAAAAAAGAATTTCAAACGGCAGATATCATAAAGATAAGAACGGTGTTCCTCAAGTGTTTTCGGAGTGAGAGACATTGGCTGTTATTTCCTATTTTTGAGTTCTCAAAACAGCACCAACCGGCACCTGAACTTTGCAGTCAAGGTCCCGGCAGTGCTGCACAGCACTTCTGATACGACTCCCGTCAGATCATTACCACGCTTGACCTTTCTTTTCAAAGTAGGCGGCAACGTTGGGAATGTAGGGCTTGATCAGTTTTTTGATGGCAATAGCGTATTCACGGATCTCCCACTGGGCGTGTTCACTGTCACGGAGTTCAAGGAAGTGGAGCAGATTTGAAAGATCCACCGTTCCCCAGAATGTGACCATCATATTCTGGGGAAGCACACTGCGGGCCTGTTCGCGGCAGACTCCGGATTGGAGCAGCTTTTCATACAATGCCATACAGTTTTTGTTATGGGCATCTATCTCTGCCACCAGAGCACTGCTGTCAAAGTCGGGGTCGGCCACAGAAGCCTGACGGTTGGATTCTGCCTGACGGCGGAGCTGCTGAGGCGTGTAGAACTCCATATCGATTTCAGTATATCTGCGTGAGATCTCGTTGTAACTCCAGGTACGGTGACGGTGCCACTGGCCCCGGACAAAAAGAGGGCAGTGAATACTGAAGGTGAAAACAATATGTTCCAGAGGACTGGTGTGGCGGTGTTCGATCAGATATTCCAACAACTTGACATCCCGTTCATCCATATCGGATTTCAGTTTGCCAAAGGAAACCCGGGCAGCGTTGACAATAGTGGACTCAGTTCCCAGATGATCAATAAGTCCGACCCAGCCCTGGCCGTCCAGGACTTTAACGTGATTTGCCGGAGGCACGTTCAGATGTTCCATAAAAAAACTCCCCTTTTAACGGTTTTGTTGTTCAAGATATTCCCAAAAGATGTGAAAAGAGATCCGGTAGCACCACTTTAATGCCTCAAAGAGAGAGAAAAAGGGTTCTTCAAACTCCGGCTCCTGCGAAAGCTCAACAAAACGTGCCATACAGATATCCGGAAAATCAAGTTCCGCTCCGTAAGAGTTGAGCAGATCTCCCGCTGCAATGGGCACATTAGCTGAAAGCATACCTTCTGTTTCAAGTTCAATATTGGTTACGCCTTCGTAAATTTGAGCAGCCGTTTCGGCGGCTTTGGCAAAAACAAAGGTAAAAAGAGCAGACATCTGAATTCCGGAAAGAGCACAATCCGTGATCTTCTCATTGGCACGCAATGCCGCAAACATCTTCAGAAAAAGCTGTTTTTCAATTTCGCCCAATTCAGGAGCCGTCGCAAGCTGCCCGTCAATAAATCCCCGCTCACGGGCAAGCTGAACAATGGCTCTGGCAACCTTTTGAGCCTGAAGCGAGGTGGTAAAAGTGTATTCTTCACTCATAATTCAATACCGTACAGTTTGCAAAAGATAGTCGATAAGGGGTGTAGGATCATCAAGTCCGTGAGGATGATGTCCGCCCGGATGACGGAAAACTTTGATGGAGCCCCCAAGAGCCGTATAACGTTTTTCGACGATGTCGGTATTTTCCGCAATGGGAACAACTTTGTCTTCGGTTCGGGCGGCGTGGATCAGAGGAATATTGTGTTTGGCCAGGATTTCCAGATTATCAATGGGATTGCCTGTATATTCAAGGGCCTCCTGCTCAGAACTGAATTTGTAATCTCTGATAAGTTTTTCCCAGTTGCTCTGAGACTTTTCGCCGTTCCCCCGGCCCGCCGGCCACGATTTGAAGTCACAAACAGGATTATCGGCATAAAGACAGGCCACTTTTTCAGGATTCCTGACCGCAAAGTTGTAAATGTAAAGACCGCCGCGGCTCAGTCCCAACATAATGGGACGGCTGGAAAATCCCCAGGTTGTCATCTGATCGTAAAATTTATCAAAGTGATCTATGGCAGCAGGGCAGCCGAAAGTATTTCCCACCGACATAAAAGCCAGGTAAAATCCCCGTTTGACCATTTCAAGTTCAAACGCAGGAAAGGCGGTAAAAAACTCAGCTTTCCATACCCAGGGTTTCCCGGGGAGCGGCTCAGGGGGCACAACAATCTTGCAGGGACAGCCGTCGCAAGCAAAATCGTGGACTTCAAAGGAAAAATATTCCCCCACACAGTCCACACCGGTCAAATTTTCCATATAAATACACCTCTTTACATTGAAGTCTATACTATTCAGACAAAATATAACACTGATTTGTCCATTTATCAAGGGGATATAACAGATTTGTTTTGAGAAAATTCCAAACAATATATCCCCCGGAACAGTACAGCGGGATTTTCTGTTGAAAAAAATACCGGCTCAGGCCGTCGTTCTTTAAGTTTTCGGCACTGGCACATCTTGATTTTTTTCCCAAAAGGTTATATATTATGACAAGTCATTTCAAAGGAATATTTTTATCCCCCCTTTGAAAAAACTGCATAACAGAAAATCTTGAGGAGATTATGCAATGAACAAGTACCATTTATTGCTGCCTGCGGTAATTGCGGCTCTGAGCGGATGTTATTCGGATCTGCACTATCAGGAACAGGCCGTGGAATCTGCACGGAAGTTCATTTTTGAAAATGCCCGTGAACTGACTCCTGAACAGTATGCGTTTGTCAAACTGACGCCCCCGGTCTTGTTTACCGGGAAAATCCTGAACAAAAATGGCGGCAGCGGCCGGATCCAGGTTTGCATCGCCTGGCGGATCCCTGAACAGAAAAACGATTATCTCGTCTTTGGCGTTACTGATGCAGTAATGAACAACTGGCGTCCGGCCAGATTGATCCGGCGTCCCATTGCCGCATTTGACAAACCGGCCTGGGCCGCTCTTAAATCCGCCCGCACCTATGCTGTGGCTGCGTTGAAAGAACAGATGTCTGTTGCCGAATTGAACCGCATCCGTTTTTCTCATCCGGAATTGGTGCTGAGTGCGTTTGAGCTCGGCACACTGGAAGAAAAGGGGACAAAGAATGAAATTCTGAAAAATAAAGCTGATGAAGAACAGCCTGTCCCCCGCCCCTGGAAAAAGTATCCGACCCCGCCAGTCGGAAAAGAGGGCAATGTACAACTTTCACTTCTTTGGAAACTTGATGGTGATCGTTATGCTGTTTTTTGCGGCGTCAGTCGGGTTGATATGAAAAATTGGGAAATCGCTATGGCCGGAGTTTTTCAGGAAGAAGAAGTAAAAAAAGCCAGACTGAAGGTCGTAAAAACCTCAGAGAAGTATCTTTTCCCGCTGAAAAAGAAACCTGAACTTCAACATAAAGAACCCCAAATAAAACCTTCTGCAACTTCCATTCCGGTTCCGGAAAAGAAGAAGACAGTCAATAGAGCTCAGGGAGGCAAATAATATGCGCAGTATGACCGGTTTTGGAAAAGCCGATGGACAGTATGCCGATAAAATCTATTTTTCCGTCGAAATTTCAAGCGTAAACAGAAAACAACTTGAATTGCGCTGTTCTCTGCCCGCCGAACTGAGCGGCCTTGAAAGCCTTATCCGGCAGAAAATAAGCTCTTTTATCAGCCGGGGCTCAGTTAATGTCAAGGTGACATTGCGTAAAAACAGTACATCCAGTCAAACCATTGATACCGAATATCTGAGCCGTCTGACTGCTGTTGCAAAAGAGATCCGGCAAGCTCAAGGGTTAAGTTCAGAAGTAAATGTGGAACAATTGCTGGGACTGCCCAACGTTATTGTTTCCGGTTGCGAAAGCATCGACGTTCCGGAAATGTCCGCAGCATTTTCCGCAGCTTTGGAATCTGCCGGAGAAGAGTTTACTGCAATGCGATGCAGAGAAGGGGAGGCTTTGAAAGCAGATTTGAGCAGCCGTGCCGCTTTTCTTGAAGAGCTTTTGCGGCAAATCGAACCGCTGGCGGCCAAAGTTCCGGAAATCGCAAGAAAGCGTCTTTACTGTAAACTTGCCGCAGAAAAGCTCCCCGTTGAGCCCAACGACGAATTGTTTGCCCGTGAAATGCTTTTTTATCTGGACAAATCCGATGTGTCAGAAGAAATCACCCGTTTGAAAAGCCATTTCGGACAACTGCGGAACTTCTTTGAACTGGAAGAACCTGCCGGAAGAGGTATGGACTTTCTGCTTCAGGAGTTTTTCAGAGAGATCACAACTTTGGGCAACAAAGCCCCTTCACCGGAACTGTCAGCTTTAGTTGTCAAATTCAAAACTGAATTGGAAAAACTGCGTGAGCAGGTTCAGAATGTGGAGTAAAAATATTTATGCTGTGCAGTAAAACAACTCAGAAACTCTCCGTTATCACTGAAAGTCTTTCACGTTCCTACGATGACCGCTTCGGTGTGAATTATACCAACAAAGACAATCTGCCGCGCCGGTCTGAGATCGTCAGCGTAACAGAAAAACTTCTGGAACTGCTGTTCCCCGGCTTCGATCAGCGATTCCGGGGGGACGTCGATACAGAAGAGAGTGTCGAACTTTGCTTTGCAGAGTTGACCAGCCAGATCTGCCGGGCACTGCACCGTTACGGCAATGCAGAACACATTTGCGAGTGCGGCGATTCTGCCCGCTGTGAAGAAGCCGCATTTACTTTATTGAGCAAGCTGCCTCAAATCCGGGAAATGCTCAAAGAGGATGTGCAGGCCGCTTATGCCGGCGACCCTGCCGCTGTCAGCTGTGACGAAGTCATCTTGAGTTATCCGGGACTTAAGGCTATCGCCATCCAGCGTCTGGCTCATATCCTGTATGAAGAAAAGATCCCGTTGATTCCCCGGATGATGACCGAATACGCTCACTCTGCAACCGGGATAGATATTCACCCGGGAGCCCGGATCGGTAAAGGATTTTTTATTGATCACGGTACCGGAGTGGTTATCGGTGAAACAGCCATTCTGGGGGAAAGAGTCCGGATCTATCAGGGCGTTACCCTGGGAGCTGTCAGTTTCCCCAAAGATGCCTGCGGAGCTTTGATCAAAGGTCAGAAACGTCATCCCACGATCGGCAACAACGTGATCATCTATTCAGGAGCCTCAGTCTTGGGAGATATCACTATCGGTGACAACTCCGTTATCGGCGGTAACGTCTGGCTGACAGAAAGTCTGCCCGCCGGAACAAAGATCACGGCTGCAATGCCCGAAAACCGTAAGAAATTCAATGGACAATCAAAATGAGCTGTACTGAAAATTACTTTGCTCTGCAAAAAGAACTTGCCGAACTTGCTCCTGACGGCAGTGTGAAACTGCTGCCCGTCTCAAAGACGGTTTCAGCAGATGTCATCCGGGAACTTTACGATGCCGGAGTCAGGGAGTTTGCCGAAAACCGTATTGAGGTTCTCAATCCCAAGTCGGAAATCCTGCCAAAAGATATTGTCTGGCACTTTATCGGCAGACTTCAAAGCAACAAAGTCAGAAAAATCCTCAAAGTTGCCAAAGTCATTCACTCTGTCGATTCTGTTGAACTCGTTGAACGTATCAGCCGGATCGCCGGAGAAGAAAAATGTACACCTGAAATTTACCTTGAGATCAGTGTTTCAGGCGAAGAATGCAAAGGCGGATTCCCCGTTGACCGTGCCGTTGAATTGGCACGGGCCGCTGTCAATGCTCCCAATATCAAACTGGCAGGCCTTATGACAATGGCTCCCCTTGAAGCCGATGCCGCAGAATGCCGCAAGGTTTTCTCCGGCTTACGGGAGTGTCGGGACAAAATCGAAGCTGAACTTGATGTGAAACTTCCCGGGCTGTCTATGGGAATGAGCAACGACTGGCGCGAAGCCGTGGGCTGCGGTTCCACTTTGATCCGCGTCGGAAGTTCCATCTTTCATAAAGAATGAAAAAATACCGTAAATATCTGTTTGCTTTTATTGTTTTGGCAGGAGTGCTTATGTTGATTACTTTATGTGCCGGATGTATGGCAGACAAGATCATTTTTCAACCCCGTCCCGATCTTTATCCGGAACTTGACGGTGTGGAAATGCTGGCTCTGGAAAATTCCGGAAATATCGCATTAAAGTATACTCCCCCGGCTCAAGAGGAGGGGCTTATTTTTCTTCACTGCCACGGCAATGCGGAAAATTTGCGGACGATCCAATGGAGACAGGAGATGTTTGCTTCCAATGGATACGGATTTTGTGCCTTTGATTATGAGGGATACGGCCGCAGCAGCGGTAAAGCTTCTGAAGCAGGAGTCCGCAGGGATGTTTTGCGGGTATGGCGTTACCTGACTGAAGAAAAGAAGATTCCTCCGGAAAGAATCGTCATCCACGGCTTTTCTCTGGGAACCGGCGCAGCAGTTTTTCTGGCTTCTCAAATTACAGGTGCCAGGGCACTGATCCTTGAAGCTCCTTTTACCAGCACCTACGGCGTTGTAGGATTAGCCTGGGTTCCCGGAAACCGATTTGTCAGTATCGACAGGATCCCTCAAGTCAAGATGCCGGTAATGATTATGCACGGCGACCGTGACCGGATCATTCCTTTCAGACACGGTCAAAAACTTTTTGCTAAAGCTCCGGAGCCCAAACGATTCTTTCACACCCGCGGGGCAGGGCACAACAACATTATTGCAACTGCAGGTGAAACCTACTGGCAGCAGATTAAAGAATTTTTGCAAATAAAGAAATAATCAACGGGATCCATTGATCCCACAATCAAAGAAAGGCAAAAAAATGAAAACTGTTTTCACAATGTTGCTGCTCGCTGCAGCAATGATCTTCCAGCTGGCAGCAGCTGAACCTGCCAAAAAAGCTCCGGCTTCCAAAGAGGCTGCTCCCAAAGCCAAAGCTGCGGCAAAAAAGAAAAAGCCCGCAAAAAAGCTGACTTTGGCAGAGGAAATCAAGATTGCCACCACTCCTGTGCAGCACCCACGGCACATTAAACGTCACGCTGCCCAAAAGGCCTATGCCCTTAAAAACAAAGATAAGATCAAGATCCTGATGCTGGGAGACTCCATCACCCACCAGTGGGAATACCCCAAAGCCGCTGAAGTTTACAAGAAATATATGGCCCCTTACAATGTTCTCAACCTGGGCTGCAATGGTGACCGTACATACCATACCCTTTGGTTCATTGAAAAAAGCGGTATCTTTGATCTGATCAAACCTCAGCTTGTTACCATTATGATCGGAACCAACAACCGGGGCAATTACAAAGCAACTGTGGCCGGTATCAAAGCCATTGTGGAAAAGGTCAGCAAACGGTATCCCGATGCCAAGATCCTGCTCTACGCCATCTTCCCCCGCGGTGTTGACAATAAGAATGCCCGCCGGATCGAGAATGAAAAGGTCAATGCGGAAATCGTTAAATTCTGCGACAACAAAAAGATCATCTGGGTGGATATCCGTAAAAACTTCCTGACTCCGGAAGGAATCCTGGAACGCAGTGTGATGCCCGATCTGCTCCACCCCCGGGGTACCAAAGGGTATACCATCTGGGGCGAATCCCTGCGGCCCTATTTTGAAAAATACGGCAAATAAAAGTTTTGTCAGCTTTATATTCCGGTATCTGAACGGTACCGGATTTTTTTATGATTTTTTTCTGCGGCAGTTGTAAAATCCCCCAAATAGAGGTATATTAACTTCAAAGGTTGATCAAAAAATATGAATAATAAAAGTTTCAAAGTACTCCGGAATCCCGGAAAAGAATATCAGACCAGCTCCCGCTGGTGGCAGGGATGCCCCACCATTCTCCGCACTCCCGGAGGGAGACTTTTTGCGGGTTGGTATTCAGGCGGTGTTATGGAACCGGATCCGGAAAATTATAATCTCCTTGTAAGAAGTGATGATGAGGGTTGGAGTTGGTCTGCCCCGGAACTGGTCATTCCCGGCGATCCGCAGGAAAATATATTGAACATCGATATCCAGCTCTGGCTTGATCCCTTGCAGCGGATGTGGCTCTTTATCACCCGCCGCCGTTACGGGGCAGGGCGGCTTCTGACTGACGACGATCATCTGGAAGTATGGGCAATTGTATGTGATGATCCTGATGCGGATGAACTGCAATGGAGTTTGCCGCGTAAAATCACTCAAGGCTTTTTACGGACTCAGCCCACGGTGCTTTCAAATGGCGATTGGCTTCTGTGTGCCTACGACTGGAGTTCACCTTATTACCGTTATTCCCGGAGCAAAGATATGGGAATCAGCTGGGAACGGTGTGAAGCCGGAAAAAGGATCACACCCTATGTGAATAAAACTTTATCCAATTTTGATGAGGGGATGATCCTTGAACGCAAAGATCACTCTCTTTTATTCTTTGCCCGTACCCAATATCCGCTTATTGCACGATGCGTTTCACCTGACCTTGAGGGAAGTGTTTGGAGCGAAGGCACATTGACCAATGTACTTAATGCAAGTTCCCGCTTTTTCCTGCGCAGGCTCAACTCCGGAAGAGTCTTGCTGATCCACAATAATTCTGCAAATGGCAGACTTGATTTGCAAGCTGCCCTCTCTGAAGATGACGGGGAAAGTTGGAAATATTCTCTGATTCTCGATACGGGCGGTGCAGAGACCAGGAATGTTTCTTATCCCGATGCCGTTGAAGCTCCTGACGGACGGATCTTTATCATATATGACTGCGGCAGAACGACGGTCAAAGAGATCCGTATGGCTCAAATCACAGAAAAAGATATCATACAAGGCACTCTTTGCTGCAATGACTCTTACCTGAACCGGATCATCAACAAAGCTCCCGGCACTGTGTGCGATCAGGAGCAATTTCAGCGTGCAAAGCAGCAAAGCAGTATATGGCTGAAAGAAGTTTATTTCAAACTTCACGACCTTTGAGGAACTTCAGCCGAATTGTCTGTAATAAAAGCTTTGACGATATTCAATCCTCTTTGAAGTTCATCAATACTCCCAGGTGACGATATGGCAAGACGCATAAAACGCCGGGTGGGGCGTGCAACTGTAAATCGTCCGGAACAGTGAACGTTGACCCCCTGCAGCTGCAAACGGCGTTCGATTTCCATATCGTCCACAGACCAGAAAGGCAAAGGCAGCCACCGGAAAAAGGCCGCAGGGGTTCCCGGAGAGACCGCTTCGGGGAAGATCCTGTCTACGACAGCATTGCGTTCACGGGCCAAAAGAGCTTTTTCTTCAAGAAGTTTTGCAGCTTTTCCGCTCAAGATCAATTCTGTCATAATTTCCGCATCAAGAGAAGATGTTTTGATATTCAAATAAAAGAGAGCATTCAAAAGCGGGGTACGGAACTGCTCCGGAAAGGCGGCAAAAGTAACACGCAGCCCATTGCACAAGGTCATCGTTGAGTTGCAAATGTAAATGGTCTGTTCCGGCAGCCGGGAAAAGAAAGAAGAGTAATTTCCTGCCTCAAGGAGCTGGATCCCCGTATTGTCATCCTCAATCGTGATCAATTTATGACGGGCACAAACTTGAGCCAGCTCATCTTTGCGGGATTCCGGAATGGAACAGGTCGTCGGATTGGCACAATTGGGCATAAGAAAAATCCCCCTGAGTCCCTCTGTACGGCAGAGATGTTCCAGTTCTTCAGGGATCATTCCCTTGTCATCTCCTTTTACAGGAATCAAACGGATATGTGAAAGCCGTGCTGTTCCGATGAGATTTGAATAGGTAAATTCATCTACAGCCATTTTATCTCCGATACGGAAAAGTGACAGCAAGGCGGCACTCAGGCAGTTTTGAGCACCTGAAAAGATCGCCGTATGTTCACTGTCTGTCTGGACATCCATCTGTTTCATCCAATGAGCTCCGGCGGCACGCTGATGCAGATGTCCCGCAGGTTCCGTATAGGAATAAAGTTCCTCAATGTACCCTTTTTGCAACACATTCCGGCTCGCTTCGATGATCGGGGCTTTTATATGGTCAAATCCTTTGACGACTCCCAGTTCGATAAGACCTTTGCTGCCGGTACTCCGGGGCAAACTCTTGCCGGGAAGAGGGGAAACAAATGTGCCTTTTCCGGTAACTCCATAAATCAGATTTTTTTCACGGCAGAGATTATAGGCTTGAGTCACAGTTGTGAAATTCAGCTCCAGATAGTCTGCAAGCTCCCGCTGGGGAGGCAATTTTGTGCCGCTTGAAAGTTTCCCGGAAACGATATCAGCTTCAAGAGCATTGGCCAAAGTCAGATAAAAGGGACGTTTCAATTGACTTTTATCCGGTATCCAGCTTAAATAAAAATGATCAAAAGAATTTATCGGCATTTTATTGTAATCCATACAATTTTATGATTTGTATTGAATATAGCACTGGATTATATTAAATTCAAGTCAAAAAACCTTAAAAAAGGAGACAAAAAATGAACAACAAACAATATCAATTGAATTGTGACCTCGCCAAGATGCTCAAAGGGGGCGTCATTATGGACGTCACCACCCCTGAACAGGCTAAAATCGCAGAAGATGCCGGGGCCTGTGCCGTTATGGCTCTTGAACGGATCCCCGCCGACATCCGTGCCGCAGGCGGCGTTTCACGTATGAGCGATCCCGGTATGATCCGGGGTATCCAGCAGGCTGTGTCCATTCCGGTTATGGCAAAGTGCCGTATCGGTCACATCGCTGAAGCACGGATCCTTGAAGCCATTGAAATCGACTATATCGACGAAAGTGAGGTTTTGAGCCCTGCTGACGACATTTATCACGTTGACAAAAGAGCTTTCAAAGTGCCGTTTGTCTGCGGTGCCCGCGATCTGGGTGAAGCATTGCGCCGTATCAGTGAAGGTGCTGCAATGATCCGCACCAAAGGGGAGCCCGGAACTGGAGATGTGGTTCAGGCTGTCCGCCATATGCGTAAAATGACTCAGGAGATCCGCCGGGTCGCCAATATGGCAGAAGATGAACTCTATCAGGCGGCCAAAGAGCTCCAAGTGCCCTTTGATCTTCTTAAATATGTCCACGAAAATGGAAAACTTCCTGTGGTGAATTTTGCTGCCGGCGGCGTAGCGACTCCGGCTGATGCCGCGTTGATGATGCTTCTGGGGGCTGAAGGTGTTTTTGTGGGATCCGGTATTTTCAAGTCCGGCGATCCTGCCAAGCGTGCCGCCGCTATCGTCAAGGCTGTGACCAACTATGAAGATTTTGCTTTGATCGCTGAACTTTCAAGCGGCCTCGGTGAAGCAATGGTCGGTATCAATCCCGCTGAGATCAAAGTCATTATGGAAGAACGGGGGATCTGATGCACATTGCGGTTTTGGCATTACAGGGGGATTTCGCTGAACACGAACAGGTTTTCAAAGCCCTCGGACATACAACATATCAGCTGCGGCAGCAAAAAGATCTTGACATTCCCTTTGATGCCTTGATCCTGCCCGGCGGAGAAAGTACGGTTCAGGGAAAACTTCTCAGAGAACTGGATATGTTTGACACGATCCGGAAACGTATTGCAGAAGGACTCCCTGTTATGTCAACCTGTGCCGGAACGATCCTGCTTGCACGGCAGATTCTGGATGATCCGACGGTTCATCTGGGAACTCTGGGCATTTCAGTCAGACGGAACGCCTACGGCCGGCAGCTGAGCAGTTTTCACACCAGCGGCACTTTTTCCGGAATGAAGAATATTTCTATGAGCTTCATCCGGGCTCCGCAAATCGAATATTGCCAGCCGGGAGTTGAAGTCCTGGCTGAACATCAGGGCAGGATCACCGCCGTCAGGCAGGGAAATCAGCTGGCAATGACATTCCATCCGGAGCTTGATACTGATTACCGTGTCGCAGAGTATTTCATAAAAGAAATGTGCTGAAACAGTTTCTTTTCCGTAAAAAGTGGAAAAGAGCATAAATTTTTCAATGCCTGCTTGAAAGTCATCACTTTATGATGTATATTGAACTGAAAATCTTTCAAGAAAGGATTGTTTTATGAAATTCGTTGATCGTTGTTGTAATTGGCGTGAAAAAGGTGCCGAAAACTATTCAATTCTCTTTGCCGGAGATATCTGCCCCCGGGCAACCGGACTGGATGCCATTATGGAAGGCAAGGTCGCTGAGGTTTTTAAAGAGGTCAAACCCGTCTTTGATGCCGCCGATTTGCGTGTTGTTCAGTGGGAAACAACTATAACTGAGTCTGAAACTCCCATTGACAAAACCGGTCCCAACCTCAAGGTTCCTTATAAATGTGCCGAGATCATCTCGCACCTTAAAGCCGATGTGGCTTTGCTTGCCAATAATCACATCGGTGACTTCGGCCCCGACGCCGCTCTGGAGACCATTGAAAGAGTCCAGGCCGCCGGAGCGAAAACCGTCGGTGCCGGAAAAAATATTGAAGATGCGGCCAAACCGCTTATTCTCACTTGCGGCAATATTACCATTTCTCTGTTGAATTACGGCGAAAATGAGTACGGTGCTGCCCGTGAAAACCGTGCCGGTGTTGCCACATTGTCGATTTTTAAGATGCTCGATCAGATCAGAGCAGAAAAAGCAAAAGGCAATCTTGTCTTTATCGCCATTCACGGCGGACACGAGACCAATCCTTTCCCCTCTCCCCGTATGGTGGAAACCTACCGGGCTTTTATTGATGCGGGAGCTGATCTGCTGTGGAACTGCCATACCCACTGTCCGGAAGGAATCGAATTGTGGAACGGAAAACCCATCGTGTACTGTCCCGGAAACTTTTTCTTCCCCGCGGGGAATCCGGAATGGTCTCTGCCCACTTGGTTCGGCGGCTACCTTGTGACTTTCAAGTTTGATGCTCAAGGCGTTTACGGTATGGAAGTTACCCCATACCAGCAGGTTCAGACTTCAATCGAGCTCTTTGATGCTGAACGCGAAAAGAAATTCTTTGATTATCTGGATGTGTTAAGTGCCCCCTTGAGTGACCCGGCAGCTTTGCAGCACTGGTTTGATATCTGGTGTGCCGGTTCCGGATTGCACCACGTCCGCAGTTTGGGTGCGGTGGATCAGACAAATTGGGAGCCGGACTGGCGTAACAGAGATGTGGTCAAACGCCACCTGGGAGTACGCAATATCAATACTTGCGAATCACATCACGATATGGTACGCAGAACTTTGCTCCTCATCGAGAGATATGAAATCACTGCTCTTAAAGATGAGAAGTACAAAGTTCAGGAATTGCAGAAGCCTGATTGGATCAGGCCTCTCTGAAAAAACATCAAACTCGTTTGATCGCATCCGGGAAATTCACAGTGAGTTTCCCGGATTTTTGTATGGCTTCAATATTGCCATAGGGGGTCGGCTGAATACAGTGGAAATCCCCTTTGTAAAGGGGGACACATTCAAACGTTTTATAGCCCGGTTCAACCGGCCGGATCCCCGCCATTACACGTCTGCAATACCACATAGGAGCCGCCGAAAAGGCGTGGCAGCAGCTGTTGGCTGTATTGGAGTCAGGCCGGGGACCGAACTTTGACAGTTCCCAGACAGTGGGGGAATCGCTGTTGACCATCTCTGCCCATATCTGCCGGATCTCCTGTTCACAAATATCGGTTTGCCCGGTTTTCAGAGCCGCTTCAACAGAGAAACGCTGATAATAAGGCTCCGGCTGAAGCACGCACGGAGCATAAAGCTGTTTGCTCAAATCGGCAAACAGTTCAGGCATAAGATCATAACAAAGCAATATGGCTGCCGGATGAGCACTGCGAAGTTCAAAGCCGTGGTTTGTAACATCGCTGTCACGGAACATCCGGTCTGACTCATCCCACAGATGTTTTTTCATAGCAGAACAAATTTTTTGAGCTTTTTCTTCGGCAGTGTTATCATTTCCCATACGGGCAACGCAACGCCAGGCTGCGGCAATAAGGGCGTTGAGAACAGCAGTATGTCCCTGCAGGTCAGATTTTGCGTTGACATAGGCAAGGTCAATAAAGTTCCACCAGCTGGGATGTTCCGGGACAAGTGAGGTCTCATCGGTAAATTGAGCGTAGTCATTGAGTACTTCAACAGCTTTGGGGAGCATTTTTTCTACAAATTCTTTATTTCCGGTGTGCAGATAGCAGTCATAAAGAATCAGTACCCAGATGGCAGGAATTGAAAGAAAAGGCATTGAATCCCCGGCCGGATAAACTGCCGGCAGCCAGTTATATTTCTTCCGTCCATCCAGAGCGACCTGTAAAACGTGTTCCAGAATGGCCGGATCAGAACCGAGAAGCAGATAATATCTTCCGGAAACTTCCACATCGTTTACCCAGAAAGCCTGTTCCCGCCAGGGGCAATCCACAAAGGTGTCAGCGACACAATGACGGACAGTATGTGCACACATTTCATCAAGACGGTTGAAAAAAGGATCTTCACAACTAAAATTTGACCCTTGAACCGGATAAATCCGGTCAATGGCTGTGATCTTGGTCACTTTTACAGCTTTTGTATGGTTGCGAATGGCTATTTCGACGAAACGTCCTCCACGATCAGCAAAATTCACAGAGATGAGATTTTTTCCGGGGAGAGTGATCCGGCGGTCTGCAAAACGGTAAGAATCTCCTGCGTGACGTGCTTTGGGGATCCATTTGCCAAAGGCATAACGGGCCTTTACCCGCGAAAAGGTCAGGACTTCATCATAAGCACGGTCAACAATAAGGGATTCTTCGGACTCTATTTCAATTTCCACATTGCCATAAAACTCTTTTCCCAGATCAAGAATGGCAAACGTTCCATAATATCCACAGGGGGGAGGGGCAAATTCGTTGCCGTTAAAAGCGTTTGTATCAGGAGTCAGCACCTCATTAGCAAGACGCTCTGCAAAATCATCATCATCAGGAGAAAATTCGGGCAGAAAACCGCAGCGGACAATTTTTTCAAAAGGGATCTCTTCATTGGTAAGGGCCGGAATCGGCCGGGGACACACTTCGACACCATTGGGATTGAGAGCAACGGTTGCAGGAGCAAAGGAAAAATTATTTTTCCGGTCATCTCTGTTTTCGCATTTTCCAAGCTGAAAGGTATATTCAAAAGCCTTTTGATGTCTGCAATCCTGAGCACATTCCCACGGAGCACCTGCCACACCTGTTATTTGAACCCATAAAGCCGGAATACAGGCAGGAATTGTCCTGTAACTGCTGCCCGGATAATGGAGCTCAATTTCGATACGATTGATTCCCGGTGTAAGAATTTCTGTCAGATCATAGGAATCATAAAAAATCCGGGAATCAGTGCTTCTGACAGGTCCCATACCGTAAAAACCGTTGATATTAAAAGAGTAATGACCGCAGGAGGCAATAAAAAAAGTAATTTTTTCTTTTGATTCAACAATGATTTCCCGGCGAAACAGGGCGTGTACATTGTCACTTGATTCATCAAGTCCGGGAATTATAAGAAATTCGGGATTTTCTACAGTACAATTTGTCGAAGCCGGATATTGTGGAGAAAGAAGTTGTTTCATTTGAGTTTTTTCCTGTATTGTAGAGCCAATTTCAAAACTCCTCAAAATTGTCAAAGCGTCCTCGCTTCGATCTGCGAAAGGGGGCGTTTTCAGCTGTTACCCTGCAGGTAGCAGCTTCAAACTACTCTTTGCAGTTCTTTGCGATGCCATCTTTGCCATCTTTTGAATTACTTTTGAAATTGCCTCTGTAATTGTTGATATTTTTTTATTGCTTTTTCTTCAAGGGCACGATTTCCTGCCAAACGGGCTGTAATAACAGTATTTTTCCAATATCCGGCCTCTTCCGGAGCCGCTGTGGCGGCTTTGTAAAACAAGGCAGCCGCCCGGGAAAAATCCTTTTGCCCGGCAGCGATGATCCCGCTTAAATTCAATGCCGGAATATGATTGGGCTCAATGGCAAATGTTTTTTCCAAAAACTTGAGTGCTTCATCATAACGCTTTGAAGCATAAAGAAATCTTGCATAGTTGAATGTCAAATCCGCTCCGGGGGAGGGGGCTGCCGCTTCCAGAGCCCGACGGA
The DNA here is from genome assembly GCA_045605205.1 of Victivallaceae bacterium. Classification (GTDB taxonomy): domain Bacteria; phylum Verrucomicrobiota; class Lentisphaeria; order Victivallales; family Victivallaceae; genus UBA1784. The sequence continues at coordinate 23,189 of JAZUPO010000159.1, forward strand.
AAAAGCGGTCTGCCTGTTCCGGAGCAGGAGTCACATTGGCTAAATTCATCCATCCTTCCGGCATAAAAGGCTCCTTGCGGGTCACATCGGTATAATATTGTCTTGCAAGGGGGAAGTTTCCCTCCTTTTCAGCAATATTTCCCAACATATTGCCGATCCGGGAGGAATCCCGGAAACGCTTGTTTGCAAAGAGCAGCAATTCCCTGGCGTGTTCATAGTTGCCTTTTATAAAGTGAGCCTGTCCGAGCAAGGCTGTTCCTTCTGCCTTGTCATACCCGATAAAATTATAGGTTTGCCAGATGCACAGTAAAAAAACAACTCCGGCAGCAGTTTTCCATCTGCCCCAATTGAGGTAAACGGCCCCTATTGCTGCCAAATAAATAACTCCGGGAAACATCAAAAATCTGTAACGTCCGGATGTAACGGTCAATAATTGCATAAGAAAAAGTGAAACGCTCAAAATAAGGGCAGGGGCCCAAAGGTATTCTTTCTTTTTCCATAAGTACCATATTCCTGCAAAGGAAAGCAAAAATACAGGAAAAGTAAAAAAACGCAGTATATTCATAGAGTCCGTACGGCAGAAAAGAAATCCGCCATCAGCTCCGGCAATATATTCTTTGCTGCTGAAAATAAGAGGGATTTTTTTCAAATATAACCCTATTGCCTTGAAAGGGGTCTTCTGCCAGAAGGACAATGTCTTTTCCATCCAGTAATGGTTTGTTGAGATCTTACGCTCCCGGGAACGGACTTCAGCCCGAAAATGTTCAGCCCGCCAAATATTTCCGGGACGCACATAGCACAGGCCGTTGGCCCGGGGATTATTCCCCAAAAAGATGTTGAAAGCAGTGTTGCCCTGAACTCCTGTCAATTGCCCGTAATGCAGATTTTTTGCTGTAAGAAAAGGAGTTACAACTAAAACAACACCCGCAGCAAAAGCAAGTGCAGTCAAATACTTTTTTCTCCAGAGCAGATAAAAAGTTTCCAAGACAAGAAATCCGGAAAGCATACCGTGGGTCAAAAAAGCCGCTCCGGCAAATATACCTGATGGAACAGCAAAAAGAACTTTTCTCCGGCTCGGGAGATTTTCTGCAAGGTGAAAAAAGAAAAATGTCAAACTCAACAACGGCAGCAATATGGACTCAGATACCAGTTCTGCCGGATGAAAAACCAAAGGGGCAAGAAACATTGAAATGCCCAAAAAAACAAAGCAGATCCTTTTCGGCATATTGCTCTTGAGAAGCAAAAAGAAAAGCCCAAGCCAGGAAAAATAGTTGAGTAATGTTTGAAAAATGCGGATCCCCGGCACTGTAAGGCCGATTTTTTGCATCCCGGCAAGAAAAAAACTGTAAAAAGGAGCGTGTATTTCAGGAGAAGCAGGAAAAATCGTGCCTTTCAGTATCTCCTGAGAACGTGCCCAATATTCTCCCACATCAGCCCCAATGGCCAGATCAAAGTTGACAAAGTGGCTGTATTCAAATAAATACAGCCCCCGCAAGAACAATCCTGAGAGGGCCAGTAAGAAAAAAATCAAAAGATCACTTTGACGGGAAGTCAAATTCGTATTCAAAAAGATCACCGATACGTTTGATTGCTTTTTCTTCGTCAATACCTTCGACCTGAACAACGGCCTGAGTTCCGCAACTCAAACCGAGTGAGATCAAAGCAAGAATACTGTTCAATTCAGTAGCAACGCCATCGAGAATCACCTCAAAACGATGATCGGGAAACTCCTGATTGATAGTATTCAAGATAACACTGGAGGGGCGGCAGTGAATTCCTGCCTTATTACGGATCGTAACCAGACGTTCCTGCATTTTTTCATTCTCCTGTTGCGGTAAAAAGACCTGTTCCGGAAAAAACTGCTCCCCAGGGAGTAACAGACTTGACTTTCAGTGAACCGAAAGTATTGACAACAGGAACAGCTTTGAAGGCAGGCTCAAATTTATACTCTCCGTCACAGCCGAAATCCTGAATAACACGCTGTGACCGGGTATTGGCCCGGGTATCGTAACTGTAAACACCCATAAGAGTTACAGGAGCTTTCACAGCCTTGAGAGTCACAGTGTGGACACCGAAAGGAATTCCCTCAATACCTTTACGGTTTTCCATAAAGATTTTCTCTTTATTGAGAAGGACATAGGGAACATAGGAGGGCTGTTCAAAGACCTTTTTGCCGTCGATTTCAGCCTGCAGGATACCGCCTTGGGGGGTGTCCACCCAAGCCACAGCAAATGCATTGCCGATCAGTTTTACCTGACAGCTCTCTCCGGGCTGCAGGACAGTCACGAAACGACCATAGGGGAATCCGGTCTTGGAGTTGAAAGCAGTTACCTTTTTGACACCGCTGAAAAGTTTTGACTCAACACCGACATAGCGGCGATTGGGGGAAAGTTTGGTGTCCATTGCATTGAAGGCATAAGGAGCCGAGACTTCAACAACGTAACGATCTCCCAGGGCAAGATCTCCGTGACGATAGTAAGAGTTGCGGTGATTGTAGTAAATGGGGCTTCTGCCGCTGCCTTTTTCAACACCATTGACATAGACCCGGCCCCGGGGGGCCTTCTGACCTTTGGGAAGTTTGTATGTCAAATTTGCCCAGCAGTTAAAAGCACTGTCATCAATGATAAAGGCATTGGGACGGAAGAAACGGGGATCTTTGGCTCGGTAGAGCTTCATTTCGCCTTCCCAGTTATAGGATCTGGTCATAATTCTTTCGGGCAGATGAAGCTGCGGGAATCCGGCAACAACAGGCCCGGTACACTCAAAAGCACGTTCCAGCTGTTTGAACCAAACGTAATGGATCGCTGCCTGAGGATGGCCGTCACTGTTGCCGATGGCGTTGGGATTGATTAACCGGGTCAAACGGTCGTTGACAAGGCCGAAGTCAATAAAGGGGATCTGATAACGCATTGCAATGGCCTGCATATCGGAACCATTGGGCGTATAACCGCCACGGTTCTGATAGATACAGCCGACAAATTCAACGCCGGGATAGTTACGCTGGATATAGCGGATAGCACCCTCAAAAACAGCACATTCGTTGGGCGTATCTGTTTTTTCATTGGCTCCGCTGCCGTAGATCACCAAGTCGGGACGGGGACCTTCCGGACGGCTGAAAAGACCGGGATAAAGCTGCTTCCAGGTGAAACCTGCTTTATGGGCATTGACTCCGCCCGCAGGAGGAAGCAGAAGTTCACAATATTGTTTCAAACCGGAGTGGGCCTCGCCGACACAGGAGCCGTCGGCTGCCATAAAGTTCATAAGTATTTTATCCCCAGTAAGATTAAACTTCTTCATCAATTCAACTTTGAGGCGGCCGGCATAGCTGAAATAGTGGTTGGACCAGTCAAAATAAGGCTCCAGATCAGGACGGCCTACAAGTTTTGTGGAAAATCCGGTATGACTGTCGCTCAAAGGCTGTTTATATTTGGGGGACTTGGGATTTTCATCATAAGGATACAAAGGAGGATTGGCACTGCCCCGGTCAATACTTGACCCCATCACCAGAATGTGTACAGGCTCACCTTTCCACAATTTCTGCATAGTCCGGGGAATGTGGCGGTAGTATTCAGGAATCGTCCGGTAAGTTCCCACGGCACGCAGAGCTTTGGCTCCGCGGACAAGGCTGGGGGCAAAAATCCAGACACTCTTTTTAGAGGTATTGGTAAAGCGGACCTCAAGTCCTACTGTGTTGTTATCTTTGGAGTACGATTTTTTACCGGGCGTGTAGTTGCCGGGAATCGTAAATTTATCAACTTTGAACTCCACTGTCTTTTTAACAGTTTGGGAAACGGCAGCAGCTGAGGCGGCAACAACAAGTTCACCCCGGGACATCTTGGCAAAAGTTCTTGCATCTCTCAATTTAAAATCTTTTTTGGGAGACCAGGTGCCGTCTGCACTCTCAATTTTCATCGCCCGGATTTCGCCTTTCAAAGCTCCGGGGGATTCCTGATAACCGTAAAAACTCAAACTGACGGTATCGCCGTAAAGCAAATTTGCTTCAGGCAAGGTGAAAAACTGATGAAAGCTCTGTCCGGGACGCAATTCCACTCCGCAGGGCACTCCGAAAGGAGGCAGGATATTGGAGGCAATATGGGAATCGCGGATCACTTTCAGAGAGGTGGCGGTGTCGGCATTCCAGAAAGGAACGTAATCGGCAGCGTAACTGATAGCTCTGCCGTTGCGGTGGGGCATAAAGGGATGAAACTCAAAACTGGAATTGACAAGCAGATTCCGGGCATCAGTCAACTGGGGCTCCGGACGGCAAACCGTTCGGGGGGCAACTGCTTTTTGAGTAAGCTGGGGTTCGGGGGCCGTCACACTCTTTCCGGAGTGCATACATCCGGCTGCGGTCAGAAGTGTCAAGCCTAAAGCAACAAGAGCACTAAACTTCATCTTAATTTTCTCCAATGGCACATAATTTCAGAATATGTTTTCGGTTTAATATATCCCTCATTTTGCAAAATGCAAATACTTTTGACATTTTTTTTGGATTTTACTTCAACAAAGGAGTGTTCTTGAGGCTTACTGCCATTGCATTTTTACTCCATACAGTGTATATTAACTGTCGAAGAACAGTTTTTTTCTTTAACATCAACTCTTGCCGGACGGAATTTTCCGTTCCCGGACTCTGAGTAAGTGCACAAGGAGCGTAATTATTATGAAGAAAGTCGGTATCGGCATTATCGGACTCGGTCCCAGGGCAGAAACTTTGCTGGCATCCCTTGCCGCAATGAAAGAGGAAATCAACATTACCGCAATTTGCGATTTGCGGGACGATAAAATCGCTCTTTTGGAACGCAAGATCCTTGAAGCGGGATTCGCTATGCCCTCCAAATATCACGACTATCGCCAACTGATTGCCGATGCGACCGTAGATGCCGTTTTGATCCCTACATCCTGGAACTCTCACCTCCAGATCGCCGAAGAGTGTATGGCAAACGGCAAATATGCCGGTATCGAAGTCGGTGGGGCTGCTTCTCTTGATGAATTGTGGCACCTGGTTCACGCTGCCGAAAGTACCGGCGTTTCCTGTATGATGCTGGAAAACTGCTGTTACGGCAGAAATGAACTGCTGGCTCTCAACCTGGCAAGAAAAGGGCTCTTTGGCGAACTGATCCATTGTGAGTGCGGCTATGAGCACGATCTTGCTTATATGTCCTGGAAAGAACCTGATAAGGAAAGAGCTGTGCACAATCGTTTCCGCAACTGTGATCTGTACCCCACCCACGGACTCGGGCCTATGGCAAAGATCCTCAAGATCAACCGGGGCAACCGTTTTATGACGATTTCCTCAACCGCATCAAAGGCCAGAGGCTTTGCGGCGGCTGCCAAAGCTCACGGTATGGATGTGGTCTACAACGAAGGGGATATGATCATTTCTGTGATCCGCTGTGCCAATGGCGAAACGATTATGCTGCGTCACTGCATCTCTCTGCCCCGGCCTTATTCCCGGGACTGCCGGGTGCAGGGAACCAAGGGACTCTGGCTGGAAGATACCCGGGGCATATTTATTGAAGGCATCAGCCAGACTGTCGAATTGATCGATCCTGCCGGCAATCCCTATTCAGAACACCGCTGGTCTAAAGTCGATGAGTTTTACGAAGAATACGATCATCCTATCTGGAAAAGTTTCCGCAATAACCAGCGCGGCGGACACGGCGGAATGGATTATCTGGTGCTTTCGGCATTCGTTGAAGCGGTCAGGGAACGCAAGCCCACCCCCATTGACGTTTATGACGTTGCGGCCTGGATGAGTGTTACTGCTCTTTCTGAACAGTCCATTGCTATGGGCGGTGCCGTGCTGCCTTTCCCTGACTTCACCAACGGCAAGTGGATCTCCAGAGAACCTGAAGCACCTTCAAAATGGGCTCTTGATGAGGTTTTTGAGGATCAGTGGCAATGAACGATTCTGTAAAATGGTATTCTCCTGACTCCCCCTGTTTCAGAGTGTCGGGATTTTATTTCCGGCAGCAGGAGATGCCCTTTCGCCGTTTTGAGGAAAATGTATCTCTGCCTCCCCGAGTTGACAGCCTGGCCTGGCACACCCCGGGGGGACAGGTGGCTTTTATGACGGATTCGTCGTTTATACGACTGAAATATTCTCTTTTGCAGGAATCCCGTTTAGGGGTCAATACACGCATTACTTCCGGCGGATTTGATCTGTATATGGGAACGCCCGGCGGCAAACAGTATTTTTGCGGTGTCACACGAATGAATCTGGCGGATTCTGAATTCTGTGTTGACCTGATAAAAGAGCTGCCTCCCGGGATGAAGGCTTTTACCATTTATTTCCCCCTTTACGGTGGGGTCGAACACCTTGAGATCGGTCTTGCAAAGCAATCTACCGTAAAAAGTCCCGTCCCCTGGCAACAGGAGAACCCGGTCGTCTTTTACGGGACCTCTATCATTCACGGCGGTTGTGCCAACCGGCCCGGTATGGCCCTGACAAATATATTGACCCGCCGTTTTAACCAGCCTTTTCTCAACTTTGGATTTTCCGGAAATGGCAAAGGGGAACCTGAAGTTTTTGAGCAGCTGGCGAGAATCAAAGAGCCGCAACTCTACATTCTTGACTATGGCCCCAATGTCGATTCTGAAGCGATGGCGGCCACATTGCCCGGCGGAATCGACATATTGCGCAGCAAACACAGAAACACGCCCATTCTGGTGACGGGGAAACTTCACTACGTTTCTGAATATGTACAAACGAATTCTCTTACAGAACGGGTCGTTGATGTCAAAAAAATGACCGGATTCCAGAAAGCGGAAGTCCGCCGCCGCAGGGAAAAAGGTGATAAAAATATACATTTTGTGTCAGGAGACTGGGGCCGTACGCCTGATTGGACGGAATTTACCATAGATGGCGTTCACCCCACTGATCTCGGATTTTATATGCACGCCCGATACTGGGAAAAGTGCCTGAAAAAATATTTGAATGTACAGGAGTTTTGAAAAATGAGCAAGGACAAAAAACTGGCCGTGGAAAAGTTTGACAGCAATATGGCTGTCAACGAGGTCAAAGAAGAAAAGATACAATGGCTGACTGCCGATGATACCCCCCTGCGGCTTACCGGTTTTTATTTCCGTAAAAAAGGCGATGTATTCCGGCGCTTTCCTCTGGATGACAAACTGCCGCCCTCAGTAAACGGTCTTTCCTGGCATACTGCAGGCGGACAGCTTTCCTTTATCAGCAACACAAAAGTCGTCCGGATCAAAGTCGTTTTGGGGCACGAATCTTTGATGGATCACTGCACAAAGATCGGTTCTTCCGGATTCGATATCTATATGGGCAAACCCGGCGGTCCTCAATATTTCTGCGGTTCAAGCCGCATCAAAGTCAACTGTGATTCTTATGAAGTGGATCTTTTTAAAGTTGGACACGCTGAAATGCGGGAATTTACCATAAACTTCCCCCTCTATTGCGGCGTGGACTCTTTTGAAATCGGTTTCACTGAAGGTGCTGAAATCAAAGCTCCAACGCCCTGGAAAGATGCCGCTCCCGTGGTCGTTTACGGCACCTCGATCACCCAGGGAGGGTGTGCCAACCGTCCCGGTATGGCTTACACCAATATTATGAGCCGCCGTTTGCACCGTCCCTTCCTCAATTTCGGCTTTTCCGGCAGCGGCAGAGGTGAAGCCTACGTTTTTGAACAGCTTGCCAGTATTGAAAATCCGGCAATGTTTATTCTTGACTACGAAGCAAATGCCCAGAAAACTGGCACATTTGCCACCTTGAGTCGCGGCATTGATATCCTCAGAGCAAAACATCCTGAAACCCCCATTATGGTCGTTTCAAAGTTCCACTTCAACAACGAATATATCCAAACCGGAAGTGTTACTGCCAGAGTCAAGGATGCAGAGGATACCTGGCGTTTTGAAAGAGCAGAGGTCAACCGCCGCCGCAGGGCAGGGGATAAGAATATTTCCTTTGTTTACGGAGGTTGGAAAAATGAGGAAGATTGGACAGAATTCACTGTTGACGGTGTCCACGCCACTGACCTCGGATTCTATATGTTCGCCCAAATGCTCACTCCTAAAGTTGCAAAGGTGCTTGATAAATGACAAAGGTTCCTGACACGCTCTATTGTGTCTCTTTTGAAGACTTTTCCACAGACGGTTCGCTGGCTGCTGAAATGCTTTCCGCTCTCGAAGTTGAATTCAGCACTTGGATCGACAGAGAAAATTGCCGGGTGATCCACACGGTTTACTCCCTCGATCTTGCCGGTGCTGATGACGCCGAAGCTCTCATCCGGGAACAGATGCCTTTCTGGAACGAAATCGGTATTGAAGCTGACAATATTCAGCGTTCTGTGCTTTCGGGCATCGACTGGAGTGAAGCCTGGAAAAAATATTTCCACCCCATTGAGATTTCTGACAGGCTGCTGATCCTGCCCAGCTGGTTGGAAAATCCCTGTAAACCCAATCAGAAAGTTCTGACCATCGATCCCGGTATGAGCTTTGGAACCGGGCAGCACGCAACAACCTATTTCTGTTTGAAAATTATCGATAAGCTGGGAGCTGAAAACAAAAACTTCAGTTTGCTGGATGCCGGATGCGGATCCGGTATCCTCGCTATCGCCGGTGAACTTTGCGGATATGCCCCCATTGATGCTTTCGACTTTGATCCGGATGCCGTTATGGTCACAAAAGAGAATATGGCTCTTAATAAAGTCAGCGGATTTGAACCTGTCACTGCAGATGCGGCAGATTATCAGGGACGGCCTGAAAAGTATGATCTTGTTTGTGCCAATATTCTTGCCCATTTGCTCAAGAGTTTCAAAAACAACATATCTTCCTGGGTAAAAGAAGGGGGATATCTTGCTTTGGCTGGAATTCTTGAAGAAGAATTCGACTCGGTCGTTCAGGCTTATGAAGCCCTCGGTTTTGAACTTCTTGAAGCCGAAACGATCAAAGAATGGCGCAGCGGACTGTTCCGGAAGAAATAAATTATGGAAAAAACCAACGTTCTGCGTCTGCTGGACAATGCGGGCATCCAATACCGGGCTTTGGAATACTCTGCCGAAGACGGGAAAATAGATGCCCTCTCCATTGCAGAAAAAACAGGTATTCCGCCTGAACAATGTTTCAAAACTCTGGTCACTGAAAATCCGCTTCACGAACACTTTGTTTTTGTGATGCCGGCGACTGCCGGACTGGATCTGAAAAAGGCGGCAAAAGTGTCCCACTCAAAAAGTATTGCAATGATACTTCAAAAGACTCTTTTGCCCCTCACAGGATATATACACGGCGGCTGTTCACCTATTGGGATGAAAAAACTCTTTCCCACCTTTATAGAAGAAACCGCTCAACTCTACGATACCATCGGAGTGAGCGGCGGCAGGATCGGGTTGACCGTGGTCATCAATCCTCTTGATTTAGCAACCTTTATCGGTGCTCAGTTTGCAGATTTGGAAAAATCCCCTGAATAATAAGCTCTCAATTCAGCAAAGGTTCCGTCTTCAATAGCCTGACGGATCTTTGCTGCCAGATCGAGGAAGTAATGCAGATTGTGCAATGTCAGCAATCTGATCCCGAGAATTTCCCCCACATTGAAAAGGTGACGGATATATGCCTTTGTGAAGTTTTTGCAGCAATAACAGTCACATTCAGGGTCCACCGGAGTAAAATCTCTGGAATATTTACCGGCAGTCACATTGATCGTTCTGCCGTTTTCAATGAAAGCCGCTCCGTGCCGTCCAAGTCTTGTCGGCATCACACAGTCAAACATATCCACACCGCGGGCGACACTTTCCACGATCTGCCGGGGCGTACCGACTCCCATAAGATAGCGGGGGGCCTCCCAGGGCAGTTCCGGAGCAGCGGCCTCCACTGCTTTGAGCATTTCCGGTTCCGGTTCCCCCACAGAAACGCCGCCGATAGCATAACCGTCAAAGTTCAGTGCCGTGATCTCTCTTGCAGAACGTTTCCGCAGTTCAGGAAATGTTGAGCCTTGAACAATTCCGAAACGCAGCTGGCCGTCATTAAGGGGCTGTTCTCTTGACATTGTTTCCCAGCGACTCGTAAGCTCAAGGGATTTCAATGCCTGGAGTTCAGTGGCGGGGTAGGGGGTGCACTCATCAAAGGCCATAACGATATCAGAGTCAAGTGAACGCTGGATCGCCATAGATTCTTTTGGACCGAGAAAAAAACGGCTGCCGTCGATGTGAGAAGCAAACTTCACGCCGTCAGGAGTAACTTTGCGCAAGGTTGCAAGACTGAACACCTGAAAACCACCGCTGTCTGTCAGGATGGGATGAGAATAATTGATAAATTTGTGCAAACCGCCGGATGCTTCAATGATTTCACACCCGGGACGCAGAAAAAGGTGGTAAGTGTTCCCCAATATGATTTGGGCTCCAAGCTCATCCAGTTCCCGGGGAGAAACAGCTTTAACGCTCCCTCTTGTGCCGACAGGCATAAATACAGGGGTCTGAATATCCCCCCGTCTGGTATGCACGATCCCCCTGCGGGCATTGGATGAAGGATCTTTTTTAATACAGGTAAAAACTGACATTTATCGTGTTCCGTTATACAAAAATCAGAGTTGAACAAACATTCCTCTGTAAAGTTCATCTACTTTAGAACCAAGTCCAGCTGCTTCGGCGATCTTGGCCGCAAAAGCAAAAACAGCTCCCGGGCCTTTACCGGTAACGACATTGCCTTCTCTTTCTGCAGGTGCAGCGGTATAGTGCAGACCGCCGAGATAACTGTCAAAGCCGGGGTACATCGTAAATCTGTTGTCAGTCAGGACACCTGCCTTGGCAAGAACAATGGGAGCGGCGCAAATGGCTGCAGTTATCTTGCCGTTGATGTGCATATCTTTGATCCAGCGGATGACAAGATCGGATTCCAGCAAATTGGTGGATCCGGGCAAACCGCCGGGCAAGATGACTCCGTCATAATCTGAAACAGACAAATCAGCAAGTTTGTGATGTGCCGCAATGGTAAAGCAGTGAGAGCCGGTCGTTTTGATGGAATCAAGTCCGGCAAATGTGACAGTTATCCCGAGCCGGGCAAGAACATCAGCAGTACCAATGGCTTCAAGTTCTTCAAAACCGGGGGCGAGGATCATAACAAGATTCATAATGAAAGCTCCTTTTTGTTACTGTGTCACTCGTAAAGGGAATTTCCTTCGGCATCAATAGCGACGACGAGGGGGAAATCTTCAACGTAAAGTTTGTGGATCGCCTCAGTTCCCAATTCAGGAAACGCAATAACTTCGCAAGACTTGATTTTTTTGGCGATCAAAGCTCCGGCACCGCCCGTAGCACCGAAATAAACGGCACCAAAACGCTTCATTGCATCGACAACGGCGGCAGAACGCCCCCCTTTGCCGATCATACCGGTAAGGCCGCATTTTTCAATCAGCACAGGCGAATAAGCATCCATCCGTCCGCTGGTCGTAGGACCGGCACTGCCGATGGGACGGCCTGGAGGAGCAGGACAGGGGCCCACAAAATAAATGATCTGATCTTTCAACTCAACAGGAAGTTCCTTTCCAGCCTCAAGAAGTGCCACGAGTTTTTTATGGGCAGCATCCCGGCCGGTCCAGATAATGCCGGTGAGCCGGATTTCATCTCCGGCTTTCAGGGTACGGGCATCTGCGGCAGTCAACGGGGTCGTAAGCTCTTTTGTCATAAGGTCACCTCAGCGTGTCTTGCCGCGTGGCAGTTGAGATTCACTGAAACAGGCAGTGAAGCAATGTGGCAGGGGAAATATTCAATGTGAACGGCAAGAGCAGTGATATCACCACCAAGCCCCTGAGAACCGACTCCGGTTGCATTGATTTTTTCAAGGATCTCCGCTTCAAGTTCAGCGTAACGGGGATCCGGATTGGGAGTTCCGACTTTACGCAGCAACGCTTTTTTGGCAATCTGGGCACATTTTTCAAAAGTACCGCCGATCCCGACCCCAACAATAACAGGCGGGCAGGGATTGCCGCCGGCGTTTTTGACACTGTTGACCACAAAGTCCACAACAGCGGCACGGCCATCAGAGGGCTTCATCATCTTGAGAGCACTCATATTCTCAGATCCGCCGCCTTTGGGGGCAAGAACGATCTTGATGGAATCCCCGGGAACCGGCGTAAAATGAATGACTGCAGGCGTGTTGTCTTTGGTGTTTTTACGTTCAAAAAGCGGTTCTTCAACAATAGATTTCCGCAAATAATATTTGGCATATCCCTCTCTGACACCTGCGTTGATTGCAGCTGTTATTCCTTCGCCGTCGACCTGAACATTTTCACCGTATTCAACAAAGAAGACAGCAAAGCCGGTATCCTGACAAAGCGGCATATTTTCCGTAATGGCAATTTCAGCATTTTCCAGATATTGATTGAAAAAACTTTTAGCCAGCGGCCGGGTTTCCTTTGCCGCACAACTGCGCAGAGAATCTAACACATCTGCCGGCAGTTTTACTGCAGCTTCGCCGCAAAGGCGGCTGACAGCCTCAACGACCTTCTGAAATGGAATGATTCTTTTCATTCAGAATTCCTTTTTATTATAAATTGACATAATGCTTTCTGATTTCGGGTGAACGTTCGGCAATATTGGCCAAACGGTCGGCGATCTTGACGATTTCGCCCAGCAGCTCAATGAAAATAACACCGCAGGCTGCCGTACAGGAGCCTTTGCGGAGACGTTCAATATGTTCAGCTTCAAATTTATCTGCCAAACTGTGGATCTTATTGAGACGCTGTTCCAGAATAACTGAAGATATCTGATCTTTTCCGGCAAGGCCTGCAACAACCTGCTCGGAAAGTTCTTCCACGTGTTTCCAGAGTTTTCTGACCTCTTTTCTGGCGGTATCCGAAAGTTTTTTATCCTGTTTGACCATTCTGTCGTTGAGCTGAAGTATGATCTCGCAGTGGTCAGCGATCCTTTCAGCGTCATTGGTACAGTGCATCAGCAGAGGAATCATCTGAGCCTGCGGTTCCACCAGGCGTTTTCTGGTCAGCTGCACCAGGTAATCTGTCACATCGGACTGCATCTGGTCGATATGGCTTTCTTCTTCAGTGAGCTGTTCATATTTTTTCTCGTCTACATCTGCTGCAAGAAAGTGGTCATTGACGGCCCGGTTTACCATACTCCAGGCTCCTTCGACCATTTCTTCAAGGGCTTTGGAGGTGAGCTTCAATGCGACAGAAGGAGTATTCAGCAAAGCCGGTTCCAGAAGTTTTGTTCTCACTTCGTCCCGGATGGGGATCAGCCAGGTACAGAGAGAAGCAAACTGCCTGGTCAAAGGCAGCAGAAGCAGGGCAACTGCAATGTTGAAGATCGTGTGAAACATTGCAATGTTCCGTTCAAGATTCTGGGGAACTTCAGCAAAAGCATTGCCGGGAGTAAAAGAATTAACAAGGTAAAGGAAGGACGGATATCCGTTGTAAGGAATGTAACAGACACCAACCACGATAATAGCTCCAAACACATTAAAGAGCGTATGGGCAAGAGCCGCCTGCTTGGCCACACGGTTGGCATTGAGGGCTCCCAATTGTGCCGTCACTGTCGTTCCGATATTGGAACCGATCAGCAAAGGAACTGCGGTGTAAAAATTGACCAGTTGTCCTGCCGCAAGGGCAAGAACAATACCGGTAAAGGCTGAACTTGACTGCAATATCATCGTCATCACAAGCCCGATGATCGCCGCCCCCACAACTGATCCCAAAGGCATCAGAGAACTGCCATTGACAGGGGAGCAGTCAAAAAGGCTGAAAAACATTCTGAATGAGGACATTTCACCCAGCAATTTCAGTTCGCTGCTCATCATCTGCATACCAAAGAAAAGCAAACCGAAGCCCAGCAGCACCGTTCCCCAGGCATTGATAGAACGCTTCTTGCTCAGAGTCAGAAAGAACCCTGCTGCAATACAGGGCAGGGCCAGTCCTGAAAGATTGAAAGAGATGATCTGGGCCGTAATCGTCGTACCGATGTTGGCTCCGAAAATGATCCCCATTGATTGAACAAGAGTCAAAAGACCGGCATTAATAAAACCGATAACCATAACTGTTGTTGCCGAACTGGACTGAATGATTGCGGTAACGACTGTTCCGGCAAGGAGTGCAGAAACACGGTTGCTGGTGAAATAAGAAAGTATCTTACGCATATTTTCACCGGCAACCATCCTGATTCCATCACTCATCATACACATACCCAGCAAAAAGAATGCAAGACCGCCTGTCACACAAAGGATAACAGACCACAAATCAATAGCCTGAAGTTCAACTTTGATGTCTGAAAAACGAATCTCTCCTGCAGGCGTCCCTGCCGAAATCAGAATATTGTAACAGCCTGTTTTTTTTCCCAGCTTGACATAGGTCGAAGCAATACCTTTGCTGTCTGTGACAACTTGAGGGGTTATGATCTGAGCCGTTTGTGCCACTCCTTCAACCGTATTGGCAAAACGGAACCGAACAGGAATTCCGGGAACGCCTTTACCGTGACGGGTGATCTTGACAGCCAGGGGAGTATCAGAGGTGCTGCCGGTAAAATATTCAGCATTGGCCCCACTTATTTCAAGACCTGAAAACACTCTGGTCGTCAATTTGTGCTCCTCTGCCCCCAGAGGGATGATTTCAATCAGCTGTTCCCCTACAGATTCGGGGAAGCTCAGACGGGCTTCAACCATACCGCCCGCATCAGACAAGGCCGTTACAGGCGTGATTTTTATTTTTGCACTGTCTGGACTTTTGAAAAGAACTTTTACCCCCGGCACCGGCAGGGCTGAACTTTTGCCAAAGAGATTCCTGGGACTTTGCCCTGTTATATGGACCCGCAGGGGAACGGACATTTTTCCATCCGGCTGGAGACACTGCTCGCCGCCGCCTGCAATCTTGAGCGACGAAATCTTTTCTGCACTGTTTTTACCGCATCCTGACACAAACATCAGTAATGTCAGAAGGAAAAAAAGAAAATAATGCATAGAGCCTCTGTTGTATATTGACCTGTTTTTCATCTGTTTCTGTTCGTCTGAAAATTTCAGTTGCAATCTTCCTGAACTTAATATAACACGAAAAACAGCTTTTTTCAATGTTCTTTCAAATAATTGAGTGCAGCAGCAATACCGGCATAAGCTCCGATATTGCGTTTGAGTTCACTGGAAACGATCTGACAGGCTTCCCGTGGTTCATCCCAGCAGAAGCGGGGCAGATACTTCAGGATCGGATCAGTATAAAGATCTCCGATTGCCCAGGCCATTGTACCGAGGATCAGTTTTTCAGGATTAAAGGCGTTGATAAAAAGTCCGAATGCCTGAGCATTGCGCAAAGACATCTCATCCCACAGAGCCAGAGCATAAGCATCTCCGGCACGGACGGCTTTTTCAAGTACGATCATATCGATCTTTTCAACTTCGCCGTTGACGATCTGCATAATCATACTGTCAGGCTTGTCTTTGAGTTCTTCCTGCATCCGGAGTGCCAGTGCACGGCCGCCGCAGTAGGCTTCGTAACATCCCTTCTGGCCGCAGCCGCACTGACGGCCGTCAAGCTGCACACAAATATGGCCCAATTCGCCGGCACTGAGAGCCTTGCCGCCCCGGACAAGATTATTGGAACAAACCAGTCCGCCGCCGATTCCGGTACTCATTGTAAGGTAAATAAAATCACGGCAGTTGCGTCCGGCTCCGAAAAACCATTCTGCCAGAGCACCGCAGTTGGCATCATTTTCAAAACAGCCGGGAATGCCGAGCTGGCTTTGCAGGTAACTCAACACCGGAACATTACGCCATTTGGGGTTGTTGGGCGGAGCGATCATAATTCCTCTGAGAGCATCAGCAGGGAAGGGGGCTGAAATACCGAATGCCGGACAATCTGAAACCTTTACACCGTTTTCAGCACACACTCTTTTGGCTTCAGAAACCATCAGAGGCAGAATATCATTGGGATCGGTATTGACATTGTCGATTTTTGCCATTCCGAGAATAGTTCCTTTTTCATCTCCCAGACCGATTCCGATCTTGGTACCGCCGATATCAAAGCCGATTACAGTTGTCATAAATAAAAAATCTCCATTTTTTTCACATATTGCACTTGCAGAATATAATACCGGAACTATATTTTATAAAGTGCAAATCGTGTTTTTTTTCGTTTTTTTCTGAAAAAAAACGTTTTTATCTCAGAAATAACCGTTATTTTACTCAGAGAGGATCGGATTTTATGAACTTTTTACTGCCCCTTGCTGCCGCTACACCGGGAGTGTATTACGCCTTTCAGCACAGTGATTCTGTGGGTAAAGGAATTGTGCTGCTGCTGCTGATCAGTTCCAGTATCACTTGGACTGTAATGGTTGACAAAGGTCTTGTTTTACGCAGAGCCAAGATGCTTTCCCGCCGTTTTCTTTATAAATTCCGTGCCCATCAGGGTTCCATTGCATCTGCGACTTTGAGCAGAGAAAAGAATCACAGCCCTGTGGGGGAACTTTATGCTGCAGGCGTTGATAAGCTCAACGAATTTTATGAACAAAGCTCCTTTAATTGTGATCCCCGACTGCGGGGGAGTGTCAAACTCTCGGAAGCTCAGCTCAGTGCCATTGAGGCCGTACTTGAAAGGGAAGTCTCTCACCAGATCGAGCAGCTTGAAACCCGTATCGGTATGCTGGGAACGATGGTGAGTTTGAGCCCATTCCTCGGTCTTTTCGGTACCGTTTGGGGAGTTATGATGGCTTTCTGCGGCATTGCCCTTGCCGGGAAACCTGACTTTTTTGCCCTCGCCCCCGGCGTCGCAGGTGCTTTGCTGACCACGGTTGCCGGCTTGGTCGTCGCCATTCCCTCCCTTGTCGGATATAATATGCTCAACGGAACGATCCGCCATTTGACCAATATGATGGACAACTTCACAGAGGAATTTATGGTCCGGCTCAAACTTGAACAGCTTGAACTTGAACAATCTGAAAATCAGGAGCAATAAATTATGCACCGCCGCCGCCGTGACCGTAAGCGGGATTCCATTGACGAGATCAATGTGACTCCTTTGCTGGATTTGACTTTCCTGCTGCTCATTGCCTTTATGATTACGATGCCCCTGATGGAATATGGCACTCAGGTAACGCCCCCGGAAATGAACAGTGCGGAACTTCCCGATAACAATTTCAAGAGCATCTCTCTGACAGGAAAGGGGACGATCCTTTTCGACAACGATCCCGTTACTCCGGAGGATCTTCTCAACAAACTCAAAAGTTTGAAACAAGCCAATCCGAAACTCCAATTGCTGCTCCGGGCTGACGGCAGCTGCTCCTACAAAGATGTCATCGGCCTTATGGCCAGGATCCGTAATGGCGGTTTTACAGACATCACTTTGGTGACTCAGGGAGAAAGCTCCAAATGACACGCCGTTCTTCCGGTTCCAACTCTTCTGCATCAAGGCGGGGGATAACCTTTTTTCTGGTTGCATTTTTCCATTTGTGTGCCGTTTTCGGCCCGCTGATGTTTTGGGATATGTTGAACTCGAGAAAACCCAAAGAAAATGCTTTCAGAGTCAAGATCGGTGCTGCCGAACTTTCCAAAGGACCGGATGTGGGAATGCCGGAACGCAAATTGCCGCAACCACCAGCTCCGGAACCGCAGCTTCCGCCTGCTCCCAAACCGCCCAAACAGGTTGCGGAACCTAAGATTCCTGTGCTGAAACCCAAAGCACAACCCAAAACTAAACAAAAATCGAAACCTGTCCCCAAAGCAAAACCCAAACAAAAACCCAAGATCACAAAAAAGAAAACGCCCCCGAAAAAGAAAATTTCAGAACCTAAACTTGTAAAACGCCCTGTAAAAGTGCCTAAAAAAACGGTGAAACCGGCTCCCAAAAAGAAAACGCCTCAAAAGCGGAAAAACAATATGGATGATGTTTTTCAGGATAATACCCCTGTGAATATCAATCCCAGAGTCCCGGCAGGGAACCGTAACCGCAGCCAGAAATATGCTCCCAAACAGAACAATAAAACTCCCGGCGGCGGCAGAAAAGTTGATGAAGCTGCATTCCAGCGTTATGGAAAAAATGTTGAAAACTACATTTATTCCCGTTGGGCCGATCCCCCCAAGGCCCTGCTTCGCGGCGAATTCCCGGAAACTGTGGTGGAAATAACCATTGAGGCCAATGGACGGGTCAGCTCGGCCAGGATCATCCGGGCCAGTAACAGTCGTGCAATGGAAGAATCCGTACAGGCACTGCTTTCTCAACTGGATCTGCTCCCCCGTCCGCCTGACGGCAGGATCACATTCCAAATCACCTTGAAAACCCGCTGATAAACGTTCTTTTTGGCAGGATTTTTGTTGAATTAAGAGTTTTGCGGGTGTATATTATACAAGTGTCCGTTCCTGCGGACCATTTTTCAACAAATGCGGAAAAGTGTAATATGAATTTGATTTTTTTGGGAGACGTGGTCGGGAAAGGCGGTAGAAATGCCGTTACCCGGATACTGCCTGAACTGAAACGGGAATTCAATGCCCAGTTTGCTGTGGTCAACGGTGAAAACTCTGCTGCCGGAGCCGGATTGAGTGCTTCCTGCGTCAGAGATCTTCTGACTGTCGCAGAAGTTGTCACCGGCGGCGATCATACCTGGGATCAGAAAGAATTTCCCAAAGAGATCGTTGCCCTTGACCGTATGGTAAGACCTGCAAATTTTTCCCTCCATCACCCGGGAAAGGGAATGGGGATTTTTCAACATCCCGGCAGCGGAGAAGTCGCTGTTATTTCTCTTGTTGGCAAAGTTTTTATGAAAGATTCAGCTTACTGTCCCTTTGAAACCGTTGAAAAGCTGCTGACACAGGTTCCTTCAAGAGTAAAAACGATCGTTGTCGATTTCCACGCAGAGGCAACCAGCGAAAAACTTGCAATGGGACACTTCCTCGATGGTAAAGTGACCGCTGTTTTCGGAACCCACACCCACGTCCAAACCGCCGATGCAAAAGTTTTGCCCGGGGGCACAGCCTATATCACGGATGCCGGAATGTGCGGAGCCGATGCCAGCGTGTTGGGCAGAGAGATCCCCGCTGTTTTGGAAAAATTCACCATCGGGCTGCCGAACCGGCTGCCGGTGGTCGAAAAAGGTACTTTCCGGGTTGACGGTGCCGCAGTTTCTTATGACCATTTGACCGGAAAAGCCTTGAAGATCACTCCCTTTTCCCGGCTGATTGAAATTTAATTCTTTGTTAAGGAGTTTTTTATGAGTGAGTTCCAGTTCAATACACCGGAAGAGCTGATCGCTGATATCAAAGCAGGCAAACTGGTGATCATCGCAGATGATGAAAACAGAGAAAATGAAGGAGACCTTGTCGGTGCCGCAGAGTTGATTACCCCCGCTCAAATCGCCTTTATGGCAACTCAGGGCTGCGGCCTGATCTGCGTTCCCATTACGGCGGAACGGGCAGCAAAACTCAATCTGGTGACGCCCGCCAATCTGGGAGACCGGTTCGGAACCGCCTTTACTCAAAGCGTTGATGCCCGGGACGGCGTGACTACCGGAATCAGTGCTTTTGACCGTCACGCAGCAGTTCAAGCTCTTATCAATGAAAACAGTACGCCCGACTCGCTTGTCTCTCCCGGACATTCTTTTCCGTTGATCGCCCGCCCCGGCGGTGTGCTGCGCCGTGCAGGACATACAGAAGCCGCTGTCGATCTGCCCCGCCTTGCAGGCTTGAAACCCGCAGGCGTCATCTGCGAAATTATGAATCCCGACGGCACGATGGCCCGTATGCCTCAACTTGATGAATTCCGTAAAAAACACGGCCTCAAATGGGGCACCGTGGCTGATCTCATCTCTTACCGCCGTCACCACGAACAGCTTATTATCCGCGGCGAAAGTGCCAGACTTCCCACTCCTTACGGGGATTTTACCATTACAGCCTACCGCACTAAAGTGGACAGTGAGGAGCATTTGGCTTTGACCTACGGCAATGTGGACGGGAAAGAAAAAGTCCTTGTCCGTGTCCACAGCGAATGTCTCACCGGTGATGTTTTCGGTTCCTGCCGCTGCGATTGCGGCGATCAGCTGCACGCTGCTATGCGTCAGATCGCTGAAGCGGGGGCCGGAATTCTCGTTTATTTGCGTCAGGAAGGCAGAGGCATCGGTATTTTCAACAAAGTTCACGCTTACAAACTTCAGGATGAAGGATGTGACACCATCGAAGCTAACGAAAGACTGGGGTTCCCCGCAGATTTGCGGGAATATGGTATCGGTGTGCAAATCCTGCTGGATCAGGGCGTAAAAAGCATCCGGCTGCTGACCAACAATCCCTGCAAACTTGTGGGGATCTCCGGCTACGGTCTGGAAATTGTGGAACGGGTCCCCATTATCATTGAACCGGGGGCCGACAATGCCTACTATCTGCAAACCAAAAAAGAACGTATGGGACATATGATCTGATGAACAGCGGAAGTTTGGTGATCTACAAGGGGAAGGCCGCCCTTATCTCTGCCGTCAGCAAGGACAAGATTGAAATCCGGACTCAGGAAGGAGACAGTCGTTCTGTGCGGATGAAAGATGTGGAATTTCTGCATCCCGGGCCGGTAACAGCATTGAATTTTCCGGAAATGCCGAAAATCGACTGGCAGGAACTTCAGGAGCTGGCCGACGGCGGCACTTTTTCCTTTACGGAATTCACCGAACTTGCTTTTGGCAGTGTTTCCCCCGCAGCTGCGTGGTGGGCTTGGAATGTTCTCAAAGAAGAACTCTATTTCACCGGTTCCGTTGCCGGTGGGGTCACATTGCAGGATCCGGAAAAAACAGCAGAAATGCTCCGGAAAAATACGGAAAAAGAAAGCAAAAAGAAACAGCGGGACGAACTTGTCGCCAGAATAAAAAATAATGAAATCACTTCTGATGATCTCAAGTTTTTGCGGGAAATCGAAGCTGTCGGTAATGGCGAAAGTGAAAGCAGTTCTTTGATGAAAGAGCTGGGCGTTGAGGCAGCCCCCAATAAGGCTCACGCTCTTCTCTGCCGTTTGGGGGTGTGGCAGGAACTTTACGATCCCTGGCCCTCCCGGCTTGGCGTGGATATTGAAATGCCCCAAGCCCACCTTGCAGAGCTTCCCGGCGAAGAACGTGAAGATCTCACCTCTGAAACAGCTTATGCCATTGATGATGCTGCAAGCAATGATCCTGATGATGCGATCGCTTTCAAAAACGGCTTGCTTTATGTTCATATTGCCGATCCCGCCGCTGTGGTCACTCCCGGCAGCGAAGCCGACGAAGAAGCCTCCTGGCGGGGCGAAAGCAGCTATCTGCCGGAAATCATCTCGCCGATGCTTCCCCCTGAGGCGGTACAACGTTTCGGGTTGGGATTGGATAATACTTCTCCGGCAATGACTTTCGCAGTCAGAATAGATGATACCGGAACTCCTCATCTGGAAAAGATGTGTCTTTCGACCGTTCACGTAGAACGTCATTCCTATGAAAGTGCTGCCGGACAGCTTATGACGACTCCGGAATTTACCGCTATGCGTGAGGCTCTTGAAAGGTTCAAACAAAAACGAACAGAAAATGGTGCCATATTCATCAAGCTGCCGGAAGTCAAGACAAAGCTGCAAGATGGTGAGATCATTATCACCCCCTGTCCGGTCACTCCAGAAAGAGAGCTGGTCGCCAATGCGATGCTTTGTGCCGGTGCTGCAGTGGCCGCCTTTATGGATGAAAAAGGCATTCCTTTCCCCTACGTCACTCAGGCTGAACCGGATATCGATCCCGGTTCTCTCAGTGATTCTTTGGCAGATATGTTTGAACTGCGGCGTAATTGTGCCACTGGGGTTACAACTGTCGTTGCCGGCAAACATTCAGGACTCGGCCTTGCTCCTTATTCGCGGGTGACCAGTCCTTTACGCCGCTATGCTGATTTGCTGGCCCATCAGCAGATCCGGCGTTATCTCAAAGGAGAACCCCTTTTGGAGCTTGAATACATTGATAAACGCCTTACCCGTGCCGATGAAGCGGGGGCTTTGCGGCATAAGCTGGAAAAATACGCCAATGAGTACTTCCTGCTCCATTATTTCAAACGTCATCCTGAATGGCAGGGCAGGGGCACTGTTGTGGACAAACAAGGAGAAAGGCTTACCATACTGATCCCAGAGTTTGCCTATTGCTGCAAGAGCCGTTTTAACGGAAATTTGCACAGAGGGGACGAAGTCGATCTTGTCTACAACGAAGCTGATCCTGTCGAACTGAAATTGCATTTGCAAGTCAAAAAACTTCAGGAAAACTCCCCCAATTCCGGATTGTAAGGGTAGGGTAATGCCGCAAGAGAGCTTGAACTCTCATTTCCGGTGATCGCCTGAGCCAACGTGAGGATGTAACGGAAACTGTCACTGTTGACTGCTGCTGAAAAAAGAGTCATCGCTGTCATATAAAGAAGAGATTGCTGCGTCCAGAGTTCAAACTGGTCAGGAGCAACCAGGGGCGAGACCTGCCAGGAATTTTCCGGAATCAGAATTTCCCTGCCGTCGCTGACTCCGAAACGCCCTCCGCAGCAAACAGTCTGCAAAGACAAATGAGGATACAAACTGCAAATCAATCCACACCAGAGCGGAGCGGCCCCGCAACGCTCATCCAACATCACTCCGAGACAATATTGCTCTATTTTTAACGTTGTCACCGGGCAGGGGACAATGGCACAAGCAGCAAACGCATCGCCGATCTCAGCCAAATTTTCTGCGGGATGTTGTTTCAATAGATTACAGAAAGAGTGCATTTTTTTGCGGACAGCGTTTTCTGAATCTCTGTCAAACCATTGCAGATGGATTTGTATCAGAGCATTGGCGAAGTCAATATTTTTCTCTTGAAACAACGCTGTAAGGGCACGCCTGCGGCGTATCATCGTGAGGGCACTTTGAAGCTGGTGGATCCTGCGGCGCATCAACGGATCCGGATGCTCCTGTAATCTGCCGGGGAGATCGCCCAACTCTTCTTCCCGGTTCAACAACTCGGCCATAGCACTTACAGCCACAGCTTCATCAGGATCATCCAGCAAAGAAGCGAGACGTTCAATATCAATTGCTTGTTCCGGTTCCGGCATTTTTTTTACGCTCGGGATATTTGCCGATCAGGGCATCTGAGGCGATTTTCTTAACCTCTTCCGGAAAATCACTGCGTATGATCCAACGCAGAAAACCGGGTTCATTCTGGGCAATATCTTTCAGCTGGCGGCCGGCGAACTTACCGAAATTGATGACAACGTCATCCCCCATCCAACGAAAACGGCGGGTACGATCCACCATATCCGGATCGCTTTGTTCGCAAAAGGCTGCCAAACCGGCACTGTCCCGGGGGAGCTCCGGAAATTTCTCAAGTTCACCTTGTAGAACTTCCCAGGTAGCAGCCGTATCTGCAGCCGCTCCGTGAGCCCCTTCGAGATCTTTGCCGCAAAAGAATTTGTAGGCCCCGGTAAGAGTCCGGGGAAACATACGGCAAAAAATATTATAGGCATCGATAACTCTGCGGTTTTCAACAGAGAAATCATACCCCGCACGTTTGAATTCAGCAATCAGCATAGGAACATCAAAAGTGGTCAGATTATATCCCGCCAAATCACAGCCTTCAAGATAATTAAAAAGTTTCTCTGCAATATCGGCAAAGGAAGGGCAATCTGCCACGTCTGCATCATAAATACCGTGAACCGCAGAAGCCGCCGCCGGGATAGGAATTCCGGGATTGAGCCGCCGTACAGTTGAACGGCTCTCTCCGCCGGGAATGATCTTTAACACAGCAATTTCAACAATGCGATCACTTGCCGGATTGATTCCGGTACTTTCGATATCAAAGACCGCTATAGGACGGTCAAGCTGCAGTAAAGGTTCCATAAACTGATTTTCTCAAATTAATCAATTACAAGCACACCGCCGTTTTCAGCGTGTTTACGCAAGATCTCGCGTTTAACTTTTCCGGAAAAGGACTTGGGAAGAGCCTGCACAAACTCAATCAAACGGGGATACTTGTAAGGAGCTGTTTCAACTCTGACAAAACGCTGGATATCTTTAATCAGATCTTCAGACCCTTCGTAACCTTTTTTCAACACGATATAGGCCTTGATAACCACACCGCGCAGGGCATCAGGAGCACCGACAACAGCGACTTCCTGAACGCACTCGTGACGCATAATGACCTCTTCAACTTCAAGAGGGCCGATACGGTAGCCGGAACTCTTGATGATATCATCATTACGTCCGCAGAACCAGTAGTAGCCATCCTCGTCAAGTTTGGCCTTGTCACCGGTATAATAGTACCCGTTGATGAAATAGCTGGCATTATCATCATCTGTTCCCACATACTTATCAAGCAATCCCACAGGGCGCAGACCATCGGAAATCTTGACTGCGATCCTGCCGATTTCACCTTGAGGAACTTCAACACCGTCATCGTCGTGAAGTTCAATATGCCAATTAGGAGCAACTTTGCCCATAGAACCGATTTTTTGAGGAGTATCAGCAAAAGTGGCGATCAGAGAAGCTGTCTCTGTCTGGCCGTAGCCTTCGCGGATGGTGATTCCTGTGCCTTCACGCCAGATACGGCAGGTTTCCGCGTGAAGCGGCTCTCCGGCAGCAGTACAGCTGCGCAGTTTCTTGAAGTTGTATTGGCTCAGATCATTGAGCACCAGCATACGGTAAATCGTGGGGGGAGCACAGAATGAAGTGATTTCATATTTTTCAAGAAGCGGAAAAAGCTCTTCGGGACGGAATTTGCCGCGGATGTCATAGATAAAGAGCGTTGCTCCCATCATCCACTGACCGAAGTAGTTGCTCCACACATTCTTTCCCCAGCCGGT
>JAZUPO010000160.1:0-4859 GCA_045605205.1 Victivallaceae bacterium
TTCACCTTCTGTTTTCACCGGGCTCTTTTGACGGAAAGATCAAGCCGGAAAGTTATATGTACAAACCTGTCAAGCAGAATCTTTCTCTTCCTGTCGCTGCATTAAAAACTCCTGACGGCTACACGCTTGAAGCCTTTATTCCCTGGAGTGTTCTGGGATTGAAAAAACAACCCGGAACACAGTTGGAAAGAACAATTGCTTTCGATATCCTTGTGTCCGATACCGATAGAGAAGCTCCTTATCAGGAAAAATATCTTTTTATGGGTAAAGCTCCTTTTGCTTTGCAGCGGGGACGGCTCTGTCTTGCTTACCTCAGTGATTCCCGGGGAACGCTCCCTTCCGGGATCGCTGATGCCGGAGAAAAAGTGCTGGCCAGAGAACTCCGGCTTGATGCCGATAAAAAGAAAGCTCTTTTTACCTTTGATTGTGAAAATATTGCCGGAGCGGTCCCTGTGCTCAAGTTGACTGCATTCAACAACAGTTCCAACCGGGATTATGCCGGATGTGCCTCTCTGCTTTTTATCAAGGTCAACGGCAAAAATATCAACGCCGGAATGCTGAGAAACAAACCCAGTCAGGTCATACAGAAAAACGGCAAAAAATACAACTTCGTTTCCGCTGGGGGGGCAGTTACACTTCCTTACCTGAAAAACTGGCAGGCACTCCCTGCATACGGCCAGAGGAATTACATCTTCCGCGACCGTCAGGATTGGTGTAATTTTGAATTCGATGTGTCGAAACTGGTCAGAAAAGGTAAAAACAGTGTTACTGCGGAAGTTATGGTTTTTAAAGGCGGAAAAGTTTATCCTGTGACCATCAAAAATCTTTCATTCGCCTTTTCCGGAACTCCGTCAAAGGTGAAAAAAGGAGCCCCCACAGGGGCGCTCCCGGTGGTCGTTCCGGCAAAGGTACAGACCACACAGGCAAAGTTTTCATTTGACAACGGCAAAAAAGAAATATCTGTTGATCACAGAGGAGAAAAGTACACCGTCAGAAGTTTCTGGACCATTCCGGAGGGAAAATTTGTTACAGCAGACAATAAATATTTTACCGTCAAACGTGAAATACTCCGCAAAAAAGAGTTGATCGTTCTGAAAGACACCATCAGAAACATCTCCGGCAACGATCTGCCTGTAAAGCATTTCCACGAAATCACCGCCCCGGCAGAAAGTACATTTCACCTCAACAGCTTTGAAGTCAGCAAAAGTATGCGGGATTTTGTCGCCAATCATAGCAACAGTTCCACCTTTGTGAAGCAGAAAAAAGGCGGTGTCGGTCTTTTCCCGCTGGATGATGTGACCCGTGTTCACGCTGAAAATTATGTCAGATCAGAGACCGTTGCCGGTTTGGCTGACAGGACACTCGTATTGCCTCCCGGGAAAACTCTGACCACCGAAATCGCTCTGATCCCCTCAAAAGCAGATTACTTTGACTTTCTTAATATCCTGCGTCGTGAATTGGATGTGAATTTTACACTCAAAGGAACTTTGATCCCCCTCAATAACTGGTGGTTCTATGTCAATGTGTGGAACAATTACAAAGACCGGGCCAAAGCAGTGCGTCAGCTCCGGGATATCATCAAGTATTCCGGTGCTCACTATGCGTGGGCGTTCCTTGGTTTCAGCGGTACCAATATGAATATCGCTATTGACGGCAGCGGCAGACCGCTTCACCCCAGAGAGTATCACGCAAGAGATATGAAGTCCTCGGAAAAACTTCATTCACTTCTTGCCGAAGCTGCTCCCGGATTGAGTACCAGTGTCTATTATCACTGCTTTATTGACTACTATCGCGAATCTGAAAAACTTTATGCCGAAGATGCGGTCATCAATGCCTACGGACAGAAAGAGTCATATTTCAGGACCAACAATCCCAATAAGTCATCGGGTATTTATATGCCCACTCTGACCAACAAATTCTGCAAAGCCTGTGCAAAGCGCATCGACACGATCCTGAAGGATTTTCATCCGGCAAATGCTCACTTTTACTGGGATGAATTCACCTCTTGCAAAGTCGCTTACAGTTACAATCCCCGTCACTGGGACGGCCTTTCCGGTGATATCGATCCCAAGACCCACAAGCTGCTGCGGAAAAAAAGCTCTCTCTGTCTGATGTCTGGGGATTTCCGGCACGCTATGGTGAAAAAAATCAAAGCAGCCGGCGAAGATGTGATGGTCAACAGCCAGCCCCGGCTCCGCAGATTGATGAAAGAAAAACTTATGTCCTTTACCGAAACCGCTCAGATCGACAACTGTGCCAGAGTACAGGTCTATACACCCATCCAGCTGGGAGATCATCTGGTAGGTAAAAATGCTGCTGATCCCGCCGTGATTTACCGGCAGATGCTGGAAGGTCTTGACTTCGGCGTCCTCTATTATTACTATCATATCCGCTATGTGCCTGATCATCACACGCTGACTCAATATATGTTCCCCATTACTCCTGTTGAACTTCACAAAGGATATATTATTGGTAAGGAAAAGATCATTACCAAGGTCAGCGGTCTGTACGGCTGGAATGATGCTTCAAAGCACGAAGTCCACGTTTACGATGACAAAGGGTGGCCCGCCAAAGATTTCAAGGCTCCCTGCAAGGTCGTGAAGGGCAAAACATATACAGAACTCAGATTGCCGGAAGATTATTCTGCAGTCATCATAAGGAAGTAAAAATGGTAGAGATCCGAGATTATAATGCTGCCGGTGACGGCATTACCAATGATACAGCAGCCGTACAGGCGGCTCTGGATTCCGGCGAGGTGGTTCATTTTACACCCGGAACATATCTGTGCGGAACTTCACCGGAAAATGTTCTGCCGGAAGTCTTATTGCCGCTCCTGCGGCAAAGGGTGTTTTCAGCGGCATTGATCTGGACAATGTGACACTTTCAATGTGTGCAGATCCAAAGAAGCTTTCAGAGTGCCGCTGGCCCTGTGAGGGGTACGGTATGCTCAATGTCTACCGGATGCCGGAGCTTGATATTTCAAAGTTCACGGCACTGCCAGAGGGGGAACATCCGGCAGTGCTTTGCCGTCCGTAAATCAAATCTACTCTTTTTCCGGGTCGGAGCCCTCTTTTCTGGCTCTGCCCGGAGTGATGTGGCGGAATTTGCTGTAAATGCGGGTGAAGTAATGGGGATCATCGTATCCTGACAGCAAAGCTGCTTCTGAAATCGAAAGCGAGGGATCATCTTTCCAAAGCTTTTCAGCGTGAGCCAATCTTTTTTCAATGAGCAGTTTTTTGAAAGAAGTCTGGTAATTGTCGTGGAGAAAATGGGTCAGTCCGGACTCGCTCATATTGAGAAATCTGGCAGCCTGCTTCAAAGTGGGTTTCATCTGCAGGTGTGAGTCAAGAAAAGTCAGCAGCCTCTGGTAGCGGAAGTCCCCTGAATAGGAGATCAGTTCCTTTGAAATGATGTAGTCAATAAGAATATTGATCACATCTTCCAAACTGGCACCGGATTCTGCATCAAAGAAAGGCAGAGACTCAAATGCCTTGACCGCCTGGGGATCACTTTTGACACAGGCCGGAGGCTCTTTTGACGTGCGGAACTGTCCGAAAACTACAAATCCCGCCACTTCCCCCAAAACCTTTACCGGAGCAATGATCTCATTCAATCCGGCGTGGCAGCGGTAGGAAAGTGTTTTGCCTGATTCCAGGCAGCGGCTTTGCATTTCAAGGTCGAGAGCGACACATTTGGCCACACCGAAAAATTTTTCCTGCATAATGGTGCAGTAGCCGGTGTTGCCGCAGCTTCTGCCCCGTTTCAATATCTTGCCCTGACGGGAAAAAAACACCACCTGAATATTCATCGTTGCGGCAAAACTGTCCAGCAGGCGGCAGACTTCCTGACTTAAAAGAACTTCCAAAGTTATTTCGTGCGGCATAATGAGTTTCCCTCAAATAAATGTTGCAATTGTGTAAAATAGCACGTTTTTGCTGAAAAATCCACCGTAAAGCCGAAAAATCCATTGTTTTTTCGCTGTTTACCTTATATACTATATAATGATGTACTATGCAAATTTTCACAGGAAAGAGTATTGATTTATGAAAGAAGTCAGAGTAGGTCTTGTCGGACTGGGTTTTATGGGTTCGACCCATTTCAGGATCCACAACAGTATGCCCGGTGTAAAAGTCGTCGCCCTTGCGGATATCGATCCTGTCAAACGGCAGGGAGATATTTCTTCCGTTGTGGGGAATATCGGCGGCGGAGACAACTCCAAGCCCCTGGATCTCACCGGCGTTGAAGTTTTTGACAATGGTTTTGATATGATCGCAAAGTGCGATTTGGATATGGTCGATATCTGCGTTCCCACCGTGTGGCACGCTGACCTTATTACGGCTGCGTTGGACAAGGGAATCAATGTTTTCTGCGAAAAACCCCTCTGCCGCAATATTGACGAGTTGAAAAAACTCAAAGCAAAGATCGCAGAAAGCAAAAGCTTCATCAATATCGGTATGTGTGTCAGAGCGTGGCCCGAATATGACACTGCCAAACAGATCCTCGACTCCGGCAGTGTCGGTAAAGTTCTGACTGCCAATTTCCGCCGTCTTTCCCCCAGAGTCCACGGCAACTCCTGGAACGACTGGTATCTGAACGATGAACTTTCTGCAGGAGTCGCTTACGACACGCATCTGCACGACAGCGATTTTGTCCGTTATCTTTTCGGCCGCCCTGTCAGCGTGACCAGTATCGGTGTCAGAGGGGCTGTGACTGAAAATACTCACGATCATATTTTCACCTCTTACAATATGGGAGACAAACGCTTCATCACCGCTGAATGCGGCTGGTGTGCCGCCCCCCAAGTCCCCTTTGAAATGAGTTTCCAGATCGTCTGCGAAAAAGCGACCTTGAAATTTGAC
>JAZUPO010000161.1:0-5516 GCA_045605205.1 Victivallaceae bacterium
ATGCTGGTGGCAGCGGTGGGGGGGACTTTGCTGATTCCGGCTTTTTATACAGCTGTCCAGGAACTTATTGAACGCTGTTCAGGAAGGAAGGGCGGAAAATGATCCTTCATATCTGCTGTGCTCCCTGCGGCGGGGGCTGTGTTGAGCGTCTGAAAGAAAACGGGGAAGAAACGGTGCTTTTCTACTCCAATTCAAACCTCAATTCTCAAGAGGAGTTTGAACGCCGCCTTGCCTGTGTCAGACAGCTTGCAGAAGCTCAGCAGATCAAACTGGCAATCGATCCCTACGACCACGAAAGCTGGCTCCGTGCCGTAGAAGGGTACGAAAATGAGCCGGAACAGGGAGAACGCTGCCGGCGCTGTTTCAACTTCTCTCTGAGCCGGACGGCGCTTTTTGCAGAAGGAGAAAATTTCTGCACAACTCTGACCGTAAGTCCCCGCAAACGGTCAAAGGTGATTTTTGAAATCGGTTCGGAGTGGAACAACTTTGTTCCCGAAGACTTTAAAAAACGTGACGGATACCGGCGCAGCTGTGAAATCGCACGGCAAAGCGGGTTTTACCGCCAGAATTACTGCGGCTGTGAATTCAGCCTGAGAGAGTGTGGAGGAAGTAATGAAAACGATTTATCTGGACAATAATGCAACAACTGCAGTGCGGCCCGAAGTCCTGCAGAAAATGCTGCCCTTTTTTTGTGAGCGGTATGGAAATCCCTCAAGTATCCATTCATTCGGCGGCAGCGTCGCCGGCGAGATCGAAGAGGCACGCCGGCATTGTGCTGAGCTGATCGGTGTCCGTTTCAGGGATCGTGACAACTGTGCAAGCGAGATCATCTTTACCAGCTGCGGCACAGAAAGTGACAATGCCGCTATCAATGCCGCTCTCAAAGCACGGCCCGGCAGAAAGAAAATCGTGACCAGTGTGGTGGAACATCCTGCTATCTTGCATTACTGCGAAGAGCTGAGCCGCAGGGGGATCGAAATCGTCAAGGTCCCTGTGGATGAACGGGGACGGCTCGATATGGAGTTTCTTGAAAAGAGCGTGGATGAAAATACCGCTTTGGTGACACTGATGTGGGCCAATAACGAAACTGGAACCATCTTCCCCATCGCAGAAGCTGTGAAAATCGCCCACCGGGCAGGGGCTCTCTGTCACTCCGATGCGGTTCAGGCCGCAGGCAAAGAAGTGATCGATGCTGATGCCATAGATATCGACTTTTTGAGTGTTTCCGGACACAAACTCCACGCCCCCAAAGGGGTGGGGATATTGTTCGTCCGCCGCACAGTTCCCTTTACTCCCTTTATTTGGGGCGGACACCAGGAACGTATGCGTCGGGGAGGTACGGAAAATGCCGCCTCTATTATCGGTCTGGGGGAAGCCTGCCGTTTGGCTCTGCTGGAACGGGAACAGACCCAGCACGATCTGGCCGCACTCAGAGACCGGCTTGAAGCCAAGGTGCAGGAGTTGATCCCCTGTGTCCGCATCAACGGCGACCTGGAACACCGGCTCTGCAATACCAGTTCCATCAGTTTTGAATTTATTGAAGGTGAATCGATTCTGATGCTTCTCGATATGAATGGTATCTGTGCTTCAAGCGGTTCGGCCTGTACCACAGGCAGTCTGGAGCCGTCTCACGTGCTTCAGGCAATGAAAGTTCCCTACACTGCGGCTCACGGGACGATCCGTTTCAGTCTTTCCGCTGCCAATACGGCTGAAGAGATCGACTTTACTGTTGACTGTCTTGTTCCGGCCATTGCCCGGCTCCGTCAGATTTCCCCCTATTGGAAGGAAGAAAAATGAAAAATATCAAAGATGCTGAATTGAAGTTCCCCAGAGATTGGGAGTATCGCATAATTATCGCCGAGGCTGCAAGACCTATTTCAGAAGAGGGGATCGCCGAGGTTTTTATGGGACGTAAGGTCATTGTTTCTGCGGGAGAATCTTCCCGGACAGGGGCTTACGGAACCATCGTTGTAAAGCTCAGAGTCAATTCCCGTGAGGATATGGAAGAACTGGCTGGAAAATTGACGAAAGTTACCGGAGTTAAGTTTTTGCTCTGATTTTTGCAAAAAAAATGAATTTTGACTTGCATTTTCATCAATTTGGTGGTAATGTTAGTGTGTGACATTGTGTTTTTGCAAATATCATTAATGAAATTTGAAGGATAATAACAAATGAAGGCTGTCAATATCGTCTTGAGTATCTTGATCCTGCTGCTTTCTCTGGCTGCAGCAGTTTTTTCCTATTTTCTTTATGAAAAGCGGAGTCAGTTTATAAGCGGTTGGGACAAAATGGCTGCGATCGTCAGTGAAAGTGCCGGTGCTCTCGATCAGGGAAGTGGAACCAACTTGGGCAGCAAACTGACAAAAAATGCTCTTGATCATAGAAATTATGCCAATTTGGACTCCCTTAAAGGCGAACTTCCCAAGCAGAGCAGAAACATTATTAAAGAAAGAGATATTCTTGCCAATGCTTTGTTTGTCGTCAATAATACTGTCAGACCCAATAACGGGCTTGCTAAAGACAAACTGGCCAAGCTCGACACTTATTATACTTCACAGCGTATCGTCGTCGGCAATGTGAGTGATGCCGTCAGAAGACGCGATCAGACTTACAGAAATCTGATCGCTGCCGTCCGTTCCGGACTGGGTATCACCGTTGATAATCAGAAACTTCTCAGCGGAGATTCTTCCGCTTTTACCGCAATGACCAGTGAGCTGGCTGCTATTCGCAACCGTTCACGTTATTATGAGTCAAACATCTCTCAGGTCGGTAAGCGTTTCGGTGTCAATGCTTCTCCCAATGCCAAAAATTATCAGGCCGAGGTTCGCAAGGTCGTTTCTGCTGTTGACAAATATCAGGCTCAGACCCGGGCTCTCAATCGTGAAATTGACCAGCTGAAACGGACCAACCGCAATCAACTTGCTCAGATCGGCCGTCTGAATAATCAAATCAAAGGTCTTAAGAATGTTATTGCAGACCGTGACGGTCAGATCGTCAGTTTCCAGCGGGCTTTCGGTCTTCCTGAATCCCGTGGCGAGACCAAGCCCTGGCAGCCCGGTTCCAAAGAAGCCCGTGCTCTCCTGACCGGCAAGATCATTGCCGTCAATGCCAAGTACGGTTATGTGGCTGTCAATATCGGTAAGTATTCTGTCGTTGAGCAGAATATCGGCAACCGTACTCTTGAAGTCAACCCCGTTGTTGAGCCCGGAATGATCCTGGCTGTTTCCCGCAAGGGAGGCAATAAGAGCGAATTTATCGCCCGTATTCAGGTCTCCCAGGTCGGTGAAACGACTTCAATCGCCAATATCCCTGTGGATGCCAAAGCTATGCAGGTCGGTGATGTGGTCAATGTCGTTATTGAGAACGAGAAAGCTCCTGAAGCTCCCAAGAAAACGACTAAACGTTGACAGTAAACTTTCGGAGAACGGCAATGTTCAATTCAAAATTTTTTACTGTGGTCATTGTACTCACGTTTCTGGCCCTCGGTGCTGCTGTGGCACTTCAGGCTCTTGAAATGAATGAATATACCCTTTTTGAAACTCTGCAGGAACGTTTCTTTCCTGCCAAGTGATGGCAGAACGGATTGAAAAACATTATGTTTCGTTCAGCAGACAATCCAATGGGGCACTGGTGCATCTTGACGATGCTGGTGCTCCTTTTTTTGTTTTTTACCGGGTGTACTGAGTATGAAAGATCAGGATACAGCCCTATCCCTCAGAATTCTCCCGGTGGGTGGGAAATCGCCCCGTACGGAGATTTGAGAAACTGAAAGAAAAAAGAGTGTTGTTGACACTTTAAATGTTAAGGAGAATTTTTATGGTTATCACCACCCCCCGTATCGGTATCAGACCGACTATTGACGGAAGACGCAGAGGCGTCCGTGAATCTCTCGAAGTCCAGACTATGAATATGGCCAAGGCTGCTGCCGAACTTCTCAGCAGCAATTTGCGTTATCCTGACGGCCGTCCTGTCGAATGTGTCATTGCTGATACCACCATCGGCGGCGTGCAGGAAGCTGCTGCCTGTCAGAAAAAATTTGCTGAATGCGGCGTGACCGCCACTTTGACAGTTACTCCCTGTTGGTGTTATGGTTCTGAAACGATGGATATGGATCCTCTGACTCAGAAAGCTGTCTGGGGGTTCAACGGTACCGAGCGTCCCGGAGCTGTTTATCTGGCTGCTGTTCTGGCGGCTCACGCTCAGAAAGGGTTGCCTGCCTTTGGTATTTACGGCCGTGAAGTTCAGGATGCTTCCGATACTTCCATTCCTGCCGACGTGGCCGAAAAGCTGCTGGCCTTCGGTCGTGCCGCAGTGGCAGCGGGCTGGATGCGTGGAAAGTCTTATCTTTCTGTGGGGAGTGTCGCTATGGGGATTGCGGGTTCCATTGTTTCACCTGAGCTCTTTGAGGATTATCTCAATATGCGCTGTGAATCTGTGGACAGCACCGAGATCATCCGCCGTATGGAAGAGGGGATCTACGATAAAGAAGAATATGCAAAGGCTCTTGCCTGGGTCAAGGAAAACTGCAAGGAAGGTGCCGACAACAATCCTGAAAAACTCCGCCATAACCGTCAGCAGCTTGACACTGAGTGGGAGTTTGTGGTCAAGATGACGATGATCGTCCGCGACTTGATGCAGGGCAATCCCCGTCTTTCTGAAATGGGCTACCGTGAAGAGGGTGACGGTCACAATGCTGTTGCCGGCGGTTTTCAGGGGCAGCGTCAGTGGACTGACCACTTCCCCAACGGGGACTTTACTGAAGCGATGCTTTGCAGTTCCTTTGACTGGAACGGCATCCGTGAACCTATGGTGGTTGCCACTGAAAACGATGCTCTCAACGGCATTATGATGCTTTTCGGTCATCTGCTGACCGGTACGGCTTCCGGATTTTCCGATGTCCGTACTTTCTGGAGCAGGGAATCGGTCAAACGTATTACCGGGTATGATCTTGAAGTTCCCGGGCTCATCCATTTGCTCAACTCCGGAGCTACCACTTTGGATGCCACCGGTCAGTGCAGTTGTGACGGCAAACCTGTGATGAAACCCTACTGGGAAATTTCTGAAGCTGAAGCCAAGAAGTGTCTCGATGCCACTCAGTGGCGTCCTGCCGGTGTTGAATATTTCCGTGGCGGCGGGTTCAGTTCCAACTTCACCAGCAAGGGCGGTATGCCCATCACTTTGAGCCGTATGAATCTGATCAAGGGACTTGGTCCTGTGATCCAGATCGCAGAAGGCTACACCTGCGAGCTGCCAGCTGAAGTCCACGATGTGCTCAACAAGCGTACTGATCCCACCTGGCCCACCACCTGGTTTGTTCCCAACCTGACGGGCAAGGGAGCTTTCACCGACGTGTACAGCGTTATGGCCAACTGGGGAGCCAACCACGGAGCTTTCAACTACGGCCACATCGGTGCTGATCTTATTACTTTGGCCTCTATGCTGCGTATTCCTGTGTGTATGCACAACGTGCCCGAGGAAAAGATCTACCGTCCTGCCGCCTGGAACGCCTTTGGTAA
>JAZUPO010000162.1:0-2490 GCA_045605205.1 Victivallaceae bacterium
AATCATCAGAATGGCACCGATACCGACGAAGCCGCAAGCAGGAATGCTCAGGACGATCTGGTTCAAGGCACCCAATTCGGAGGGTTCATAGAACTGTTTCCACAAGAGCATAGTCACCAGACCGGAGATCACGGCAGGGAGATAATAGATCATACGGAAAAGCAGTTTGCCTTTGGGAACTTCCTGAAGCAGAATAGCCAGGATCATAGGAGGCAGGAAGGTCAAGCTGATGACCAGAGTGGAGTAGCGGAAGGCGTTCCAGATAGAAGCCCACCAGTAGCTGTCTACAATCAGATTACCGAAGTTGTCCACACCGATAAAGGCGGACTTACCGATGATCTTGTAATCCTGGAAGGCCATAACTGAACCGCGGGCAAGAGGCAGATACTGCCACACAAGAATGGTCAGCACGGCGGGAACCAGAAGCATATAAGCCCAGAAGTGGCGGCGGAAACCCCAGGTTTCCTGTTTCACACCAAGAATGGATTTGGGAGGAGTGAAGATGCGGAAGATCTTGCGGAACACAAAGAAGTAGGCCACAAGGATACCCAGCAGCACGCAGCAGGCGATAATGCGCCGTTTCAGACGTTCTCCATCGGTAATATCACCGATCATAAGTTCGTTGGCGACAGCTTCAGCGTTTTTGATGATCTTGCGGAGCACCTGGATACGCTGTTTGGGATCGGAGGGAAGTTCATCACGCAGAGCCATACCTTCTGCTTCCTGCAACGGCACGGACATACGTTCATAAGCAAAGTTGGAGTTTTTGCCGTAGGGTTCAGGACGGCCGGTTTCGATAGCGACTTTGTAGAGTTCCAGAAATTCTTTGGGAGAGAGACGAAGCAAATCTTCGTAACCGAAACGTTTAAGATAGCGGGGCATCACGAACTGACCCATACCGCCTTCTACAAGAACGCGGGTACGGACACGAAGACCGGATTCGCTGTCGCGGTGGAACATATATTCCCAGGCAGCGTCACGGATCACAGGATTGGACACACCGCCGAACATACCGAACATACCGCAGTTCAGCTCACCGCCGCGATGACGGATGCCTTTTTCGTCCTTGTAGCCCATAGGCACAGGAGCCATACCGTAGATTTCGGGGTTGAAGCTGGCCATTGTACGTTCGTCAATGTAGGTCATAAAAATACCGATTTCACCGTTGCTCCATTTGCTGCTGGAACGGGAATCCTTATAAGCATAGCCGCGGCGGACAACGCCTTTTTTGTCGATCCATTTTTCGGCACAGAGTGTTGTATAGAAGTCGAGTGCACGCAAACCGGCTTCAGAACCGAATGAACAACGCCATTTTCCGGTGTTGGGATCCTGTTCCATTACTTCGCCGCCGGCACTCCACAGGAAGGTCAGCCACTGCCAGGATTCGGTTTTTCCACGACCAAGTGCAATACCATAGATACCGTTGGAGGGGTCGGTGATCTTTTTACAGGCGGCAAGCAGGTCTTCCCAAGTCCACTGAGCGGTGGGATAGGGAATTCCGTGTTTATCAAAAAGGTCCTTACGGAACATCATCACCTTCCCCAGGGGCGAGCCGCCGTAGGGCACGGTCCAGAAATGCATCTTGCCGTCGGGGCCCATACGTTCAACAACGGGACGCACTTTGGGGTGGATGCGTTCTTCGAGCAGTTCCTTGCGCTCTTTGGGGCTCAGTTCACGGATGAACTCGTCCAGAGGATAAAGGAAGTTGTTGCTGATGTAGTTATCAGATTTACGGAAGTTGATGTAAAGCACATCGGGAGCCATATTACCGGCGATTGCGAGAAGGTCGTTTTCAACACCTTCAACGCGGATACCGGAAAAGGGCTTCAGACGGATTTCCACATCATCCCAATTGAAATTGCCGTACTTGCCGGGGTTGGCCTTGTATTTGGCGGCATACTTCTTTTTGAAGAGTGCGGGGAACCCCTTGACGAAGTCTCTGACGATTTCCGTATTGGCACGGTTGTTCACGTCAGTTCCGGTGGGGTTGGGCAAACCGTCCACCGTAAGTTCGATGACGGTCTTGCCGGTTTTCCGGTCGGTAAATACCGAGCCGGCGTGGAGTGAAGACGTCCAGCACAGCACAAATGCTGTCAGGACTCCTGCCATCACTGCGACTTTTCTCATAAATCTCTCCCGTTGGTTGCGCCTAAACTCTTGAACGTCAAGAATTCAGACATTTTTAATATATGAAAAATGCGTAAATTTCCACCATATAAAAATACTTCTAAACGTGTTAATATAGCACTCAATGCCTCAGATTGCAAGTTTTTTCCTCAAAATTCAGGTAAAATTCTTTCATTCACTCCTTGTAAAAGCAGCGACACCTCTGCAATGAAGAAATTGACAAACAGATATTGCAGGGTGATGAGGTGCCCTCTTCCCCAAGTCCAAATATCAACCTTTATTGGGAAGAGAGCCAAAAAATTCAGGGCTGCTGCTCACCCTGACAGGAAGTCGGATCGTAGCCATGTCGTTCTGTGAGCCAAG
>JAZUPO010000163.1:0-1824 GCA_045605205.1 Victivallaceae bacterium
GTCATGGGGCCGATCTGATCCAGACTGGAGGCAAACGCCACCAATCCGTAACGGGAAACCCGGCCATAAGTGGGCTTGAGCCCCACAATACCGCAGAAACTTGCCGGTTGGCGGATGGAACCGCCCGTATCGCTGCCCAGAGCGGCGGGCAGGAATCCCGCTGCCACTGCGGCGGCAGAACCGCCTGAAGAACCGCCGGGAACACGGGAAGTGTCCAGGGGGTTGCAAGTCTTTCTGACGGCACTGTTTTCGCAGCTTGATCCCATTGCGAACTCGTCCATATTGAGACGGCCGAAAGGAATGAAGCCTTTGGCACTCAATTTGTCGACAGCCGTTGCGGAATAGGGGGAAACCACCTTTTCAAGGATCTTTGAAGCACAGGAACAAGTTTCCCCTTTGACACAGATATTGTCCTTGATGCCGATAGGGATACCGTCGTAATCACTCAGGGCTTTTCCCTCCTTGCGGCGGGCATCTGATTCGGCGGCAAGAGCCATAATTTTATCGGCGTCATATTTGATAAAGGCACCGATTTCCTCATCTCTTGCAGCCACAGCGTCGAGACAGCGGCGGCAAAGTTCCACAGAGGTGAGTTTGCCTGATTTAAGCTCTTCAGCCAGAGCGTGAATGGTAAAAGATTTGTCTGCCATAGTATTTTCAGCTCTCCGATCCGGGTATGACCCGGGGAAGCCGGATCAATTCGCCATTGACCACGCCGGGGGCGTTGGCAAGCATAGTCTCTCTGGGGTAGGAAGGTTTGACCTCGTCCTCTCTCCAGACATTGGAGCAGGCAGAGGCGTGGGCGGTAGGTTCAACGCCCTCCACATCCACCTCAGAGAGTTCGGCAATGTAGTTGACGATATTGCCCAGATCAGCTCCGAAACGCTCCTTTTGTTCAGGAGTGAGCTCAAGCCGGGCAAGATCGGCTACATAATCTATATCGAGTTTGACTTCAGCCATATTATGCTTTTTCCAGCATCAGAGTGGCAGTGACCAAATCGCAGACTTCGGAGGGTCCGAAATACTGGATGGGACCGGGATAGATGTAGCTGGTTTCCACAGCCCAGGCGGCACGGTTTTCGGCAAGTTTCTTGAAGGGCTTGCCGGAAAGTTCCACCAGAGCCTTGCGGATCACGGGCTTATCTTCGCCGTGGCGGCGTTCGATGTTCATCATCATAGTGATGGGAATACCGCCGGCGATCCATTCGTCAGCACACTTGATGGTGTTGCGGACGCTTGACATATAACCGGTCTTTCCGGCACCGATGAGGGCGGCGGCGTTGAAGCCCAAACTGTAGCAGTAGTCGGCATCGTAGTTGGAAGGAGCCGCACAACGGCCTTCATAGCCGAAGAAATGGGTCTGAGTTGAGAATTTGCCTTTGAAAGTACCTTCAGCTTTCATTGCTTTCAGTTTGGTTCCAACCATTTCGGCGAGCATTTTTTCAGTTTCGATCAGAGAAACCTGCACGTTGCCGTGGGGGTCACGATCGTTGCAGAGCTGCATCTGGATACCGGCGGGCAGAGAAGCAAAAACTTTTGCAGATTCGGCAGAAAGTTTTCCGGCAGCGAAGGCAACTTTTTCATTTTAAGTCGGATCGTAGCCATGTCGTTCTGTGGGCCAAGGAGTTGCCACCTTAACTTGTCTTCCTAAGCCCGCTTGGCCTCCGACTTCCTTTGCCGCCGGAAAACTTTCCGCCGATTCTGCCAAGGTCTTTGCTTCTCTGCCCGCCGGTATCCAGATGCAGCTCTGCAACGACCGCGACCCGCACGGCAACGTTCAGGTTTCTCTGATCGAAACCGAAAAGATGCTCGCCGAAATGGTCG
>JAZUPO010000164.1:0-8683 GCA_045605205.1 Victivallaceae bacterium
ACTGCAACCAGCATAATGATGGTGGAGCAGTTGGGGTTGGCGATGACACCCTTGTGCCATTTGACATCTTCGGGGTTGACTTCAGGAACAACCAAAGGCACATCGGCTTCCATACGGAAAGCACTGGAGTTGTCGATCATAACAGCACCGGATTTTACCACGCTGCTGCGGAACTCTCTGGAAATATCACCACCGGCACTGAAGAGAGCAATATCCACACCCTTGAAAGAGTCGTGTGTCAGTTCTTCAATGGTGACATCACACCCTTTGAACTGAGCTTTTTTACCTGCTGAACGGGCAGAGGCCAGAAGTTTAAGATTGGCCACAGGAAAATTACGCTTTTCCAGGGTCTTGATCATTTCAACACCGACGGCACCGGTGGCGCCAACGACTGCGACATTGTAGTTACGGCTCATTTGTATAATTATCCTTTCTTGAAAAAGATGTGAAAACAAAAAAATCCCAGTTTATAATATAGCTTCTTTTGGTGGAAATTACAAAGTAAAAAAGGCTGTGACGGGGAATTTTTTTTGAAAATCCTTTCCCCGTCCTGCCCGCAAGTGGAAAAAACTCTTTTTTACCGGACTTCAAAGCTTTGTGTGCCAGTCAGACCGGTCGCGATATGGGTGATTTTTACGGTGTATGTCCCCTTGTTGAAGTTGTAAGGGATGAAGAGTTCGACAGAAGGACGGCCAGATTGCCGCAGATTCCGTGAAAATTGCTTCAACTCTTTTCCCTTGGAATCGAGCAGGGTCATACGGAACACCTGCATATCTTTGGAAGGTGTAAGAACAAAACGTACCTTAAGAGTTTCTCCGCGGGAAACAGTGCCGGGTGCACTTACTTTGAGAGAGTTGGGCTTGTAAGGAAGTACGGCATAAATCATACTCCAACCGGGAACAAGTGTCATATCAAAACTTCTGGTCAAGCCCAGATAACGTTTGCTGCGGACTTCATAAACGTGTCCTTTTTGGGGCAGCTTGACTCTGACTTGAGTCCGCGGTGAAGTTTTGAACAGAGCCGGTTTGAGCTCTGCCGGTTCCAAATGAAAACCGTAAATGCGGGTCGTTCCGTCAACACGGAATTTGGCCGTACAGCCGAATTCATTGCCTTTGTCATCTATGAGGACAACAAAAGGATTGATCCCTTTCAATGCCAGGACCGTCCCAACCTGATTGCGGCACAATTTTATGAATTTTGCATCTCCTGAACCTGAAGATGAAAGTTCACCGCCCGTTCCGCCAAACTGGACGAAGCTATAACGTGCAATTGAGAAATTCAAAGAGGTGATGAATTTTAAATTTTCCAATTCTTTTGCAGAACGTTTTCTGCCGTGATTGTCAAAAATACCCGCATTATGGTCAGTAATAACTGTACCGCCTTGGGCGGCAAATTTGGCAAGGTTGCCGATTTCCTGATCTGAAAGTGCAATAGCAAAGGGGAGGACTACAGCTTTTATTCCGGCGGGAACTCCCTTTTGGGCCAATTCCTCATAGTTGATGAAACGGGCACTGATCCTCAGATCATCCAGAAGTTTTGCCCAGGAGGTCTGACTGTTCTGCCACTCAGCCTGACCACAGCTGCCCATAGCCGCAAACAGAGAGGGCTGAGAGTAGAGTATGGCCACCTCGTGTTGGGGCTGTGCGGAAAGATAAAGTTTACCAATGCCGCTTTTGAGTTCATTCAGAGAGGTGATAAAAAAGTGCATATTGCGGGTCGGTGAACCGTCTCCAGTTATGGCACAGCCGTGGTAATGATAGGCAAGATTACCGCCATTGAGCAGAGTACGCCACATAATGTTGTAGTTGTAAGGTTCGTAATCAAGGTGGCCGTGAGTGTAACCGCCGCCACATTGACCGGCCAGCAGGGATGTCCCGCCGAAATCGTGGATGACTTTTGTCTGAACGCCTGAATAATATCCTATGATACGGCAATGTTTCATCAACTCGTGCCAGTTGTAACCGAAACCGGGTTTTTGAGTTCCCGTAGGACCGATCTTGACATTAGGAACATATTTTTCCAATTCGGCTCTGGGTTTTTCAAAGAAGTTTTCGGCAAAGACTTTAGTCATATACATCTTGTGGTCCAGCCAGGGGCCGAGACGATCCTTGTTTTTGAGATCATCCAGCTGTGAGGGGACGACATCAGCAAAACTTTTGAAGGAACTTCCCCAGTTTTTGTTCAAAGCTTCAATGGTGCCGAAACTCTTTTGCAGTTCTTTTCTGAATCCTGCAAGGCAACTGGGAGAGGTACAGACGGAACGTCCAAGGAACATTTCGTCACCTGCCCACAGATGATTGACGTCATTATAACGCACTTTGCAGTTATCGGCGATGAATTTAGTGTCTTTCTGCAGTTGTGCGTGGAATTCAGGGGAGGAAAAACAGGGTTTTCTGACCGGATCGCTTTTTACATCATCCCGGTAGGGACGGAATATCTTTTCATCACCGCGCCTGGGAATGGGGATCATACCCATCGTGCGGATGCGGCGGATACTGACCGGCGTATGTTTCCAACGGGGATCGCCTGAAATAGAGATGTCAAAACCCAGATGTTTAATGGGGGCACCGCCGGAAATTCCAGGATTGGAAAAGCCGTAAAACTCATCCAGGGGCAGGGGGATTCCCGGAACTGAAAATTCTTTGCTCATCATTGCCAGCACACGTTTTTCTTTTGTAACCCATACACGGATGTAATTGAAAAAGGTACGCATTGCAGGCAATTCAACCGCAAAGGAAAGTTTTTTCTGACTCTCGGGCTCAGATCTGAAAAGAATTTCTCTGCGCTGGTTGAAAATTTCAACTGTGACTTCGGCCCCCTCCGGCAAGTGAGAGGCAGCAACCGTAAATTCCGCTTTTTGCGGATGGGGAACGATATTTTCTTTGTTTTTCAATGTGACAGTAAGAGGTATGATCTCTTTTCTGTCCAGCCGGACGGCACCGGCATCCACTGAACGGCCTTTGTTGTCCAGCAAGCGCAGTTTTGCAACAAAGATACCGCCGGGGAGCTGAAAATCATCCGGTACTTCAAGGGTTTTTCCGGCGGTGACTTTGACCGGGATGTTCCGGGACAAAATAACTTCGCGGT
The DNA here is from genome assembly GCA_045605205.1 of Victivallaceae bacterium. GTDB lineage: Bacteria > Verrucomicrobiota > Lentisphaeria > Victivallales > Victivallaceae > UBA1784. Next base: position 3,088 of record JAZUPO010000164.1, read on the forward strand.
CCATAGATTCTATCTTGACGTTCAGTGTGCCTGTAAAATCTTTTGCCGCCTGTACACCGGCAAAAGCAGTTGTTTTGACCAGTTTTGCATCACTTTTTACCCGGGCAACGTGACGGAGCAGCTGCACATTCAGCAGAAAGTTGTATTCCCACCAGGGAAAATCAAAACTGTACTGAAGTGCATAGTATTTTGCTTCAAATCTCAAATGGTCAGGGATCAATGTGTTTTTTTCAGGAGAATAATGGGCCACACAGACAAGGGATTTATGATTGCGGGTGAAACGGAATACGCCCGGGGCACCATTGGGAATATTGCTCATAACAGGCAGAACCGGTGCAAAATCCTGTTTGGAATATTTGCCTGTCAGGGAAACCGGGATGTTGCTGCAGCCGTAGAAAAGGAAATTGACTCCTTTTTTCTGCCACGATATCAACAATTTTATAAACGCTTCATCCTGAATGGTTTTGAAATTTGTATTCAAGATACATACTGTTTTGGGGAGTTTTTTGATCTCTTTCAGACACTCCATTGTGTAGTCGGAGATCCGGTTTTCAAAATAGGTGGGATAAACAGAATAGGCACTGACTACATTCCTGATTTTGCGGATAAGGGGAATGTGAGTATATTTCAAGTCCAGCCGTTGAGCTATTTCCACAATATTCCGCCGTCCGCCTTCAGTGACTCTCTTGCCGACACTGGAAAGAAAAAGGACATCAGTCACAGGAACCGCTGCCGGTTTGAACCATTTTTCGTGGGGAGTGACAAGTTTATGGGAGATCTTTTCGAGCAACGGTAGCGGAATCATCCACAACTTGAGCATCTCGTTACGCAAAACAGTTTTTCTTGTAACTCTTTTTTGTGTTTCGACCGGCAGGGTCAGCTTTACATCGTCGATGTCAAGATATTGCCCTTTGGCCTGTCCATTGAGAAAAAGGATACGCAAAAAAGCAACGTTATCAGGCACATAGAAACGCCTTTCAAGTGTTTTCCAGTCAAAAGCATTTTTTGTGCCCAGAACAAGTAAACGCTGGCGTTGGAGATATTGACCGTTTTTATCATAGAATTGGACGAAAATACGACTCAATCCGCCACCGCCTATGGAACGGACTTTGAGAGAAAGTGTGTACTCTTTACGGTATTCCGGCAAGAAATTAAAAAAGCCGTTTTTGCCGATACGCAAAAAGGTGTTGCCTGAACTTTCTTTTTGAAGTTCCGCCTGATACCAGGGATTGGCCGCAAAAGGCATATACCGGGGACGTTTTGCGTTGCGGGAATCTGCCTGTTCCATATTGCCGTTGCGGAGCAAGGCCCCGGCAAGGGGAATGTCTGCCGCTGCAGCTTCTTTGCCGCCCTGTGCGTCAAAGTAGATACGGCATTTCATCGTGACAGGACCGTACCAGGTTTTGCCGGAAATATTGTGGATGAATTCCCCTTCTTTCTTACAACGGTCAACGTGAACGACATTTTTGTCGGCAATTCCGGGAACTTTTATGATCAGATTGCGGCCCCGGCGGGTGAATTCCAGAGGCGTGACCTTATTGGGGACTCCGTTTTCCAGTGAATAGATGGCAAGAGGAGATTTTTCTTTATCCGCAGGGAGTTCGACTGCACGCCAGCTGTCCTGGAACTGACGGACAAAAGAAAGGTCGATGAAACTGCCTTGGGGAGCCGGTATGCTGCGGAAAAACAAAAGCCCGGCTTTGGGTTTGATCCCCACCATACGATCGACTTGAACCGGAAGAGTTCCGGAAAGCTTTTCAGCCTTGAGAGAGGGGGATTTCAGCGTAGAAGCGATGTTTTCAGAATAGATACACTCTATGTCGATCGTACGGGATTTTCCCGGAGCCAGGGGCTGCTGGGAACTGAGGTATTCCTGAGTGTAACCGCCGGGGATAAGCCAGTTGAGGAGACCTGCCGTGTCGTTGGCGGGGAACTTCAGCAGAAATCCCCGGTCTTTGCCATCGGTCACAGCAAGAAAAGTTTTGTTGGGCAGTTTGATCGGCAGAGAGGTTTCTCCCGGCATAATCTTTTTTACATCCTTTTCACCGGGCTGGAAGTATTGATATTTGTCGCTTCCGGTGCGGAAGAAAAGTCTGGTATAAACTCCCAGCGGCATCGGAGAGCTTGTTGTATTGGTAAAACGGTAAGTAATCCTGATTACAGGTTTTGTGTTGGAAAAAAAGAATTTCTTTTCCATAACAAGTCCGGAGATCACTCCGATATAAGCGGAAAAAGTTACTGTTGTGCCCGCTTTGGAAACAGTATAATTTTTGATATTGAAATCCAGATTTGCTGTATCAGCAAGCCCCTGGGTCATTTCACTGATGTTTTGGGTGATACGGTCTGTGAAAGAACCCCATTTCTGGTACGATGTACTCCAGGATATTCCTTTGACAGTCAGGTGTGTGACCATTGCTCCTTTGGGGGAGAGCTTGGCTGTCATAAATGGCGTTTTGACATCCACCGCAGAGAGAATGGAACAAAAAGTGAAGCATAATAGCTGAAAAAATATAAAATAGGTTTTATTCATAAAAATATTCTCCTTTGATCATAGGCCGATTGTCATTTCAATACTTTAACTCTGATTTGTACAAAATACAAGTGAAAACTTCAGATATTTTCAGAAAATCAGAGATGCTCAGAGTGTTTTCAGCTTACGGAAAGAGCTATTTGCGTTTGCGGAAAGCAGTGGGGGAAAGACCGTTATTCATACGGGAAAAGAAACGTGAGAAACTGTAAATGTCCGGGAATCCCAGCTGGGCGGCGACTTCTGAAATGTTGCGTTCTGAATAATCAAGATAACGCCTTGCTCTTTCAGCAAGTTCGTTATCGATGTAAGCTTTGAGGTGTATTCCGAATTTCGCACGAATCACCCGGTTGAGATAATCCCGGGAGTAACCGCTTTTTTCTGCCAGGTCGTGGATCCTGATGCGGCCGCCGCTGCGGCTGATGAGAGAGTTGATAATGGAAATGATCCGGGGCGTTCCGGAATCCCGGCGGGGGGCGTAGTGGAGCTGAAAAAGATTGCCCAGCAGAAAACTTATGATTTTTTCATAATCAGGGGGCAGCTCCCGCAGCAGCCGGACGATCTCTGTGAGAAAATAACTTTCAGCTGTACCGGGTGAAACAATACCTACCGGAAGATCCGTAAAGGAGCTTGTGATCTTGAATTTTGCCGTGGCAAAGGATATGCCGGTGGAAGAGTAATCAAAACTGTGACGGACACAGGGAGGCACAAAGACAGCACTGCCCGCCGGGATTTCATATTCCCGGTCATCGAGACGCAGAACGAATTGCCCGGAAATGGCAATTTCGATTTGCCAGTAATCTGCGTGACTGTGGGCAGAAAGCTGTTCTATGGCAGCGTTTCTGCCCACAAAGGAGCCGTACAGATACTTTACCTGGGGTGAGGCGGGAGTGCTCTCCATTGTTATCTCAATGTGACGGGCATTCCGGTGCGGCTGGATTCATAGACAGCCTGGATGAATTCAACAGCCAGTCTTCCGTCTTTGCCGTCGAGGATCAGGGCCTCGCCATTGCGGATGGCCCGGGCCAGGTTGTCCACGTGATACATATGACCGTGATAGTCAAAGTCCATTGCGGAACTGGCTCCACCTGAGGTTTTTGAACCGTCGGCGAGTTCCTTGCGGATCTCTTCATCTTCGGGGCGTTCCTCTACAAACTGCCACCGGGCAATGGTATCGGATTTGATGAGTGCACTGCCTTTGGTACCGGTTATCTCAATGGTCACAGGATAGCCCGGCTGACAGGCGGTAGAAACTTCAATGGTGCCGCAGGCTCCGTTGACGAATTCCATAGAGGCGACAGCTGTATCTTCCACTTCGATATCGTGGAGTAGGTTGGCGGTATGGGCAGAGAGCCTTTTGACTTCGCCCCCCAGATAGAGCAGCTGGTCAACGGTATGACTGCCCTGATTCATCAGTGCTCCGCCGCCGTCGATGGCCCAGGTACCCCGCCAGGAAGCACTTTTGTAATAAGCTGTATCCCGATACCAGAGCTGTTTGGCTGAAACGGAAACCAGTTTGCCGAAACGTCCTTCATCAAGAGCTTTGCGGATGGCAATGACGGCCTTTTTGAAGCGGGATTGGAAAATCGCCGCCAGAAAAACCTTGTTTTCTTCACACACCTTGATCATATCGTCGATCTTGTCAAGGGTGATATCAAGAGGCTTTTCGCAAAGAATGTGGATCCCTGCTCGGGCGGCGGCACAAACCGGATCGTGATGAAATCCGCTGGGAGTTGCCACGGTGACGGCCTCAAGACCGGGAGTTTTGAGGAATTCCTCAAAACTTTCCACTGCCTGAGTATTGTACTTTGCCGCAAATTCCTTTGCCCGTTCAGGAACAACGTCATAAACAGCGACCAAATCGGCAAATTCACTGTGAGTGATAGCCATAGCGTGGGCGGCAGCAACAGCTCCCGTGCCGATAATACCGAAACCGACTTTATTAAAATTCATATTGTTCCTTCCTCTGCTGTGGGAACAGGCAGTTCAATGTTGATGATCCCCTCTCTGATGCCCAAGCCGGGTTCATCAAGGAAATCAAGTTTGACGATACCGTTGCGCCGTTCAAAAAGTCCCGGATAAAATTTTTCGTCGGGCAGTGACGCTGCCGGATAAAACTGGGGGGCGTTACACTCCACACCTTTGATGGTGCCGGCATAGGCTGCCAGTTGGGTATGGGCGAACATAGACATTCTGGGGTTGGTGAGATCCTGGACCATAAGGTTCATACCGTGAGCTTTTGCCCAGCAGAGAGAAAGAATGGCCCCGGCAAGGGTTTTGCAGCTCTTGAGAGCCACGGAGTCCCACCCCAGTTCCCTGCCCATACGGATGAAATGCCAATCGTGGGCACTTTCGTCCATAAAAAGCATCTTTCTTTCAGACACGGAATGAACGTCGATCCGGTTGGCTTCAAGATCATAGGGGAAGGGTTGTTCCACATAGAGCAGAATGTTGTAAACTTCAGGCTCTTCACCTTTCAGTTTCTCGAGAATGGCGTTCACATACCCGGGATCTGTCACCATACAGTTGAAATCGACGGACAAATCAGTCACCCCCATTTCAAGGGCGATTTTTCCCACAGCTGCAATACGGTCATAATCCCATTGGGCATCGTTGCCGCGAAGTTTGATCTTGAGACATTTCAGGCCGTCCCGTTTGATCCAATCTCTCAGGAGTACGGGGAATCCGTCGTCAGGTTCGCTGCCTGTGAGCTCACTTTCACTCAAGGGATCTTTGCCGCCGACCAGATGCCATACGGGAAGCTCTTTGGCAGGAGTAGCGAAGAAATCTTCAGGATATTTACCTTTGAAAATTTCAGCAGGCTCCAGAAATTCAGAAAGGTCACAGTTCATATATTCTGCGTTACAGGTTCGGAAGAAAGGCTTGTTGACAGAACGTCCGTAAGCATCTGCCAGTGCCGCATCAAAAGCTGCGGCACAGTTAAGGGCCGCCAGATGAGGCAATTCGATTTCGTACCCCTGATTGGCTTCTGCGCGCAGAGCCTCAAGGCGTTTAGCTGTAAAAGCTGCACTGATCTCAATGGGGTGGCCGAATTCAGAAAAACCGGCG
>JAZUPO010000165.1:0-11110 GCA_045605205.1 Victivallaceae bacterium
AGATCCTCGCATTGCCCCGTGAAGAAGCCCTTTGTGTTTCAGGAAAAACCGGCGAAGGGGTCAAAGAACTCCTTAAAGCCGTCATTGAAAGAGTGCCGCCGCCGACAGTTCCTGAACCCGCCGACGGAACAAATGCTTTGATTTTTGACTCCTACTACGATGCTTTCCGCGGTGTGGTCAACTATGTGCGTGTCAGTTCCGGTTCCTTCAAACGGGGTACCCGGGTGCGGCTTTTCAGCAACGGTATCGAAAGTGAATTAAAAGAGGTGGGCTTTTTCAATCCCTCTATGCACGCCGATGCCGAGTTGACCGCTGGTTCCGTGGGATATGTGATCCCCAACCTTAAGAGTCCCGCCGACACCAAGATCGGCGATACGATGACCGACACGGCAAACAGCTGCAAAAATCCCCTTCCCGGATTCCGGGAAGCAACACCGATGGTTTTCAGCGGTATCTATCCTATTGACACCGCCGACTACGACCAGCTCAAGGCCAGTATGGCCAAATTGCAGCTCAACGATGCGGCATTTCTCTATCAGGCAGAAAGCTCCGCTGCTCTGGGCTTCGGTTTCCGCTGCGGATTCCTGGGACTGCTCCATATGGAAATCATCCAGGAACGTCTGCGCCGTGAATACAATATGGACATTATCGCCACCTATCCTTCGGTGGTCTATCACGTCTATCTGAAATCCGGCGAGCAGATCAATGTTGACAACCCGGTCTTTTTGCCCGATCCCTCGACCATTGAGCACATTGAAGAACCGATGATCAAATGCCGTATTATGACGCCGTCCACCTATATCGGCGACGTGATGAATCTGGTAATGAGCAAACGGGGACTTTGTTCCGACACCCAGAGCATTGATGCCAATCACGTGATCATCACAGCTGATATGCCGATGCACGAGATCCTGATCGACTTCCACGACAAGCTTAAATCCATTACCCGGGGCTACGCCAGTATGGACTATGAACAGGCCGGTTATCAGAGTTCCAAGCTGATCAAACTTGACATTCTGGTCAACGGCGAACCGGTGGATGCCTTCAGTTCGATCGTCCACGAAAGTATGGCTTATGAACGGGGACGGCAGATCGCAGAACGGCTCAAAGATGCCATTCCGCCCCAGTTGTTCCAGATCGCTATTCAGGCGGCTGTGGGGGGCAAAGTCATCGCCCGGGAAACGATCCGTCAGCTGCGCAAGAACGTGCTTGCCAAATGCTACGGCGGTGACATCACCCGTAAACGTAAACTTCTTGAAAAACAGAAGGAAGGTAAAAAGCGGATGAAACAGATCGGTCAGGTCAACATTCCTCAGGAAGCCTTTGTGTCGGTGCTCAAGGCTCAGGAATTGAGCCAGTGACGAATAAAATGTATTTCTGCTCTTGAAAAAATCATTCACTCGGCGTATATTATCTAAACGCAAGAGGGTATTATGAAAATCGGTTTTGACAGTGAAAAATATTTGAAAGAACAGTCTGAGGCAATCATCGCCCGGGCAGGAAAATTTGACGGCAAACTTTATCTTGAATTCGGCGGCAAACTGATTTGCGACTTTCACGCCGCAAGAGTTCTGCCCGGTTTCGATCCTGATGCAAAAATCAAACTGCTTCAGCGCCTGAAAGATCAGGTGGACATCATCATCTGTATTCACGCCGGTGCCATTGAAGAAAAGAAAATGCGTGCCGACTTCGGGCTTTCTTATGAAGCCGATACGATGCGTACCATCGACGATTTGCGTAAATGGGGACTTGAAGTCAAAGCAGTTGTTGTTACCCGTTACTGCAATCAGCCGGGGGTGCGTTTCTTTCTCAACCGTTTGACCCGTCAGGGGATCAAGGTCTATCTGCATCATCCTATTGAGGGATATCCCACTGATGTCAACGCCATTGTCAGCGAAAACGGCTACGGTGCCAATGAATATATTGAAACCACCCGCCCCATTGTGGCAGTCATCGGTCCCGGCCCCAACTCCGGAAAAATGGGAACCTGTCTTTCACAGGTTTATCACGAACAACTCCGGGGTGTCCGTTCCGGATATGCAAAGTTTGAGACATTCCCAGTTTGGAATCTCCCTCTTGACCACCCGGTCAACGTTGCTTACGAAGCTGCCACAGCAGACCTTGCCGATGTGAATATGGTGGATCCCTTTCACCTGGCCGCCTGCAATGAAACAGCGATCAACTATAACCGTGACGTAGAGATCTTCCCGGTGGTACGCCGGATTTGTGAGCGGATTATGGCTCCGGAACAGCTTTATGTTTCCCCCACTGATATGGGAGTCAACCGGGTCGGATTTGCCATTACCGATGATGCTGTCGTCCGTGAGGCCGCCACTCAAGAGGTCATCCGCCGTTACTTCAGAGCGTGCTGCGATTATGCTTCCGGCATCGCTGAAAAAACGGTTCCCGAACGCTGTAAGCTGCTTATGGACTCCCTGGGAGTCAATGAGGCCTGCCGCAATGTCGTTTCTCCCGCCCGCCAAGCTGCTCAGGAAGCCGAAAAGAAACATAAAGAAACAGACAATGTCAACGTCTTTTGCGGTGCCGCCCTTGAACTGCCCGACGGTAAGATCATCACGGGCAAAAATTCCCAACTGCTTCACGCCGCCACCAGTTGCGTTTTGAATGCTATCAAATATCTGGCGGATCTGCCGGATGATCTGCATTTGCTGCCCCAGCTGGTCATTGACTCTGTGGGCAAACTGAAGCAGCAGCTTTATCAGGATCAGCGTATCTCCCTGACTTTGAATGAAGCTCTCATCGCCCTGAGCGTCAGTGAGCCTTCCAATCCTGCGGCACAGCTTGCAATGTCCAAGCTGACCTTGCTCAAAGGCTGCCAGATGCATTTTACCCACATCGTCCCGGAAGGCGATCTGGCTCCCTTGCGTAAGTTGGGGATCACCTTTACCTGTGACCCGGTTTACACAAGCAAAAATCTCTTTATGGAGTAAGTCATCAAAGAGAACAACTTTTTGCAATGCAAGACAACAGTTCAGCTGTTGTCTTTTATTTTATGAAGGGAAATTGCTATGAATGAACGGTTACTGATTCCCAAAGTCATTTACGGAAGTGCGGGAATTGAGATGAATGTTTATTTCTCAAATATTTTTGAGACATTGAATCCAGCCAATTTTGCTTTTCATTTTCATTGTTCCCGGGGCAGCTGCTGCGATGAACGGTGGCATTTTACGCCAACTTCCAATGATAGAGGCTGTCAGGAAGCCAAAGTTGAAATTTTTGACGACAACGGCCTGCAAGCTGCTGCGTCGTGCCGTCTTATCATACGGGATCCGGCTCAAAGTGCCGGAAAAAAAGTGAAACTTCTGATGATAGGCGACAGCCTGACTGACCAGAGCCATTATCCGGTCCATATCCACACTTTGTGCAAACAATACAAGATCGCACTTGAAATGCTGGGCACGAATATTCCGGAAAATCTCAAGTCCCTGCCGGGACAGCTGATCCGGTATCCGGAATCAGAGCTGCTCCCGGGAGTCCGTCACGAAGGCTACGGCGGCTGGACAGCCGGAACATTTCTCACCCGCAGAGAAGCTCTCAAAACAACCCCCTTTCACCATTGGCATTGTGCCTCACCCTTTCTCAATGGCTGCGGTGAATTTGATTTCAAAGGATACCTTGAAAAAAATTGTTCAGGGCAAATCCCCGATATCATTATGATCGGCTTGGGAACAAATGATCTGGGAGCCGTCGATGCTGACAATCACAAGGAACTTACGGCAAAGTACCTTGAAAATATGACCACTCTTTATGAGAAGCTGCACGCCGATGTTCCGGATGCAGTTTTTGGGATCGTTCTTAATCCCTACGGCACAGCCACCCAGGCTGCCTGGGGCAAAAACTACGGCAGCAGCAGATTCCGCCGTAATGTACGGCACTTTCTGCCCTTTGCATACCGGGAACTTGAACAATGTTTCGCTTCAAAGGAAAACTGTTACATCGTTCCCCTTTACCACGCCATAGATCCATACCACGGTTATCCGGAAGAAACTTCAGAAGCATTTTCCGGCAGCGACATCACAGTCACCCGCCAATGCAATGCCTTGCACCCCTCCCCTGCCGGATACCGCCAGTTGGGAGCGGCAGCCTTCAGCTGGCTTTTGGATGTTCTTGAAAGCCGCTTTTGAAATTTCTTTACCGCACCTGATAAAGTTCAGGTGTATAGCGATAGTTTTCCAATGCCTCCGCCACGGGTGGGGCTGAGGCAAAAAGCGGTTTCAGATTGGCGATCTTTTCTTTTGAAAGAGGAATCTTGGAATAAAACTCTACTTTGATCTCCCCGGGGCCTTGAGGGAAAGAAACATCTTTCAATATCTCTTCATTGGGATTGAGCAGCGAATCAGGAGCAAAGATCTCATACCAGAGGGGGGCAATATATCCGAAATGGGTACAGCACAGCCCCAGAGCATAATCACTGAAATCGGTGATATGGGGTATTTCAGCTTTTCCCTGTTTCATCCTTTCAGCGGCGGCAGCTGTTCCCGGCTCATTTTCAATAATGGTCGCCAATCCCGGCAGAGGAAGTCCTGCTATGCGTTCCGGGGCGATCCCAGCTTCAACGAGCATATTTTTGTAACAGTTGGAATTGACCGTTTCAGCCGTCCCCGTGATCAGGAGTTTTTTGCCGGGGTTCCGGTGCAAAAAGTTCCCGCAGACCGATACTGCAGCATCAACAATATCCACAACAGGAACTCTTTTATCTCCCAAACGTCTGCTCCTGCGGTGTACCACTGATAAGGTATTACAACCGATAATCAGCAAGTCCGGCTTATAAGCCATCATACCGTCAAAGGCCCGTTCCCAGACAGCACTTCGCTCTTCCGGGGGCATTTTTCCGAATCCCCGGTCAGGTTCGGGCCAGACATTGAAGTAGAGCAGCTCCCCTTCCCCGCCCTTTTTCCACAATCTCGCGGCAATATCAAGTCCGCCCAGACCGGAGTCACAGACAGCGATCTTCACTTGGGAACCTCGGTGGTAAAGTAAATTTCGGCCAATTTCTTTGCCCATTCAGGAGCTTTATTGATTTCACCTGAAACGATCCTTGACAAACCGTCATTCCAGTGGTGCAAATGCTGCAAAGTCATCACCCGGTTACGGAGCATTGCGGCTCCTTTGCCGGAATTTTCTTTCATTTCATTTATGATCCGCTGGAGTTCATCAAGATATCCTTCAACGCCGTAGTAGCTTAAAAAGCCGTTCCAGGCTTCTTCCATAGAGGAGCGTTTTTCCAGACAGCCGGAAATGGCATTGAGGATCCCGTCAAACTGCACAGGCTCAAAACGCTGCACGCCGACATCGGTCAATTGATAGGGCAAAACTTCAACGGAAGAAACGCCCTTATCATTGACTCCGACGTGGAGGTGATAGCCTATTTTACGGTAGGCAAGAGGTTTCGGCTGATAGAAAATAAAGTTCCCCAAACTGAAAAAGACCGGCTTTTCGTGGAGAAAAGTCATTCCCTGAGGGACGTGGGGATGATGTCCCACCACCAGATCAGCTCCGGCAGCGGCGAGACGGTCAAAACAGTCATACACATAAGGGGGAGGAGTCGGCACATATTCCAAACCGCAATGCACAATGGCGATCACTGCGTGGAATTTCTCTCTGGCCTGCCAGATGGCATTTTCCATAGCCTCAACTTCCCATCCGGCGACACCGGGGGTGTCCTCCCCGGCGGCCATACGGTCTTCGCCCTCAGAAAAGTTGAACACGGCAATTTTCACGCCCTTCACTTCAACTTCAAGGGGTTTCAGAGCCTCTTGCTTATTCATCCCGGCACCGCAGCAGGCAATGCCGTTTTCTCTGAGGAGCTGAGTTGTCCGCTGGAATCCGGCAACGCCGCAATCAAAGGTATGATTGTTTGCCAGAGTCACAGCATCAAAAGGAACAGCTGTAAGAGAAGCAAAATGATGCTCTTCACCGTGAAACGCCGCACCGCTTTTAACAATGAGTTCACCGGACGTCATCGGGGCTTCAAGATTGGTGATCCGCCAGTCAGCCTTTTGCAGTTCCGGCAGCAGATCACCATAGATCCCGGTGGGATCGGAACTCATAAGTTCCCCGTAATGACGAATGGGAGCCCAGTCACCTGAAATATCAAGCAAAGCCTGAAAAGGTGCTTTATTAAGGGGATTTTCCCAAAGCATCAAAATTCGATCTCCAGTTGTTTGTCAGCAGGGATCTCAGCAACGTGGCAATCGGTTGCGTAGCAGCGTTCAGGCAGCACGATCATCACGCTGACATTTTTATCGTTGGGAGTAAATGCAGCGTGATGCCACACACCGGGCCGCAGAGAAAGCAAAGTGCCTTTGGGAACAAAAAAGACTTCGATATCATCCACAGGGACTTCGCTGCCGGCACCGGCGGGAGCCACCCAGACCAGGGCATCGTTATCGAGGGGCATACTCACTTCGCAAGTGAAGTCGTGATATTCGCCCACAGTAATGATCATCGGACGGGGCCGCATAAAGCAGGTTGAAAAAGAAGGAGAATCAGAAAGAGTCTGCTGCACCATATCCCGGAAGAAAACGATTTCCGCATCTTTGGGGCCTGTGGCATCGGCACAGGGATTGATCATCTGAGCATAAGAACCATAACGGTGGAACTTCTCGACACTGAGCTGCTGAACTTTAACTTTTTTCATAATTTGAATCCTTTTTTTCAGTTGATTTCTTTTAATGTATATTCTGTTGTGCCCATACCCATTTTTTCAAGGGCTTTGACCACAGCATAGGGATTTTTATGGTGTACTCTTTCAAAGAGATGCTTTGTTGTGTCAGGATCACAATTCCAGCCCGGCGGCAAAGCATCCTGATAGAAGGTCGCTTTGCCGATCAGATCCAGAGAAGCCTGTTCGATAGCGACGATATCACGTCCGGCGAGGATACCGATATCGGGAGTCAATGCAGGAGTGGTCATACCCCAGCAGTCGCAGAAAGGAGTAATATCCATAAGCATATTGATATAAAGCTGCCGATCCTTGAAATGGGAAATCAACTTGGCAGTAGTCATCGCCATTGCCTGCTGAAAATCCACATAGCTGCCCTGATCTATCTTGATCGCTTTTTGCGGACAGATCAGCATACAGTGACGGCAATATTTGCAATTGTGAAAAAAGATCTTGAGTTTTCCGTCTTTAAATGTCATCGCCTTGTCGGGACAGTTATTCACACATTTGTTGCATTTATTGCATTTTTCGCTGTTCCATTCAAGTCCCCCTTCCTGAGCGTGGAGCAGCTGACGCATTGCGTTGGTCACAGCTCCCATAGAAAGATTTTTTGAAGCACCGCCGAAACCGCAGACACCGTGGCCCTTGACGTGAGAAAAATCCAGCAGCACATCACTGTCAAGAATGGGCTTTGAAAGTTCTATTCTGTCCATTGTCTTGAAAGGCGGTTCGACAGGAAAGGTCACAAAGGCAGATTCATCTTCACCGCAGACAGGGACAATGGGACATCCGCAAACTTCTTCCGTATAGCCGCGATCAATGGCGTGATCCACATCCCGTTTCATATCGGTGATAAAAACTTTGGACGCTCCCGCTTCTTTGACAGCTTTGACCAACTTGCGGACAAAAAAAGGATGTATGGTTGAAAATCCGTTTCCACCGCCCAGGTGCATCTTGATGACCACACGGCGGTCTTTAACAGTGCTTGCAAGATCAAAAGCAGCGATCAAACGATCAAATTTGGCTCCAATCGACTGATCGGGAGACATATTTTTGGGCGGAAAAGGCGCAAAAAGAAGTTCACTTGCCATAAAAGTCATTGTCCCTCAATTAAGTTTTTGAAGTAATTTTTGAAGCTCGGGCATTTTCTTTTGGGAATGTTTCAAAAACAGAGCCCCCAATTCCGCACTGAGCACAGCATCAACTTTGGCTTTTTTCTTTCCGGCAGGAGTCCGGTAAAAAGCAGAAATCGCTTTGAGTTCTTCAAGGGAGTAGTGCTTCATATAAAGGGCACACAGCTCCGGTTCAAGAGCTTTGAAAGAAAAGGCCTTCTTGTAAAATTCAGTCAGTTGCGGACGGATCTTTTCCAGTTCAGGAACAGCCCGGATCTGATTTTCCAACTGAGAATCAAAGGCTCTTTTGAGCATTTCAGGAACTCCGCTTGCATAAAGCATCTCAAGACACGCTTTTTTATGGGAAACAGATTCTCCTGCCCCTGTGATAAGCCCCCAAAAAAGCACTGCGAAAGAGAGTAAAATCTTGATTTTCACAGCACTCACCTTCCCGCGGGAACAAAAATGGCACTGCCCCGGGCAAAATCAATTCCGGCAAGACGCAGATAAATGTAGTCCCCCAGTTTAAAATTGCTGCTGCTGTTCTTTTCGGCGTAAAGGGCAAACTTGCCCCTGCGCCGGTTTCCGGGAAGTGCATCAACGGGAACAAAACCGTAAAGGCCCAATTGTTCGATGGCTACTTGCAGTCCTGCTGTGATGACTTTGGCGATAACACCTTCATAAATCTTGAGTTCACCTTTTTCCAGTTCTTTTTCAAGCAGTCTGAGTTTCATTCGGTCAGAAGCGGCAAAAGAGGCTGAATCCACCTGTTCCTCAAGTTCAGTACATTTAAGAGCGATTCTTTCAAGGGTATCGCTCCGCCGGGTACGGGACTTTTTATCCAGATTCCACAACTGCTGATGCACAGTCAGATCGGCATAGCGGCGGATAGGACTGGTAAAGTGAGCATAAGCGGTCTTACCCAAGGCATAATGCAGCAAAGGCTTTGCCGCATATTCAGCCCGGGGGAAAGAACGCAACAAAAGACTCAAAAGGACTTCACGCTTCGGATTGTCAGGCAGAGAACGCACAAAATCGTTGCACACCTTGCGGGAACGCAAATCTCCTGTGGCAAAGCCGAACTGTTCTGCCATATCAGAAAACTCCCAGAGTTTTTCTGCTTCCGGTTCCTGGTGGATACGGTATACTCCGGCGACGCCCTTTGCAACAAGTTCGGCTCCGACAGCGGAATTGGCGGCAAGCATACACTCCTCAACGAGCTGTTCAGAAGGACGGGAAACACGGGCTTCAACGCCGAGAAGTTCATTTTTCTTTTCATCACAACGGACCCGGACTTCCGGCAGGGGCAATTCGATAAATTCCTCTTTTTCGCCCCGGTATTTCCGCATAAGAGCTGTGATTTTAAGCAGGTCTTTGACCATTTTTTTCAATTTGGGCGGCCACTCATCCGGAGCTTTGCCGCTGTCGGCAAATTCCTGGACCTTGTCATAGTCAAGGCGGTGAGCGATCGTCACAAGGGTATGTTCCCGTCTGAAATTTGTGATCTCGCCTGTTTTTTTATTCACTGTCAGAAAAACCGTATGTGCAAAAGAAGGGACACCGGCTTGCATACTGATCTTTGCCGTCAATCCCGGGGGCAGCATCGGCAACGTACGCCCCGGCAGATAACAGGAAAATCCCCTTCTGGCAGCCTGAGCATCAAAACGGCTCTGGGGTGGAATAAAAGCAGCCACATCAGCGATGTGGACACCCAGCTCAATATGTTCTTTGTCCGGGCCGGGAGAAATTGACAAAGCATCGTCAAAATCCTTTGCATCGTCAGGGTCAATGGTGACCACAAAGAGTTTCGGATAACTTTTTCTTTCGATTTCCCGGGGGACGATAGCCATAGCGGCATCATTTTCTTCCTTGGAATAGGCAGAAGGGATATCATATTCAGCCATAACAGCATCAAGTTCTGCTTCAAGGACACCTGCTTTGCCGATAACAGAGGAAATAGCACCCCGCCATTCGCCGTCAAACATTTCAGGGCCGCGGACTCTGACAAAATCTCCTTTTTGAGCTCCTTTACGTCCGCCGAGCAACTTGACTGCATCGGGCAGCCGGGTATTGAGAGGGCGCACCACGCCCCCGGGCAGAACTTCTCCGACAAATGATTCCCGGGAACGCTCAAGGACCTCAACGATCCTGCCGGTGGCTCCCCGGTTGGCAGTATCGTCAGAAAACTCTCTGCGCCCGGGCAGAAGCTGAACCTTGACCACATCTCCGTCCAAAGCTCCGTTGATCTTGGGGATAGGGATAAATATATCTTCGGCTTGTTCTGTCACTCTTTCTGCGGGGTCGATTTCCACAAAACCGTATCCTGAATGGGTCATCTTGAGTTTACCGGTCACAAACTTTCCGGCCCGTTCAAGCTGTCTTTCATACTTACGGTCTGCGATACGGAGCAGACGGCTCTTTTTTTGATGTTTGCGTTTGGACATAGGTTATGATTTTTGCACTTTACTTTTTTGGAGCTGCGGTCACTTTTGCGGGAGCGGCCGCTTTTTTGTCATCATTATAGCGGAGAAATTCGGCTCTGATAACGCGGCGGTAGTCAGATATGGCAGGGGAAGCACTTGTGCTTTTCTGCCCGATATTACCGATCGTTATATCAACATCCCGGTAAAGTTCACCCCAGCTGTGATTGGTGCTGTCATAATCATAAGCGGTAAAAAATCCGCCTCTGCTCTGCCGGAGCATCGTTTCGGGCAGCACCTGCTGTTCAACGATCAGCACGGCATCGGCACCGGATTTTTTGGCTTCAGCCAGAAGTTTATTGAGCATTCTGTCCCGGCTCACCTGCTGATAATTGCCTGACACGACAGCGGTTCCCAGCACGGTATAGGGCTTTGAGATTTTCCCTGAATCGCTGAAAACAACCACCTTCCGGCCGTCCGGGACGGCGGTTTTTCCGGTATAAGAATAAGAGACACAGCCGCTCAGAAACAAAAGAGCAAAAACAAATACAAAAGCAATTTTCATATTAACAGAATCCTCCAAAACATTTGTCTGTTGTAAAAATACCACATTCTCCCCCAAAAAGCAAGGGATTTTTCAAGTTTTTTCCATTTTTTTTCTTGAAAAGATTTTTCCGTCTTGTCTGCGAAAAAAATCCCGCCGATTTCCTGTTTTTCTTTATATAATTTTTACATACGCCTTGACTTTTATCCTTTCAGGCACTATTTTATACACCTGGGTTCTGTAAATTTAGATACTTGGTTCTTATAAATTCCGGAAAAATGATGATGAAATACACAAAAAAAGATATTTCCTCCTGCAGTCAGGCGTTCACTTTGATCGAACTTCTGGT
>JAZUPO010000166.1:0-6838 GCA_045605205.1 Victivallaceae bacterium
GTAAAAAGGTTGAGGGAGTTAAAAATCCTTGACTTTTACACAGTCAACACTGTACGCCCTTGCAGCTTCAAGGGATATCTTTCCGGCGGCATAGAGCTCCTGAAGAGATTTTTCCATCGTCTGCATACCGTCTTTGAACCCGGTTTCCAGAGTTGACTGCAAAAGATGCGTCTTGTTTTCCCGGATCAAGGCAGTCACAGGGGGAGTTCCCACCATAATTTCAAATGCCGCCACCATTCCGTCCCGGTCTTTCCGGGGCAGCAGACGTTGAGAAACCACCGCCAGCAAAGTTGCCGCCAACTGCTGCCGGATCTGATTCTGCTGTCCGGCGGGGAAAGAATCCACGATACGCTCAACTGTCTGCGGGGCACTGTTGGTATGCAATGTAGCCAACACCAGATGTCCCGTTTCTGCGGCAGTAAGGGCCGCAGCCATCGTTTCCACATCACGCATTTCCCCCACAAGGATCACATCCGGAGCTTCACGCAAAGCTGCACGCAGTGCGGTGGAAAAACTCAAGGTATCTGCGTGAAGTTCCCTCTGTTCGATCACAGCCTTTTTATTGGTATAAACATATTCGATCGGATCTTCGATCGTCACGATATGACAGTATCTTGCAAGATTGATTTCTTCGATCAGACTGGCAAGGGTCGTGGATTTGCCGCTGCCGGTAGGGCCGGTCACAATGAAAAGGCCCTGTTTCTTTTTGATCAACTCCAGTAATATGGGAGGCAGCCCCAACACAGAAGGATCCGGGATCGAACTATTGATGACGCGTGCCACCATCCCCAAGGTACCCCGCTGAAAAAAGGCATTGAACCGGAATCGGCAAACCGTTTCATTTTCATCTGCGACCACTTTAAGCAGCCGGGCGGCAAGAGCAAAGTCAAGCTCTTTTTTTTCTTCAAGGATAACTCTTTGACGGCGGGTAATGACTCCAAAAACAAGTCTTTCAATATCTTCCGGATCCAGGGGGGGCAGTTCAAGTCTTCTGATAACGCCTGCAATCTTGACCAAAGGCGGCAATCCCACAGACAAGATCAAATCGCTTGCTCCGTTTTTAACAGCTGAACGCAGCAAAGTACGCATACACACCTGTTCCCGGGGAGCGGAGCTGTCATCACCGCTGCCATAATTGGGAATCATACTGGCACTGCCGTTTTCCATTCCCCGGATCAGCAATTTGAATTCATCCGGATTGGAAGAAGCCGCTATCGCTGTTTCAAATGAGATCTCGCCACTTTGATAATACTCCGCCAAAGCCCGGTTAAAGGTCACCATTCCCTGATAACGTCCGGAACGCAAAGTCAGTTCCAAAGCCTCAAGATCCCTTTCTGCGATCTGTTTTTTGACCGTCGGCGTCCCGAGAAGAATTTCCATAACAGGCAGCACACCGGAATGATCTGCCCGGGGCAGCAGACGTTGGGCAAGCAAGGCATTGAGCGAGAGAGAAAGCTCCTGAGCAGCCTGCTGCTGCATTGACTCCGGATACAGCCCGATAATACGCTCCACAGCCTGAACCGTATCAGTCGTATGAAGTGTTGCAATGACCAGATGTCCGGTCAATGCGGCGTATAAGGCGGTCTGCATCGTCTCACTTGATCGGATCTCACCGATAACGATCACATCAGGATTTTCCCGCAACGCGAACTTCAATGCCTGCAAAAAACCGCCTGCAGAATTTTTTACCTCACGCTGGGTGATCATTGAATTCATACTTGAGTGGAGATATTCAGTGGGGTCTTCTATCATCAATATATGTTTGTTGAAGCAACTATTGATGTAGTTGACCATTGCACTGAGAGTTGTGGTCTTACCGCTGCCGGTGGCACCGGTCACCAGGATCAGCCCCCGGGAAGCGGAACATATTTCCTTAAGACATTCAGGCAGCGAGGAGTTTTCAAAGGTAACACAGTCGCCGTTTCTCAATGGCCTGACCGCCATTCCCGGGCCGTTGACAGTCGTAAAAAAGTTGATCCGGCAGCGTTGGGAATCCGCCAGAGCCACAGAAGCATCGGCACCGCCGTTGAGTTGATATTCCTGTTCGCCCTCGCTGCCAAGTACCTGCACTCTGAATCTGTCAATATCAGAGGCACTGACACGGCCCCATTCTTTTTCTTCATTCAAGGTCCCGTTGATCCGGATCCGGGGAAATGCATTCACCGCAAGCAATATATCTGAAGCATTGCGTGAAGTTAAATTTTCGATCAATTCACTAATTTCCATCAGACGCCTCTCTTTTTTCCTGCGGGCACAAAAAAACCCGGCACAACACTGAACCGGGAATAATTTTTAACTTGGTACCGGAGGTGGGACTTGAACCCACACTTCATCACTGAAACCAGATTTTGAGTCTAGCGCGTCTGCCATTTCGCCACTCCGGCATATCACATCTATAAAATATACCGTATTTACTGATTTTTCAAGTCATTTTTCAAAAAATTTCTCATTTTTTTATTTTTGAACCTTGCAAAATGACCGCTCGGTCATTATATTACAAAAGTTACTTAATTTTCCGTCAAAATACAGAAAGGTAAAAGGCGAGGAGAAAATGAAAAAGATCGGGTTGATTCTGTTGGTTGCAGCACTGTTTTCTGTCTGCACGTCCGGATGCCGTAAAAAAGCGGTTAAAGAACATAAAGAAAAAGTTGTTCGTGTCGGAACTATGAAGCCTGTTCACAAGCTTTTTCAGCAGCGCATTCCGGTGCAAGGTACAGTTGCCCCGGTCCGCTACGCCACCCTTTCCAGCAAAACATCAGGAACTCTCGATATCCTCGAAGCTGCTGAAGGAAAACTGATGAAGAAAAATTCCCTGCTTTTCCAGGTCGATAAATCCAATCTTGAAAACCAGGTCACTGTGGCCCAGCGGCAGTTTGACGTCTGCCGTTCCGAAGTGGAAACAGCCAAAATCGCCCTTGACCTTGCCAAGATCCATCTGCGCAAAGCTCAGTTGGACTTCAAACGTGCCGTGACTTTGCACCAAACCAAAGCGATCTCCCAGGAAAATTACGAAAGTGCAGAGGTGGATCTTAAAGGTGCCGCAGCAGAAGTTGCCAGTTCCGAAGCTAAATTTAAAATCGCCATCGCCAAACGGGAACAGCAGGAAAACAACCTCAAGATCGCCCGCAAGAATCTTGCCGACTCCGAAGTCCGTGCCCCTTTCAACGGTACCATTACCGTCTGCGACTTTGAACCTAATGAATATGTCAGTCAGGGAACCGCCATTCTCAAGATCGAAGATCAGAGCCTTTTGCAGGTGGAATGCTTTATCAGCTCTATTTACTATAATTTGATCGTTCCCGGCAAAACCCAGGCAAACTTCAAGCTGGACGGCAAAAATGCCGGATCAGCTGTTGTGACCTACCGTTCTCCCAGTGTCGATCCCCTGAGCAGAACCTTCAAGATCAAGATCCGCCTGCCCCAAAACACGCCTCTGGTCAGCGGACTCCTCTGTGATGTGGATCTGATGCTCCAGGAACGTCAGGGTTACGGAGTCCCCGCAGATGCCATTATGACCCGCGGTTCAGGTCGTGAAGTCATTTTCGTTATGGATAACGGCAAAGCCCGGATGGTCGAAGTAAAACGGGGTATCGTTGAACCCTATTACGCTGAAATCATCGGCGGCAGCAAGTTGAAAAACGCCTCCGTCATCGTTTCAGGACACACCTTTGTCAACGACGGTGATAAGGTCATTTCCAACCGTATGGAGAAGTAAATTATGTTTCTGACCCATTGGTCGGTGCGGCGACCTATTGCAATGACCGCATTTATTATTGTGCTTTTAATGCTGGGTATCAACTCTTACCGGAAGTTAAGCATTGACCTTATGCCCAGTATTGACTCCCCCTTTGTGCTGATCCGGGCGGAGTATCAGGGCGGCAGTCCGGAAGAAATCGAAGTCGAAGTTGCACGCCGTATTGAGGATGCTGTTTCTTCCCTTGAAGGTTTGCGGCATATTTCCGCAATGTGTATGGAAAACGAATGCCGTGTCAACCTTGAGTTCAATATGGGAGCCAACATCGACATCGCCGCAACCGAAGTACGCGAACAGCTCAACCGTATCCGCGACGACTTCCCCGAAGGCGTCGATGAACCGACGATCCGGAAAATCGACAACAATGCAAGTTCTGTTGCCTACATCTTCCTGACAGGGGATCGGCCCATTGACGAAATTTACGACTATGCTGACGATAAACTGGCTGATAAATTCTCAGCCATTCCCGGTGTGGGTGAAGTCCGTGTCCGGGGTTCCAACGAAATGCAGATCCACATTCTCGTCAACCGTCAGAAATTGGCTTCCACCAACTTGACCATTGATGACATCGTCAAGAAACTTCAGGACAATAACGTCAAGATCCCTGCCGGCCGTATCCGCGGCAACAAACAGGAAACCAACATCACCTTTGACGGTGAATTCAAAAGTTTTGACGACATCGAATCTCTGGAAATCGGTAAACATCAGGGTAAACGTGTCTACCTGCGTGACGTGGCCAAAGCTCAGCTCATTTCCCGGGAAGCCCGCGGCCGTGCCTTTGTCAACGGCAAAGCTGCCGCCGGTTTCAGCATCGTCAAACGAAGCGATGCCAACGTAATGGAAGTCATCAAAGGTATCCGCAAAACCTTTAACCAGATCGTCAGCAAAGGGGAATTGCCTTCCGGTATGGAAATGGTCTGGTACAGTGACTCCGGTGACTTTATCCAGTCCTCTGTGGATGACTCCTGGAGCAGTATTCTCACCGGTATCATCCTTACAGGTGTACTGCTTTTCCTCTTCCTCCACGAAGTCCGTTCCACCTTTATCGTGCTGATCTCTATGCCTATTTCAGTGATCGTCACCTTTGCTGCAATGCAGATGTTGAACTACACTTTCAACATTATGACACTGCTTTCTCTCGGCTGTTCAGTGGGTGTGCTGGTCACAAACTCCATTGTGGTCATTGAAAACATCTTTAAGCACCTCGATAAGGGGGAATCCTCCAAAGAAGCGGCAGAAAAAGGGACCAACGAAGTTATCAACGCCGTGGCAGCCAGTGCTCTCACCAACGTGGTGGTGTTCGTTCCTGTTGCTATGATGACCACCCGTACAGGTTTGATGATGGCTCCTTTTGCAGGTGTTATGGTGGTGGCGACCATCATCTCTCTTTTCATCAGCTTCACCTTGACTCCCATTCTGGCAATGATCCTGCTCAAGAAACAGAAGAACAACCAAAACAGCTTTATGGAAAAGCTCTTTACCCCTTGGAATTTCTGCTATGACGCCCTCTGCCGCGGCTTTGACCGGACAATGGACTTCACCCGCAAATTTGCCTGGCTGGTTCTGGCGATCATTATCAGCGGCTGTGCATTCATTTACTTTGTTATCGTGCCCCAGGTGGGACTTTCCTTCCTGCCCAATGCGGACCAGGGAGAAATGACCATCCGTCTGGAATTCCCCACCTACTACAACCTTGAGACCACTACTCAGCGTACCATTGAAGCTGCCAACAAGATCAAAGCTCTGCCCTTTGTCAAAAATGTCAGCATCAATGTGGGTAACGTGAGCGGTGCCGGCGGTCAGGTTTCTGCGGCTGTGTATCTGGGACAGATCCACGCCAAGATGACCCGCAAAAATGAACGTAAAGAAACGCTGCCCCAGTTGATTGACATTGCCCGCGAAACCTTGTCCTATATGGATAACTGTATCGTCACCATCAACGTTCCAAAATCAGGCGGCGGTTCATCTGCTGACATTCCTATGCGTATAAGCGGTTCCAGTCTGGAAGAACTGGAACGCATCGGCCGCAAGGCTCAGGAACTTGCCAAAGATATGCCTCTTATTTCCGACCTCGACACCAGTATCCGTGTGGGCAAACCCAACATTGATATCACCCCCCGCCGTCCGGTTCTTCAGAATCTTGGCATTTCCGCCAAGACCCTGAGCAACTCTGTCCGCGGCACCTATGAAGGTATTGAAGTAGGAACGTTCCGTATGGGCAACCGTTCCTTTGACATCCGCTTGAAACAGGACGAAGAAATGGGGCTCGACCAGCTTTCCAGTCTGGCGATCGGTGCCCGTGAAGGATTCCCGCTGAACATCAATGTTCTTGCCAATCTGACCCAGAATACCCGTTCCGTCTGTATCAACCGTTACGACAAAGAACGTGCTATCTGGCTTTACGCCAACGTGGCTCCCGGTGTGGCTCTGGGCCACGCGGTCAAGGCTCTCCGCAAAACCTCTGAAGATATCCTGCCGCCCGGATACAGTGTCCGGTTCATCGGCCAGGTGGAACGTATGGGCGAAACCTCACTTGAATTTATTGAAGTGATCGTTCTGGCGATCTTCCTCACCTATCTGCTGATTGTGGCAATTATGGAATCCTGGACCAAGCCTTTCCTGATTATGTTCACCGTCCCTCTGGGCTTCCTCGGTATGTATCTGACCTTGTTCTCAGTGGGAATGTCTATGTCGATGATGGGACTTTTGGGCGGCGTTATGATGATCGGTATCGTGGTGAACAACGCCATTCTGATTATGGATGAGTGTTCTGTGCTGACTGCTCAAGGCAAATCCACCCATACGGCTATGCTTGAAGCCACCAAAGCTAAATTCCGTCCCATTGTGATGACCAGTATTGCTTCAGTTGCAGGTATGCTGCCTATGGCTTTGGGAACAGGTCTCGGTTCAGAACTCCGTGCTTCCTGCGGTATGGGTGTGGTTGGCGGTCTTGCATTTTCAGCCGTGCTGACATTGTATATGATCCCTGCGTTGTACTTTGCTTTTGTAAAGGACAAAGTCGTCCCCCCCACCGAAGAAAATAAATAGCGCTGTTCCCGACAAAGGTCGGTAAAAAGGTTGAGG
>JAZUPO010000167.1:0-2516 GCA_045605205.1 Victivallaceae bacterium
TTTTCTTCATCGGTAAGCTGATGGGGGATAAGCCTCCCGTAGGTTTGATGCAGTGCATTGTGGGGATCACAGGCATTCTGATTCTGGGCCGGATGGTCTGTATGCTGAAATTCCCGGAAAATCCGGAAGAAAAGAAATTCAAGCTGGATATCAAAAAGACCCTCGGAATTTCCCTGCGCAACAGGGATCTCGTCAACTATTCTGTATATGTGTGTCTTTTATCACTTGCTTACACTTCAATGGTTCCTGTTATCCTGCTTTACCTTAAAAACTATGTTGGGCTGGATGCGGGGAAACTGCAGATTTTTTCAACCGTCGGCCTGGCGGGCGGCGTGACAGGTTACTTTTTTTACGGCAGATTGCAAAGTTTTTTCAAGATCAAGCGTTTGGAATTTATGGTGCACCTGACCTATATTATCGTGCCCTTGTGTTTTGCCTTCATCAGCAAGGAAACAGCGGGATATATTTATATCACAGGCGGCCTCTATTTTCTGAACGCCCTTGCCGGAAGCACCTTTATGTGCAACAATTCCAGTGAACTTCTTGCCCTGGCCCGTCCGGGGAACAAAACAATGGCAATGGCTCTGGTGCAGACCTATCAGAATGCAGGTATTTCCATCAGCCGCACAGGCACGTCCCTGGTTATGGGAGCCAATCTGCTTGCTCCCTTGTGGACGTGGGGTTCAAGGGAGTTCAGCAGTTATCACAGCTTCTTTATTTTTTACGGTGTTCTGGCGGCGGTATTGCTGCTTCTGCTGCCGACCTTGCCGGCCATAGTGCCTAAGCACCGGGATTACTATCAGCCATAAGGAGCTTTTTGCCCCAGGGCACTTCCGCATCCTTTGTCAGCACCCAGAAAACCGGATAAGCCGGGGGGTTTTCCGGAAAAACCCCTTCACCGTCAGTGTAGTAAAGCAGGATCCGGGGAGTGATTTTATTTTGCTGCAGATATTCAAAGACGGGGATGAAACTGGTTCCCCCTCTGCCTTTGATCATCACAGGGGTATTCCGGTAAGGTTTTTCCCTTGAAAAGGTCTGTACATCCGTGATTTTTGCATCGCATTGCAGCAGGGTCAACTGATAATTCTGAAAACTCTGCACAATAGAACCGATCTCGCCGAAAAAGTCTTGAAAATCCTTTTCAACAATGGATCCTGACGTATCGACAGCCACAACGATGTCCAATTTCGGATTCTGCCGGGAAGGCAGGTATTGCCCCTGCCAGACAAAGCGGCGTGCCGGAGGCAGCCAGCGGGCTTCACCACCGGAACACTGTCCCACAAGACCGGACATCTATTGTCCGTAAGGAAATATTCTTTGTAAAAATTTTACCGGGGGAAGCACTTTTTTGTGTTCCATACTCTATATACATAAATATAAGTCCCCGATTTTTGTCCGGAATACTTGAATTTCAACTTTGAAGCAGTATATTATCTTCCAGTGCTGTTCCCCTTTCCGGGGCAACAGCCGTTCCACAGGCGTTTTTTGAGTATGTCTTGATCGCCGCCCCGGTTGCGGTTCATACTGAAAAGATCCTGTGATCTCATATACCGGCAGAATTCCACTGCCGGACTTTTCTTAACAAACTTTTGAGGTAAAAAAATGAAATGTCCGTGGGATAAATTCGCTCTTCCCGATACCGAACTCTTTGAGCCTTTCCAGATCATCAACTACGGTAAAGAAAACGATCCCTATCAAACCCTTTATCTGACTCTGCCCAAAGGTAAGAAAAATCTGCCTCTGGTGATCTTCTTTCACGGCGGTGGTATGACAGGCGGCGGGCGGGAGTGTCCCGATGCCCTTTTCAGCGGCGAATACGCCGTGGTTGAACCCCGTTACCGCATTTCTCCCGCAGTCACAGCTCCCGCCCATATGGAAGATGCCGCAGCCGCTATCGCCTGGTGTTTTGAACACGCTCAGGAATATGGCTTTGACACATCAAGAGTTTTCGTGGGAGGAATGTCTGCCGGAGCCTATCTGGCGGCCATTACAGTGATGAATCCGGCTTTTCTTGCTCCTTATAACTTGAGTTACAAATCCTTTGCCGGTCTGCTTCTTATCAGCGGCCAGATGACGACTCACTTCAGAATCAAAGCTGATCTGGGAAAAAATAACGGTCCCTACAATCCTCTGGTGGATGAATACGCCCCCTTCTCTTTTCTCTCTGTTGACCTGCCCCCCATTCTGCTGGTCACGGGAGAACCGGGACTTGATATGCCCGCCCGTCCGGAAGAAAACGCCTTTTTTGCCGCCAGTCTCAAAGCTATGGGACATCCTTTTGTCCGCTGTTTCAGTTTGCAGGGCCACGGTCACGTTCCCGCCTTTTACAGCTGCAATCATCTGGTAACACTTTTTCTCAACGACGTGCTGAATCCCCAGAAATAACGACAGCATAAAAAAAACCGGACTCAAACATTTGAATGTGCTTGAGTCCGGCTTTTTTATGCTGAGAAATACAACTTACGGATAGTTGTCCCGGAAAAAGAAATATATATCATACTGCTTGTAACCGTCCC
>JAZUPO010000168.1:0-6732 GCA_045605205.1 Victivallaceae bacterium
TCAAAGGAACAGTTCCGGCAGAATGGAAAAATAAAGAAGTCGTACTTCTTTTGCAGCTTTCCGGAGAAGCTCTGCTTGTGGATGCTGATTATGCGTTGAGTAAGGATCCTGTAAAATTTGCCGACCGTCTGACTTTATCATATAAAACGATCAAAGAAGGGGAAGTATGGGGAAAAACCTGGGAAAATGCCTGGTTTCATCTCAAAGGAACAGTTCCGGCAGAATGGAAAAATAAAGAAGTCGTACTTCTTTTGCAGCTTTCCGGAGAAGCTCTGCTTGTGGATAAAAATGGTGTCCCCTGCTGCGGATTCAGCGGAGGATCGGTTTTTGCCCCGTCATACCAGAAAAACCGTTTTTTCTTCTGTACAGCAAAAGGCGGGGAAAAGGCGGATTTCTGGGTGGAAGCCTGTGCAAGTTACCTGGCCGGGCTTTGGTTTGACCGGGATCCGGTTCTTGATACTGGATGCCCCAAAGGGAATATGAGTGCAACAGCAAAGAAAATGCGTCTTGCCGTATTCAGAAGAAACGTATGGCAGCTTTTTCTTGATGTGACAGCTCTTAATGATGTTTTGACAACTCTTCCTGCAGAAGATTACAGGAGAAATAAAATCATCCATACTCTTAATGAGGCTCTTTCTCTCTACCACGACAATCCGGACAATGCTGAAAAATGCAGAGATGTACTTAAAGAAATTCTCTCCTATCCTGCAATAAAAAGTACCCTTACTGCATACGCTGTCGGTCACGCCCACATTGATGTCGGCTGGTTGTGGCAGGTAAAGGAAAGTATCAGGAAAGCCGCCCGGACTTTTGCCTCCCAGTTACGATTGATGGAAGAGTATCCTGATTATGTTTTCGGGGCATCCCAGGCCCAGTTATACAGTTTTGTGAAAGAACATTATCCCGAACTTTTTGATGAAATCAAAAAAAGAGTCCGGGAAGGCCGCTGGGAAATACAGGGCGGGATGTGGGTGGAAGCAGATGGAAATCTGATTTCCGGAGAATCTATGGTGCGGCAGTTCCTTCACGGCAAGAACTTTTTTATGGATGAATTCGGCTTTGATGTGAAAAACCTTTGGCTCCCTGATGTTTTCGGGTATTCTGCTGCTATGCCCCAGATCATAAAAAAATCCGGTTGTGACTATTTTCTCACCCAGAAACTTTCCTGGAGCCAAATCAATACTTTCCCCCATAACACATTCTTATGGCAGGGGATAGACGGATCTTCCGTTCTTACCCATTTCCCGCCGGAAAACAATTACACTTCCAAACTTTCCCCCTCCCTTCTGATGGCAGCACAAAACCGTTTCAAGGAAAATGGTTTTCTGGATCACTTTTTAAGTCTTTTCGGCGTGGGGGATGGCGGAGGCGGCCCATCCGACGAGATGCTGGAAATGGGGAATAGAGAAAAGGATTGGGAATTTACTCCGAAAGTAAAATTTTCCCGTGCAGATCACTTTTTTGAAAAACTTTCCAAAGATATCGGTAAACTGGAAAAATGGACAGGAGAACTTTATCTGGAATATCACAGAGGCACTCTTACTTCCCAGGCAAGAACAAAGCGGGGAAACAGAAAATGCGAACAGATGCTTGCTGCAACTGAATTTATCCTTTCCCATCTGCCTCTGAAAAAATATCCGCATAAGGAGTTGGCTCAATGCTGGAAAACCCTTTTGCTGAATCAATTTCATGATATTATTCCCGGTTCCTCCATTTCGGAAGTTTATGAACAAACGGAAAAAGATCATACCTGTATTCTTGAAAAATGCCGGCAGCTTCTTATAAATAACGCAAAAAATCTTTTCAAAAAAGAAAAGGACGCCCTCCTTCTTGTCAATACCCTTTCATCATCTTATGAAAAATGTATTGAACTGCCTGCAAGCTGGCTTGATCATTGTGTAACTGATGAAAATGGGGAAATGATAAAGGTGCAGAAAGAAAAAGATAAACTTATTGCATCTGTAAATCTGCCTGGAAATTCTTTTACCACGTTGTATAAGGGGCAAAAGAAAAAGGAGAAGGATTGTTTCATTTCCGGAAAAGATGAGAACAGTCTTGTTTTGGAAAATGATCTTATCCGTTATGAATTTACAATGGATGGGACGTTGAAAAGTGCCTTTGATAAAGAAGAAAAGCGGGAACTTCTTTCCTCTCCCGGCAATATTCTTTCTCTTTACCACGACCATCCCAACAGTTATGAGGCGTGGGACATTGATCTCTATTACCCTCAGGAACTTGTGGAAGTATTGAAAGCAAAGCAGGTAAGAAAAATTACCGAAGGAAAATTACGCACTATTCTGGAACTTACTTTCTCCACAGAAAATTCCTTCATAAACCAGAAAGTTATTCTGGAATCCAACAGCAAAAAACTGGATTTCGTTACGGAAGTGGATTGGTATGAAGCCCGCAAGATGCTGCGTACGGCTTTCCCGGTGGATATTCTTGCCAATGAAGCACAATATGATATTCAATATGGTTTTGTGAAACGCAGTACTGCGGACAACACCTCCTGGGATATTGCACGTTTTGAAGCCTGTGGGCATAAATATGCTGATTTAAGTTCAGATCGTTACGGGGTTGCTTTATTGAATGATTGCAAATACGGATATAAAATCAAAGGAAATGTTCTGGATCTTGCCTTGCTCCGTTCCCCCAAATCCCCGGATTTTGAAGCGGATCAGGGGAAACATTTTTTCACCTATTGCTTCTATCCCCATAAGGGAAATGCGGTCAATTCTTCCGTAATGCAGGAAAGTGCTGCTGTAAACAGGGAACCAATTCAATTTGAGGGATATGCAAGAGGGGGAAAATTGCCTTTGTGCAAAATCCAGTCAGAAAATGGCGGAGTTTCCCTTGAAGTATTGAAAAAAGCAGAAAAGGAAGATGCTCTGGTCATAAGAGTTGTAGAAACAAAAGGGGAACACTCTACAGGAGAACTTGTTTTCTCATCGAAAGATTTTCTTGCATTGGAAACAACATCTCTTATGGAATGGGAAAAAGGGGAAAAAATCCCTGTAAGAAAAGGGAAAGCAACTCTTTCTCTTGCACCCTTTGAGATCAGAACTTTTTTCCTGCGCAAAGGTTAAGTCTGTAACGGGAGGAAAGGAATCTCTGTAATATATACTTTCCTCCCATCATAAATAAATTCTATGATTTGCTCATATATTGAGAAGAGAGCGTTGAGGCAAAATAAGCCTTGTTTTCTGACTGCAAATTTGCCAGCATAGAAAAATTCGCTGTACTGCTCCTGCCTCAAACAAGATCAGTTTTTGAATTTTTCAAACCTTCCGGGATTCCCGGTGTGAGACGTGAACCGTCACGCCGTGTAAATCCGGTGCACATCTTCAGCAGCCGAGGGAAAACCAGCTGGGCCGGAACGCACCAGTCCGTATAGGCCTTCATAGGAGTCCCTGGCAATTCGCTTTCATAGCAGGTAAAAAGATCTTGACACATATACAAAGAGGCGTGAGCTTCAAGGATCTGATGGAAATACCCTGTCTCGCCATACTCAAGAAGGCCCCGCCCCAAAGAAATATGGGGCCAATGGTCAAAACAAAGCAGAAACTGCGCCGGATAATTCAAGGCAGTCAAACCGAGAAACATTCCCTTACGCTCAAAACGTCCGGTAATGATCCGCTTTGCATCTTCCGGAGCCAGAAGCCCCGACTCAAGAAGTTCCGGATAGTAACGGTAATTGGCAAAGGCCCAATCAAGGTCAGCTGTAAAATCATAGATCTCTCCGGCATTGGCAGTACGGTAGGGCAGAAAAGAAAATCTTTTGCTCATATCAGCAACTGCAAAATCAAAACGGCGTTTAAGCTGGTCATAGAGATCCTGAACTTCATAAAGATCCGGCCGAACATTGTACTGCTCAAGCAGCAGGAGCAGCTCTTCAAGTCCCCTGAGGACAGCTCCATTGTTGTGAAAATATTCATCTTTCCTTTCCCGCAGATCTGCTTCAGGCGAACCTGCCAACAATGCATAACTGCTGCCGGGGGGATTCATAACACAATCCAGAAAATCCCGCATCAAGCGGCAAAACAGCAGTAAATTCCGGCTGCACGCCGCAAAGAACGCTTCTCCGTCCTCTCCTTTGGAAAGCTGACTGCACAACCGGAGCAAACCTCCGTACTCTGACAATGCGGTTCCGTAATAACGGATGGAACCGTCTGCTCTGAGAAAACGATCAAAGTACCGCAGCACCAGAGCTCTGGCTTCTGAAACGTTGCCGAACTCGGCCAAGGCACCGGCAGCAGCCAGAACAGTGGGCGGAAATCCGTCGTGGCGCATACAGCCATATTCTTCGACACCGTATTTGGTATGCCTTCCCCAAAAAGCGGAAAAACTCTGGACAAAAGAACTTTTCCAGCCATTTTCCGCCCAGAAGCCAAGATCTGGGATCTCATCAAGTTTGGCAAAGAAATTATGCCAGTATTTTTCCACACAGCACCGTTTTTTTTCATAAATGTCCCGTGTCACTTCTTCTTCTTCCGGGTAAACAAAATATTTCCCCCGGGTACAGCGGTAAAGTTTTTTCCCTGATGCAAAAAGTTCTTCCTGGCAGTGTTCATTCCGGTAGATTTGAAGCACAGGCAGAAAACCATTTTTCCAGCAGCGTACTCCCGGCTCAAACTTAAAAAGGTATGGTGTATCAGCTTTCTGACGCAAACCGGGCAAAACCGGCGTATCATTTTCATAGTAGAGCCGGACTTTGCCGGAAAATTCAATAATGAATGTTTCACTTGCCTCCGGATCAGAGAGGAAACAGTAGTCTTCAACAGGGGTGAGCTTTGATTTTTCCCAATCCTGTGCATATGAGTTCATCATATATTCTGCCTTTCATCCATACTTGTCTAAAGTTTCACTCATATTCAGCCAGAGGAATTTCCACCACGACCGATTCCAGTCGGGATTTTTCGGCAGCGTTGGCAATCAGAGTCGTGGCAAGTCCGGCCCTCACATCGGCGGCGGGTTGTTTCCCGTCAAGGATACAGCTGACAAATTCATCAAGAAAGAGACGGTCGCTGCCGTCGTGGGCGGAACCGTTGGCTGCTTCGCAAATCTTGCTCCAGCCTTCCCGGCCGTCTGAAAATGAAACCGTCACCTTTTTTGAGGCTGTGTCAACAGAAATATAGCCGCTGCTTCCGTAAAATTCCCACTTACGGCCCGGAACAGGTGCAAAAAGGGTCAAATTGAAGCTGCCGTGCACTCCGTTGGCATACTCCAAGATCAGCTGTTGGTTATCGACCACATCCTTATCAGAGGTGTAAACGCAAAGATCAAAGGGCCTTGAACTGGGATTTTTTTGTTCCTGAGGTGTCATACGCACCATCTCACCCTGAAAACGGAAAGGACAGGCTTTGTCATCACATTGAGAACAGTAATCGCACTTCTTTTTGTCCGGAGTGAAAAAGTTACAGCCTCCGAATGAGGCGACTTTCACCGGAAGGGAATTTGCCAGCTGGTTCATCAAATCAAGATCGTGGCTGCATTTGGCCAGAAGAAAACCGCCGCTGTTGGCACTTTTGCGGTGCCAGCGGCGCATATAGCTTGCGCCGTGCATAGTTCCCACATATTCAGTAAAATTCATAGAAAGAAGCTGTCCGATGGTTCCGCTTTCCAAAAGTTTTTTCACTTCCAGGTACAATGGGAGACATCTGAGGACAAATCCGACTTCCAGCACCTTGTTGTTTTTGCGGCTTTCCTCAAGGATCGTACGACATTCTGCCGCGGTAGGAGCCATAGGCTTTTCAAGCATAATATGCTTCCCGGCCCGGAAACAGGCCACAGCGCATTCACAATGAGCAAAGTCGGGAGTCGTAATGACAGCCGCATCGAATTGACAGTTGGTCAGCAAATCTTCCACTGAAAGAAATTGAGGTATATCCGAACACCCCAGTTCTGCGGCAAAAGTTTCCAATCTCTCTTTGGAGCTGTCACACAATCCGGCGAGCCGGATCGAGGGATGCTCTTTTATCATTTGGACATAACTGTACCCTCTCTGACCAACTCCGATAACAGCAATAGAACATTTTTTTTCCATAAAAATATCTCCTTTGATTTACAGTTCACAGGTGTGGATGCCTGACTCGAAGACTCTGCCCCCTAAAAGTGCCGTCGTATTTTCCGGGACGACCGCTTTGATCCGGTGTCCGGCATACTCCACCTTGATGTATTTGTTGCCGGGGATAGGCATCCGAAATGAAAACTCCTTCAAATCCCCCGGGTGGGGATCAATGACAAATTGCCGGAAACCGGGTTGAACAGGCCGGACTCCCGCAACGAAACGGGGAATGATATTTCCGGGAGCCGCACCCCAAGCGTGATTCCAATCCTGATTGGGTTTGACCTTATTGCTCCAAGCTTCCATAGTAATAGTAGATCCCTGCTTCATCATATTGAGCCATCCCCGGTCGCCGTCGTTCCTGAGCAGTTCAAGAGCACTGTCGCTCATACCATTGCGGAACATAGTCTCAAGAAGGAACTGGGCTCCGTAAACGGAACATCCCATTCCCGCTTCCGGGATACCGGCGCACTCTTCAACTGTACCGACTCCGAAAAAGAGGGGGAAAATTTTGGAATGTAAAGCTGAATGTAAAGAGTCCGGGGAATCAGTAAACACCTTCCCTTTGAGCATAGAGTTCCGGATGACTTCACGCAAAACTGCGGCCCCTTGTGTATAGTGTTCATCGCCTGTGAGCTCAGCCATAGCAAGGAGTGCTCCGTAACGGT
>JAZUPO010000169.1:0-7589 GCA_045605205.1 Victivallaceae bacterium
CGCCGCCGCCGCCGCCGGAAATTCCCCATTACCACATTCCTGCGTGCTATCGGCTATCCCACCAACCGGGACATCATCAGCGAGATACACGAAGTCAAGACCGTCAAAACTTCCGACCTGGTGAAAGAAGAACATCTTGAACACTACTACACCATCGACGGTATCTATGACGAAAATGAACGTACCGTCGTGGAAGAACTTCTCCAGCTGAACGAAAATCTGCTGGGTAAGATCGTTTCTGCCGGAATTGAAGAAATTGAGCTGGCCTATGTGCCCAAAGGCGACAATTACATCTTTAACAGTATGAGACGCGACCCCGCCCGTGACGAGATCGAAGCTCTCAAACAGATCTATCACAAGATGCGTCCCGGCGATCCCCCGAACGACAGCAATGCACGTCTGCTGATCAAACGGTATTTCTTTGACAACCGCCGTTATGACCTGGGTGCCGTGGGCCGTTTCAAACTCAATGAACGTCTCAATCTCGATGTGCCCGCCGATTGCCGTGTGCTCGATAAACGGGATCTGATGGAAGCTACCAAGCTCCTGATCGCTATGCGTTTCAATAACTGGCCCGTGGATGATATCGACCACCTGGGGGCCCGCCGTGTCAGAACCGTGGGCGAACTGCTTCAGGGACAGTGCCGTCAGGGACTGCTCCGTACTGAACGGCAGATCCGTGAGCATATGACATTTGATTCCCCCAATCCCACGCCTTCTTCTCTGATCAACCCCAAGGCCTTTTCCGGTGCTGTCCGGGACTTCTTTGCCCGTAACCAGCTTTCCCAGTTTATGGATCAGGTCAATCCTCTTTCAGAGTTGACCAACAAGCGCCGTCTTTCCGCACTGGGCCCCGGCGGTCTGAGCCGTGAACGTGCCGGTTTTGAAGTCCGCGACGTTCACTCCAGCCACTATGGACGTATCTGCCCCATTGAGACCCCCGAAGGTCCCAACATCGGTTTGATCAGTTCAATGTCCCTCTATGCACTTGTCAACAAGTACGGTTTCCTGGAAACTCCCTACCGCAAGGTCATTGACGGTAAAGTGTCCACTCAGATCGATTATCTTTCTGCCGACAAGGAAGAAAAATTCGTCATTGCCCAGGCCAACGCACTCCTTGACGAAGAAGGTCGCTTTGTCCGTCCTATGGTGATGTGCCGCTGCAAAGGTGAGGCCGGTGAGTATCCCAGAGAAACCATCCAGTATATGGACGTCTCTCCCAAACAGCTTATCAGTGCTGCTGCCGGTACCATCCCCTTCCTTGAACACGATGACGCAAACCGTGCTCTGATGGGTTCAAATATGCAGCGTCAGGCTGTTTCTCTGCTCAATCCTGAAGCCCCCCTGGTGGGTACCGGACTTGAAAAACGTATCGCCCGGGATTCCCGTGCCGTGATCGTCGCCAAAGAAGCCGGTATCGTTGCCGCCGTGGACAGCACCCGTATCATC
Source organism: Victivallaceae bacterium (assembly GCA_045605205.1). Lineage (GTDB taxonomy): Bacteria > Verrucomicrobiota > Lentisphaeria > Victivallales > Victivallaceae > UBA1784. Next base: position 1,450 of record JAZUPO010000169.1, read on the forward strand.
GTTACTCCCGACGGTACTCTGCCTGAAAACGAAAAATGCATCCCCAAAGGTCAGGGACACGTCTACCGCCTCTTCAAATATCTGCGGAGCAATGCCGGTACCTGTATCAACCAGCGGCCTGTTGTCCGTACCGGTGATAAAGTCGAAGTCGGTACGCTTCTGGCTGACGGTGCCGCGACCCAGGGCGGTGAACTCGCTCTCGGCCGTAACGTTCTTGTGGCCTTTATGCCCTGGTGCGGATACAACTTTGAGGACGCTATCATCGTCAGTGAACGTCTGGTCAAAGAAGATATCTACACCAGTGTCCACGTGGATGAATTTGAGATCCAGAGCCGCGATACCAAGCTCGGTCCCGAAGAAATCACCCGCGATATTCCCAACCAGGGCGAAGATATGCTCCGCAACCTGGACAGCCGCGGTATCGTTTATGAAGGTGCCGAAGTCAAGCCCGGAGATATCCTCGTCGGTAAGATCACTCCCAAAAACGAAACCGAACTTGCCCCTGAAGAACGTCTGCTCCGTCAGATTTTCGGCGAAAAAGCCGCCGATGTCAAGGACAGCAGCCTGACTGTTCCCAGCGGTAAAGGCGGTATCGTTATGGATATCCGCACCGAATACCAGACCGAAAGCGGTCCCAAGGCCGGTCTTTCCAAGGGGGAACGCAAACACCGCAGCAAAGAGATCACCAGCACCTACAAAGATACCCGCAAAGATCTCCTTGATGCTTTGACTGAACAGCTCACAAATGTGCTCCTCGGTCAGAAGCTGCCCTGTGCCGTCACCGAAACCGGTTCCGGTGAAGCTATGGTGCTCATCAGTGCCAACCGCAAGGTGACCAAGAGCTCCATTGCAAAGTTGGCCAACCATTACGATTCCTGGGATATGGAACCCTGTGAACACAGAAATGCCATCGCCCGGATCATCGACAGCTTCAAACCCCAGTTTGAAGAAAACGAAATGAAGTACAAACGCAGCACTCAGGATCTCGACCAGCCCGATCAGAGCAAAGAAGGCATCATCAAAAAGGTCAAGGTCTATGTGGGATGCAAACGCAAACTCCAGGTCGGTGACAAGATGGCCGGCCGTCACGGTAACAAAGGTATCGTTTCCCGGATCGTTTCTATCGAAGATATGCCCTTCCTCGAAAACGGTGTCCCCGTCGATATCGTGCTGAACCCCCTCGGCGTGCCCAGCCGTATGAACATCGGTCAGGTGCTCGAAACCCATTTGGGATGGGCCGCCAAGATGCTGGGCTTCACCGCCGCCACCCCCGTGTTTGACGGTGTTGACGAAAAGGTGATCGTTGATCTTATGGAAAAGGCCAATGAAGCCTATGCCGAAGAACACGGTCATAATTACCACTGGGGTTTCCGTCAGCAGCCTGATGGCTCTTATGCTTACGACGGCAAGGCCGATGTCTATGACGGTCGTACCGGTGACAAATTCAACCAACATATTATGGTCAGTCAGATCTATATGCTGAAACTTGACCACTTGGTCGCCAACAAGATCCACGCCCGTGCGGTCGGTCCCTACTCACTGGTGACTCAGCAGCCTCTGGGCGGTAAGGCTCAGCACGGCGGTCAGCGTTTCGGAGAAATGGAAGTCTGGGCTCTTGAAGCTTACGGTGCTGCCTCCAACCTTCAGGAAATGCTCACTGTCAAGTCCGACGATATCGGCGGTCGTGCCCGTATTTACGAATCCATCGTCAAGGGGCAGAACGTGCTCGAAGCCGGACGGCCTGAATCCTTCAACGTGTTGATGAAGGAAATGCAGAGCCTCGGTCTTGATGTCCGTACTGTCCGTCAGAATGGCGGCAACAACTAATTTTATGCGCAGGAGGAATTCATATGATTGACAGCGCTTATTCATACCGCGACAAACAGAACCGCGAGCAGAATGAACCGTTTGACGCCATTTCCATCAATGTCGCCTCTCCTGAGGTGATCCGGAGCTGGTCATTCGGCGAGGTGAAGAATCCCGAAACCATCAACTACCGCAGTTTCAAGCCTGAAAAGGGCGGTCTTTTCTGCGAACGCATTTTTGGTCCTGTCCGGGACTGGGAGTGTAACTGCGGAAAATACAAACGGGTCAAGCACAAAGGCATTACCTGTGACCGCTGCGGTGTTGAAGTCACTGTGGCCAAGGACCGCCGTGAGCGTATGGGACACATTGAACTTGCCGTCCCCGTTTCTCACATCTGGTTCTTCAAGTGTCTGCCCAGCCGTATCGGTCTGATCCTTGATATGCCTGCCAAGGATCTGGAAAAGGTTCTCTACTACGAAGAGTATGTGGTGACCGATCCCGGCGATACCGGTTTCTATCTGGGTAAAACTCTTTCTGAAGACAAATATTTTGAAGCCTGCGAAGACTACGGTGACTCTTTCGTCGCCGATATGGGGGCTCAGGCCATCAAAACTCTGCTCGAGAAAATCGACCTCGCCGCTGAAAAAGCAAAACTGGAAGAAGATCTCAAGACCAGCAATAACAAGGCCAACCGCAAGAAATGGGGCAAAAGACTCCGTCTGATCGAAGGTTTTATGGCCGGCAACAGCCGTCCTGAATATATGATTATGACCATTCTGCCGGTGATGCCTCCGGATCTGCGTCCTCTTGTGCCTCTGGACGGCGGACGTTTTGCCACCAGCGACCTCAACGACCTCTACCGTCGTGTCATCAACCGCAATAACCGTCTGAAAGCTCTGCTGCAGCTGCGTACTCCTGAAGTGATCATCCGCAACGAAAAACGTATGCTTCAGGAAGCTGTTGACGCCCTGTTGGACAACGGCCGTCACGGCCGTCCCGTTACCGGTGCCGGAAACCGTCCCCTCAAGAGTATTTCTGATATGCTTAAAGGTAAGCAGGGCCGTTTCCGTCAGAACCTGTTGGGTAAACGTGTGGATTACTCCGGACGTTCCGTTATCGTGGTGGGACCCGAATTGAAGATCCACCAGTGCGGTTTGCCCAAGAAGATGGCTATGGTGCTCTTTGAGCCCTTCATCATCCGTCATCTCAAAGAACGGGGAGTCGCTCATACTGTCCGCGGTGCCAAAAAGAAAATCGAAGCGGGAGAGCCCGTGGTGTGGGATATCCTGGCTGAGGTGACCAAAGGACATCCCATTATGCTCAACCGTGCTCCTACGCTGCACCGCTTGAGTATTCAGGCATTTGACCCGGTGCTGATCGAGGGTTCCGCTCTCCGTTTGCATCCTATGGTCTGTACCGCTTACAACGCTGACTTTGACGGTGACCAGATGGCTGTTCACGTGCCTCTTTCAAATGAGGCTCAGATGGAAACCAAGCTGTTGATGCTTTCTCCCAACAACATCTTCTCTCCTGCCAATGGCAAGCCTATTGCTTCACCCACTCACGATATCACCCTCGGTGCCTACTATCTGACCTGGGTGGGCGACAGCCATAACAAGGTGCAGCCCAAGCTTTACCGTGACTATTTTGAAGTCCTTTTCGCGATGAGCCAGGGATTCATCAAGATCCACGATCCTGTCCGTATTCCCAACCCCGACTACGGCAAGGACACTCTTTACGGTGACAAGGATTCCAAATTCATCACCACTACTCCCGGCCGCTGTCTTTTCAACGAGATCTGGGACAAGCGTCTGGGATTCTACAACGATCTTGCCAAGAAAAAGAATCTGGGCCGCCTGATTTCTGATTCTTACAAGATCTCCGGTCACGATGCCACCATCAAACTGCTGGATGACCTCAAGGATCTGGGCTACCGTCACTCCACTCTGGCGGGACTTTCCATTTCAATCGCCGACCTTGAAGTTCCCGAAAGCAAGGAAAAACTTATTGAAGATGCCCGTGCCCAGGTGGACGGCGTTCTCAAACAGTACGAAGACGGTGCCATTACCGAAGGTGAACGTCACAAAAAAGTGATCGATATCTGGACCCAGACCAACGATGCTGTGGCTCAGGAACTCTTTACCCGTCTGGAAACCTCCAGCCGTCAGAAAGAACTGAACCCCGTTTTCGCTATGTGGGATTCCGGAGCCCGAGGCAGCAAAGACCAGAACCGTCAGCTTGCCGGTATGCGTGGTTTGATGGCCAAGCCCTCCGGTGATATTATTGAACGGCCTATTATTTCAAACTTCCGTGAAGGTCTTTCTGTGATGGAGTACTTCATCTCCACGCACGGTGCCCGTAAAGGTTTGGCCGATACCGCTCTCAAAACCGCTGACTCAGGTTATATGACCCGCCGTCTCGTGGACGTCGCTCAGGATATCATCTGCCGCGAACAGGATTGCGGAACTACCAACGGTGTCTGGACCCGTGCCATTACCGAAGGTGATGAGGTCATTATGCCTCTGCGTGACCGTATCATCGGCCGTTTCTGCGGACGTGACCTTCAGGATCCCCTGAATCCCGCACAGCTGATCATCCGTGCCGGTGAGGAATTCACTCCCGAAATCTGCGATGTCATCGATTCCCGCAAGATCCAGGAAGTCTTTATCCGTTCCGCCCTGACCTGCGAAACCCGTCACGGTGTCTGCGTCAAGTGCTACGGTCAGAACCTGGCAAGCGACCGCCTCGCCATCGAAGGTGATGCTCTCGGTATCATCGCCGCTCAGTCAATCGGTGAACCCGGTACCCAGCTGACAATGCGTACCTTCCATATCGGCGGTACTGCAAAGAGTGCTTACCGTAAGCCCCAGATCGCTTCACGTTTTGAGGGTGTGCTCCGCTACGAAAACGTCAGAACCGTTAAAAACGCCAAGGGCGAGATCGTGGTTGTGAACAAGAACGGAAGTGCTGTCATTTACGATCCCGCAGTCGCCGACAAGAAGGAACGGGAGGCCAGAGAAGATGCCCGCAGAACTTCTGAAGCTCTGGGTATGCCCGTGAAAGAGGACTACGACTACCGGATCGATGCTCTCCGTGAAGCCGAGCTGGAACGCTATGAACTTGAACCCGGTTCAGTGCTTCATATTGCTGATGAATCCCCCATCAAGGCTGATGAAGTGTTCGTCAGCTGGGACGCTGACCATATCCCGATCGTCAGTGAACAGGCCGGTACCGTCCAGCTTGATGACTTGATCGAAGGCGTCACCATCGAGAAGAACAAGCAGAAAGAAAAGAACCAGAAGAGTTCCGAAGGTGCTGTTGACCAGGGAACCGTTATGGAACACCGTGAAGACCTGAATCCTCAGGTCGTTATCACCGGCGAAGACGGAACTCCTCTCAACAACTATCCTCTGCCTCCCGGTGCTGTGCTTATGGTCAGACGTGACGACAAGGTGATCCCCGGTTCAGTGGTGGCCCGTGTGCCCCGCCAGTCCGCCAAGAACAAGGATATTACCGGAGGTCTTCCCCGTATCGCTGAGCTCTTTGAAGCCCGGAACCCCAAAGAGGTCGCCGAGCTGGCTCAGATCGACGGTGAAGTCGTCATTGACAAAGCCCTCAAAAATAAACGGCAGCTGGTCATCGTTGACCCGACTTCCGGCCGCCGCGATGAACATAATAATATTCCTCTTAACAAGCATCTTATGGTCTCCGTTGGTGACCGTGTCCGCAAAGGTCAGAAACTGACCGTCGGTTCCATCGTGCCCCAGAAACTTCTGGAAGTGAGCGGTGTGAGCGATCTGCAGCGTCACCTGGTCAACGAAATCCAGCTGGTGTACCGTACTCAGGGCGTGGAAATCAACGACAAACACGTTGAGATCATCATCCGCCAGATGATGCAGAAGGTCAAGATCACTGATCCCGGGAATACCGAATTCCTGCCCGGTGAACAGCTTGACCGCGGGGAATTTGAACGTATCAACCGCCAGTTGATTGATGATGGCAAACAGCCCGCCGTAGCCGAGCCTGTTTTGCTGGGTATCACCAAGGCGGCTTTGGAAACTGAGAGCTTTATCTCTGCAGCAAGCTTCCAGGACACTACCCGTATCCTTACCGAAGCAGCAACCGCCGGCAAGATCGACGTGCTGACCGGATTCAAGGAAAACGTGATCACCGGACACCTGATCCCGGCGGGAACTGGAACGGAGCGGCTGCAGTCCATCGCTCTCAAGTATCTCGGCGAAGAGATCGAGCAGGAAATGCCCGAACAGACCGAGGTCGAAGATGCCTCTATCGAGGACATCCACTCCAAGTGGCGTGATGCCGCGCCCGAGGGT
>JAZUPO010000170.1:0-23833 GCA_045605205.1 Victivallaceae bacterium
TGCGAGAATCGAAAACTGAAGTTCCCTTTTCCCCTTGTCACGGCGTAGTTCAACGAAGCCGGAAAACCTTTTTCAGTAACGCTTTTAATTTTTGACAAAAAGTCAAAAATTAAAAGCGGTCTGTAAAAACTGTACAAAAAAAACGCCGCAAAACCTGATGGCTTGCGGCGTTTTTTGTATTAACTGAAAAATCAGCTGCGTTTGGGAGCACGCTCAATGGGAGTAGTTGCAAGAGTCTGGATCCACTCAACTTCGGGGAAGTGATCCTTGTAGTAGGAACGGATAAGGGTTTCAAGTCCCTTGGTGCCGTATTCCCAATCCAGAACTTTGTCGCCCAGAGCCTTTCTGACGTTGGTCTGATCAAAGACGATGTCAGAGGAAAAGTAGGGGAAAAGGTCGCCCACGAACCGGGCCATAAGACGGGTATCGACTTGAGTATCTTCATCCTTGACCTCAACAGAAACACCATCCATACGGAGCACGCCGCAGATAGTATCTTCGATCTGACGGGTGGTCAGGGGACTGTCGCCGGTAATATGGTAGGCGGTGTTGGTCACAGGCTTCTGGAAGAGGGCGGTGATAGTTTCCTGCACATAGTCGATGGGAACGAAATAAACGTGCTCGGAAGGAACCGCGGCAAAGTTGATATTCATATAGGTCCACTCGGTGGGAGCAACTCCGGCACGGGCACAGCCGTGGCTCTTGAATTTGCCGAGGAACTCCAGAATACGGTAGAAGGCCAGAGGTTTGCGGATCCGTCCGTCTGAACGGCGTCCGGTAACGATGGCGGGACGGTAGACAGAGAAAGGAATCCCGGAGTTGCGGACGAGGAACTCTGCTTTGAATTTGCTTTCTTCGTAGGGGTTGTTGAATCCGCTGTCAATGGGATTGTCTTCAATGGCGGTGCCGCAGAGTTTACCGGCAATATAGGCGGTTCCCACATAGTGGAACTCTTTTACGTTGAGCAGCTTTGCAAGTTTGACAACGTTTTCAGTACCGTTGTAGTTGATCTTGAAGACCCGGCCGGTGGGATCTTTGCCCAGATTCACGTCAGCGGCACAGTGGAAAACGATTTCCACACCAGCCATCCGGGGATCTTTGGCCATAGCTTCGGGATCAATGGTGGTCACATCGCCTTCGATAGCAGTGATGTGAGAAAGCACTTCGTCGGCAATTTCGGGGCATCCGTCAAAAGCACATTCATCGCGAATGATCTCGGCGGTACGTTCCATAGCACTTTTGCCGCCGGAAGGGCGGGCAAGACAGACAAACTCATAGTCTTTGCGTTCACGCAAAAGGGCAACTGCAAACGCACTGCCAACGAGTCCGGTAATTCCGGTCAGGAAAATTTTTTTCATCGTTTCACCTTAAAGGATAGGGCGGATACGACGCAGCTTGACACATCCGCAGTTTCTAAAAAACAGACAATAAACTATATAATATACACCCAAAAAAGGGAAAATGCAAATTTTTTCTGAAACTTAAAATCCTTTTTCCTCCGGGCGGGAAAAACTTCAGCTCATTTTCCCTTCTTTTCCGGGCGTTCTGACAAAGAGAGCACACAGTGAATTGAGGATCGCCATAGCCGCTGCCGTACCGAAAAGAGCTCCCACTCCGAATTGGACCCAGATCCAGCCGCCCACAGGACCGGCAATGATGGTCACCGCGTGATTCATTGAGATACCAGTCGACAAAGTGGACGTCAGTTCATCCCGGTTGTCGGAAATATCCTTAACATAAAGATTGGTGGCAAGTGAAGCGGAACTGATGACCGCATCCAGCAAAAAGTTGATCCCCGCCACCCACACGGCGACGTTACGGGGAAACCAGCTGCCCGCATAGCCGTAAAGCAAACAGACAAAAAAGAGGATCACCGTATCGTAAATCATAACATTGCGGTATCCGATTTTGTCGGTGATCTTACCCATAAGGGGGGCGGCAACGATGTTGATCCCTGCCGCTGCCGCAAAAAGAACCGCCATAAGAGCGGTATCAAAACCGTAAACCTTGATGAGCACAAAGGGAGCAAAGGTCAGAAAGACCTGTTTCCGTGCCCCGTAAAAGAGTTCAAGCATATAAAAGATCTTATATTTCCATTTGAAATACAACCGGGGCCGGCGGGTGGGGGAATCCGCATTTTTGGGGATCATCATAGCCGCCAAGCTGGCTGCGGCGAGCAGAGCGACAATGATCCAGACAAAGTTGTAAACCGCAGCTTTTGAAGTGACTCCCAACAAATTAACGGCGGCAAAAAATATTCCTGCCACCAGCAGACTTCCGGCGACGGTGCCGACGTTGACAGTTCCTGAAACAAGGCCGAGAGCGGCTCCCCCCTTGCCAGGGAGAGCCAGTTCCATCGTAAGAGCCTGCCGGACAGGCATCATCAGATGTTCACCGGTGCTCCAGATCATAATCACAAGAATGATCCACACCTTGTCGCCCGGGATCGTCAATGCGGCAACTCCCAATGCGGCAATGAGAGCTCCCAGTTTCATCACCTTCCAGTTTCCCACCTTGTGAAGCAATGCCAGCAGAAACACCAGAAGCGTTCCCGGTATCTCACGGAACGACTCAAGCCAGCCCCGTTCCAGTTCGGTGAAGTTGTGGATATCGGTGAGAAAGTTGTTCACCACCGACTGAAAACATCCGAAAGCCACTCCCCAGAGGGCAATACTCAAAAAGAATGCTCCGGCTCCTTTGCCGGAAACAAAAACGGCATCAAGTTTTTTCAAAAGTGTCATTTCAAGCAACTCCTTTACGACTGCGAAACGTGTATGTTATTGTTCTTTTATTTTAATATAGTCCCTGAATTGTTGTTTTTCAATCTTGACAAAGAAGCATTTGTGTGCTATATTAGAAAATCGTCATACCGTATCGGGCCCCATTTTACAGGCTTGACACCCGGTGCGGTGAATACAAAACATCAAAATATGAAAGGGATTGGTTATGCCAACCGCAAGTCGAGCAAAGCACAAATTCTGCCGTCGTATCGGCCAGTGCATCTGGAATGATCCCAGCTGCCCCTCCGTCAAACGTCCTATGCCTGCCGGCCCCCACGCTTCCAAAGGCCGCCGCAACAAACTGTCCACCTATGGCACTTTGTTGATCGAAAAGCAGAAACTGAAGAACTACTACGCTGTCAGCGAAAAGCATCTCCGCAACGCCTACCTCAAGGCTAAAGCCGGTCTTGGCAACACCGCCGACAAGCTCTTCCTGAGCCTTGAACTCCGTCTGGATGCTATGGTCTACCGTGCCGGATTCGCTCCCACCATCTTTGCTGCCAAACAGTATGTGAACCACGGTCACATCAGCGTTGACGGCAAAAAGGTTGACCGTGCCGGATATCTGCTCCGCGAAGGTCAGACCATCACCATCAACGAAGAAAAGTCTCCTGCCATCGCCGCTATGGCCAAAAAGGGCAACAGCACTGTTCCCGCTTATATGGAAGTCGATCTCGAAGCTCTCAAGGCCACTCTGGTCCGCAAGCCCCAGGTCGAGGAGATCCCCGTCAGCGTCAAGATTATGAGCGTCATCGAATACTACGCCCGTTGATCTTCCGCAAAGCGGAAAAAAAGATCCCGGAATCCGACAAAGATTCCGGGATTTTTTTGTCTTGTACTCTCGTACCGATTTGGGGTACAGTTTCGTTTTTCAAGATTTTTCAAGGGGCTCTTTCAGCTCTTTTACCGTCCTTGTATTTCATTCTCCCTGCCCGGCTCCGGGGCACGGTAATCTTTGAATGTAAGGATCATCTGGGCGATAAAAGGCACTCCTGCCAAAAAAGCCGCAGCAGGAGCGATCCAAAAGTGATAATCAAAGATACGGGGTTCTCCTTGGACATTGAAAAGACTGAAAGGCGACACAAATATATCGTAAGCCTGCGTGTTCTTTTCGAGACACAGCAGCATCGGCATACACCCCAGCATTATGAAAACGATAATGAACAAAACCCAACCGGGGATCTGGGGAATCGCCCGGTGCAGAATAATGGCAAGTTCACTGTACAGCAAAGCGTATGCCCCCACACCAAAAGCGATCATAATAAGGGTTTTGGAATAAAAACAGCCCAGTATGGCCATTGTCACACCGAAAACCGCCAGCAGCAGCAGCCCCAGTATCACACCGCCGGTACGGTTGCTGGAAAGAAGATAGTGGAATATCCTGCCTATGATATTCCGGGGCACCCGGGCCAGAACTCTGCCTCCGGGCTCATCCCGGTCACAGCAGTTCAGCAAAGCAAGAAACCCGAATATCCCCAGCGGGAAACAGCAGATCACCATCTGCACATCCTGACTGAATTTTTTTACCCAGGGCATCACCGCCAGCACCGGGATCATCAGGATCACAAGAAGCAGCCGTAAAACAAACATTCTGTTGGCAAAGGGCGGCGTTATCAATTCCACTGTGGCCGCAAAGAGAATGAGAAACATAACAGCTCCGCCCCCTTGAACAAACCAGAAGATCTCCCATTTGGCTTTTGATTCAAACAAAGAAGCGATCGCGACCCCCACCAGAAAAGGCACAAGCTGAAAACAAAAGTAAATAAAAATCGCCTGTGCCCATTTTTTCCCCAGAGCACCGCAAAACAGTGCCGCCTGAATGACGATCAGCATCGGAATGATCCCGATGCCGAAGGTCAAAAGGATCTCCCCGGGAGTAACGTTGCGGAAAAAGTAGGCAACCGTCATAAAAGGCAGACACAAAGCTGCCACAAGCACCCAGATCACAAGGGTGCTGGCAAGTTTCCCTGCGACGATCTGAAAGGGGGTCAGTAAAGTGATATTGCTGAAATCCAGCTCTTTGGAGCTTCTTTCTGTGCAGAATCTCTGCATTGCCCCCCAGGCACAAATACCGAACACGCACACATACATAAGAACAGTGTCAATGCCGATAAAGAGTTTTCCTGCATCACTTCCGTTTTTCCAATCGTCAAAAGTGAGATTAAAAATAAACAACAACAACAGCTGCAATCCCAGCAATCCCCCCACCAGTGATAAGAAAAGTTTATTGTGGAAAAACTGCCGCACCTCTTTGACCAGCACCGGATTCAGCCAGTCAGTATTGACAGAAGAAAGATTTTTCATTTTTATTGTACCTTTCCGGCGGTTATACGCATAAAGAGTTCCTCCAGACTCAGCTCCTCTTTTCTGAATCCTGTAATAGGCAGACCGGCGTTAAAAAGGTCTGCCATAAGGGGAGTCAGATTCCTTTCCCATTCCTGCAAGGTGAAGTGGAGTCTGCCGTCGGGCATTTCTCCCACTTCGGTGACGGCGGGGTGTTCAAGGAGTTTCAGTTTCAGTTTTTCAGGTTCTGCGGCACATTCGATGATAACGGTGCCGGATTTTTTCTCCTGCAAAGATTCTTCCTGCCGGACTTCCCGGCTCATTTCCTGCAGTGATCCTGCTGAAAGCAGTTTGCCCTGTTCGATGATGATTGCTCCGTTGCAGATATCCTGAAGTTCAGAGAGGATATGACTGCACAAAAGAATAGCTTTCTTTTGAGTGGCAAGTATTTTAAGAAGATTCCTCAGCTCAAGCCGTGCTCTGGGATCCAACCCGGCCGCCGGTTCATCCATAATAAGCACCTGGGGATCGTGGATCAGTGCCCGGGCAAGGCTCACCCGCTGCTTCATTCCTTTTGAAAGAACATTCAAAGGCTTGTTCCGCATATCTCCCAAGTCGGTGAATTCCTCCACCGAACGCAAACGCTGTGTCCGGACTTTTCCTTTCAAGTTGAATCCTCTTGCCACAAAGTCAAGATATTCCCACACCAGCACATCTTTGTAATCCGGCAGCGAGTCCGGCATATAGCCCACGACCTTGCGGACTTCCTCAGGATAGAGCACCGCTGAAATGCCGTCGTAAAAGATATCTCCGGAAGTGGGCATATCAAGGGTGCTCATCATCCGGATCGTTGTAGTTTTTCCGGCGCCGTTGGGGCCGATGAATCCGAAAATATCTCCCGAGCGGAAAGAAAAAGTAACGTTGTCAACAGCGGTGGCCGTACCGAAAACACGGGTCAGATTTTGAACTTTTATTTCCATTTTATTTCCACCGTCCGTTAATAGTTTGTGTAAATTCCCTCTGCTGAGCCCTTACCCCGGGTTTGAGATAGAAAGGTTCAGTAGTGTGTGCAACATAGCAGTTTTTTGCCAGATGTCCGGCATTTTCAGGCAGAGTACGGACAGGCTGCAGGAGAGCTCTTGCCCCTGCGGCAAGAGGAGCGGTCAGTTTGAAAAATGCTCCTTTGCTGTCAGAAACAAACAAAGAATCCAGTTTCACCCCCAGTCCGTTGACAACTTCAATGCCGTCCTTTTTTTCGGTGACAACAAGTTTTTCACTGCAATACCCTGAACGGCGTGCCTTGTAACGCAGCACCATACGGGTCTTGAGCAGAGCGGGAGCAAAAACGTATTCCCTGTCTGCAAAGCCCTGTACCTTGCCCGGATTTTCAAATTCAAGCAAGTCATCGCTGTTGAAGCGGAATTCCCCCACCGACCGGGGCGAATAAAGGGAAAATCCCCCGGCAGCAGCAATCAAACCTGTCCTCTGGTCAAGAAAAGTTTTGACCACTCCCTTGCTTTTTGCATCAAAACCTTCTTTCACAAAGACACAAGTAATGACAGCTCCTGTAAAAAAGAGCGATAACAAGGGGATCGTCACCAGACACCAGAGGGCCCGGTCATACTTTTTAAGCCAACAATAGTTGACAGGACCTATAATGGCTACAAAACAGCACATTATGGCGGTCAGCATCCCCAGCGGAATTGGAGGAACGGGAAGTTCCGGAGCGGAAACACTGCTTTTCCGGAAAGGAACAGAATTCAGATAGTGCAGGACATCTGATTCCTGCCATTTTATATTGCGGTATGCTCTGTCCCATTTGTTGCGTTTGCCGGCGGAGTGCTTTTTGTTGACAAACTCTTTCCACTTGGGGTTGCTGTCCACAGCCTGTGAACGCAGCACCACCCATTCGCCGAAGCCGATATTTTCCACAAATGGTTTTCCTTTTCTTTCAACGCCCGCATATTCCGGCCAGGGGGCGTTCCCCATAACAAGGACAACGATCCGGCTTCCCCGGGCAGCGGCAAGGCGCAAAGCCTCTTTAACTTTTTTGGGGAGCTCATCGGTGGAATCAAGAACGATGATTCCGGGATTACTGTACGCTCTGCTGTCTGCGGGCCACTCTTTCACCGGCATAGGAGCCTTTTGAAAGTCGGTAAAAAGATATTCAAATATATCAGGTCTGAAAGCAGGCGAAGCAACACCGTTGCCGTTGTTGTAACTGAAACTTCCGGATGTGGAAACGATCACACCGCTCTCAGAGACAGCCTTAAAGTCCATAATAGAAAAATAACGGCCTAACTGAGGAGCTGTCAGGGAAATTTCACTGGTCGAAAGTCCCGGCAGATATACTTTTCTGCTCAGCTGCAGATTATGGGGATCTCTGTAACGTCCGCCATTCAATATGATCTCAAGGGGCAGCGTTTGGGCCGTACGATTGGTACAGCGGAATGTTGCAAAAACACACCCATTATGGGCACGGCCGGTTCCCAGCTGGGGCAGAAGTGTCACTTTGATATGGGCGTTTTGTGCTTCAAGTGCTTTTCCTTCGCAAATTCCCCATAAACAGCACACGATGAACAGTAAAAACAGTTTTTTCATCTTCATTACTCCTTATCAAAAGCCATATCCGGGGGCAATCCCGAATCGGCACAAGGGACACGCTTCAATATTTCCCCGACCAGCTCTGCGGCACTCTTTTTTTCGAGTTTGGCGTTATAATTAAGGATGATCCTGTGATTAAGGACAGCCGGAGCGACCATTTTCACATCTTCAAAGCTCACTGCATTTCTGCCGTTGAGCAACGCCGCCGCCCGGGCGGATTCCGCCATAGCAATGGCGGCACGGGGAGAAGGACCGTAAGTGACGAAACGGCTCACTTCTTTGACTTCCCAACAGTTACCCGGATGAGCGGCTCCCACCAGACGGGCAATGTAAGAAGCCACCGGACGGCTCAGGTGGATCTCCTCCATAAGTTCAAAACACCTTTCCAGATCGCTTTTGTTCAAAGAAAAGGGTTGTTTTTCCGCCTCGCCCCGCCGTCTTGAAGCAATGATCTCAGTCAGACAGTCAACATCCACATTGGTCACGTTGAGTTTGAACATAAAGCGGTCGAGCTGAGCTTCAGGGACAGGGTAAGTGCCTTCAAGTTCAATGGGATTCTGTGAAGCAAGAACAAAAAAGGGATCAGGCAGAGCACGGGTCTCACCGCCGTAAGTGACCTGACGTTCCTGCATTGCTTCAAGCATAGCGGACTGAGTCTTTGGTGAAGCCCGGTTGATTTCGTCTGCAAGGAGTATATTGGTAAAAACAGGTCCCGGCTGAAACTCCAGTTTGCGGGTCCCATCAGGCAAAGTCTGCAGTATGGCTCCCCCTGTAATATCTCCCGGCAGCAGATCGGGGGTGAACTGGACACGGGAAAACTCAAGATTCAATATGCTTCCCAGAGCCTTGACCAGGGCGGTTTTTCCTACGCCGGGCAGACCTTCAAGAAGAATGTGTCCCCGGCTCAGGATGCCGATAATGACCAGTTCGTGCAAAGAATGTTGTCCAAGCAGAATTTTATCCAAGGTTTCCACAGCACGCAGGATCAACTGCTGCACCTCTTTGATTTTTTCCTGAGAAGGCAATGAATGACTCATAAACTTTTCCTTTCAAAGTATCTTCTGACCGCCCTGCGGTGAGCGGGGTATACGATATGCTCCTGCCGGGCGGGAAGTGCGGCAGGAGTTTGCAGAGAGCCGCCCGGGGAGGTATATTTTTCTTCTTTCTGTTCTGCATCGCTGGCAAAACGTCCCACGACTTTGGAATCCCTGTCCCCGTTCCGGGAATGGGGAGCAGCTTTGCGGTCGATCATTTTTGCTCCGTAATCGGGTGTAACGCCGGAAAACTCCAAAGGTGCATCCCCCCGCCCCCGGGAAGGGACTCCTGAACCGGAGTTGCTGCCTGCCATAGATCCCCCCGATTCCCCCGGTTCACCGTTATTGTCCCGGTTGGTAAGGGATTCGATCAAATCGTCACATCCGGGGACATTTTCATTGAGGAACTCTTCCAATTCCTTCCGGGCAGCGGCAGGGTCAGCGGCAGTGCCGGGGACCGGATTTTCGCAATAAGAGCTCATATTTTTCAAGGAACGTTCCAAAGCGGCACTGTCGGTTTTGAGGGCTTGAGCAAGTTTTTCAAGTTCTTTTTTATCCAATGTCTTGCCGGAAAAGTTGCCTTTTTTCAACTTTTCCGCCAGAGCGGGATTTTTCCGGGCAAGAGCCTGGAGCAGCTGACTGAACTCTTTGGCACTGTTTCCTTTGAGCCCGGAACGGCTCAAATCCACAGTTGCCTGCTGCAAGGCATTTATCTGTTTCAGAAGTTCCGTCTGCTGCAATATGTCCCGGGTCAATTCCTGCTGGATCCTGCGGTTGATATCGTTGAGAAGCTCATAGGTGCGTCCGGGGGAATCGGGATCGGCATTTTTGATGGCTTCCTCAAGTTCCTTTTCCAGAAAAGGAGCCTTTTTATTTTCAGGAGCTGCTTTTTTCATTGCTTCAATGGCACGGCTAAGCCTTTCTTCCTCATCTTTCAGATCCAGTTTTTGATAGGTTCGCGGAGGGGCTGTATCTCTGACAGGCACGATCAGTGTTCCTGTACAAAAGCAAAGTCCCGTCAGCAAGATCCCCACATCCCGGTGCCATTTCAGAAAACGCACCCGGGGCAGCTCCGGCAAAGGTGGGAAAGCATTTTCATTTTCACCGCATTCAACCATAGAAAGCAGTACACCGCCCCCCGGCAGACGGGAAGCAAGATAAGTGGTCAAAGTATCGCTCCCGGGAAGTTTTTTCCACCCGCGGACAAGGGAAATAAGAAATGAAAGAACCACTGCACTCCCCCCGGCAAGAACGTAAAGAGAAATATCTTTCACATTATTGAACCGGAAAAGCAAAAACAATCCACCTGACACAAAAAGCCCCCCTGCACCGTATCGGCACTGTTCCATCAGCCAGATGCTTGCGAACAATTTACGGCGGTAACTCCGGATCTCTTTGTGCCATATCTGTTTCAGTTCAATTTCTCCCGTGCTGAACTGTGTTTCAACAGTTCATTTTTGAACACTTCAAAACCTGCTTCAGCTTCAAAAGTCCCCATAATTTGTCCTGAACGGAAAAGGATCACTTTTCCGCTGCGGGAACCGGCGATCCCCAGATCGGCATCCCGGGCTTCACCGGGGCCGTTGACGGGACACCCCATAACAGCCACTTTGCGTAAATGGATCACTTTGCCGGCAAGCTCTGTTTCACGCAAAAGCTGTTCCACTTTTTCCACCAGTCCGAAGAGATCGAACTCCGTCCGTCCGCAGCTGGGACAGGAAACAAGTTCAGGAGCAGCCGTCCGCAATCCGCAGGCCTCAAGAATCCTTTTGGCGGCAATGACCTCATCTTCAGGGGGAGCCGTCAAACTGATGCGGATCGTGTCACCGATCCCCTCATTCAAAAGGGTACTCAGCACCACGGCAGATTTGATGCTGCCCCGGCCGGGAGTTCCGGATTCCGTCAACCCCAGATGCAGCGGATAGTCTGTAACTGCGGCAAAACGGCGGTAACTTGCCAGTGTCACAGGGATGCTGGAACTTTTGAGAGCAACTTTGATATTGGTGACGCCGTATTTTTCAAGTGCTTCACACTGTTCAGAAGCACTGCGGCAGAGCAAATCTGCCATTGCTTCTTCAAAGGAGGGAAATTTTTTCAAATTTTCCTTTAATGCCTGAGGATTGACACTGCCGCCGTTGGCTCCCACCCGGATGCAGGTATGGTGCACTCCGGCTGCTTCAGCAATGGGCCGGAGGATATTTTCATCCCGGAGCAGTCCGGGATTCAGACGGACACCTGCGATACCGGCCTTTATGGCAGCAAGAGCTGAATCTGAATGAAACTGGATATCAGCCACAAGAGGGACAGGTGAATTGGCTATGACTTCGGGCAGAGCCTTTTCAGCCTTTTCATCATCGACGGCCACCCGGACGATATCACACCCCAAAGCGGCACACCGGTCGATTTGTTCAAGCGTTCCTCTGACATCGGCCAGAGGAAGATTGGTCATCGTCTGGATCGTAACAGGAGCACCGGAACCGATAACACAGGAACCCAGTTCAACCTTTCTTGTCTTTCTTACTGACATCTTTTTTCACTTCATTCTTTTGGGGAGCAGACTCTTTTTTAAGCTCCGTTTTCTTTTCCGGTATAAAGCTCCGCACCAGACGGCGGCCATCGGCAAAGGTGACAAAGACCATCAACCCGATGAGCAGAGTCACAAAAACGATGGAAAGAGATTTGATGATCACCGTAGGCAGAGGGCGGCGGAAAATGATTTCAATAAAGCCGAAAACGATGTGTCCGCCGTCCAGCACCGGGAAAGGCAGCAGATTGAATATGGCCAAAGCAAAGGAAACCACCACCATAAAGTAGATCCCGGTCATCAAAGAGGAGCGGTAGACGGAGTTGAAAAGGGTCGTACCGATCCCCAGGGGACCTGACATATGGCTGGGTTTGAGAGAACTTTTTCTTTCAGTCATCCCCAGCTTGCTGCCGATACCCACACAGATGCCCCGGAGAGATTTCCAGCTCATATCAATGGTGGAAACAAAGAGCTGCCAGGGGGTGGGGTGATCGTAGACCGCCACACTGACACCGATGGTACGGGGGACGACTTTCATTGAAGTAACTGTCACATTCATCTTTTTGCCGCCGCGTTCAAAGTAGATCACAAAGGGATTGGCTTTGAAAGAACGGATCGTCTTGACGAATTCTCCGGAGTCCTTAATGGGAGCAGGCTCTTTAACTCCGGGCAAAGCGGCCGTAATCAGCATATCCCCCGGCTGAAGTCCCGCCTTGTAAGCAGGAGTGGAATAAACGGTACTTTCAAGTCTGACTCCGACAGGAGTCTGAGCCAGATTGGCTCCGATCATATAGCGGGTGAACTCCTCCGGGATCCCGGGGATCACTGCGGAACGCACCTTGACAGAAAATTCCTTATTGTCCCGCACCATCGTCAAATCAAGTTCCATATCTCCTGCCACATCCAGAAGATGCTGGAATTCACCGGGACTTTGCAGAGGGATACCGTTGATGGCAGCAATAATGTCCCCCTTTCTGATTCCCGCCCGGGTGGCAATAGAATCTTTTTCAGGGATCACCTGCACCGGGATCCTGACCGTAAAGAAAGGCCAGGCGAGGCCTTCGGCTTTCAGGGAACCGGGGGCGGCGGGATTGACTTTGGGGATGTAGGTGATCTCCATTTTTTTACCGTCCCGGAGCACTTCAAGACGTACCGGATCAACGGTAAAGAGGATCTCTTTGACAAAGTGGGCCCAGCTCAGGTGAAAAGATTTGCCGTTGAGTTTGACGATCACATCCCCCTTACGGAGACCTGCGGCATATTCAGGACCTTTTTCATCCACATAATTAACGGTCATCTCACGCATCTTGGCCGTATCGGAAGGCATACCGGCAAAGTAAATGAGCACCCCGAAAAGAAATCCGAAAATAATATTGAAAACCGGTCCTGCCGCCGCCGTGATGACCCGGTCGACAGCTTTGGCTCTGGGCAGCTCCGTTCCGTCGGCACTTTTGGGGACCGCATCGGTGGCATCCACCTGGGGAAGTTCCACATAACCGCCGAAGGGCAGATATCCGAGACGGTACTCCACGCCGTTGATCTTTTTACGCCAGAAGGGTTTGAATCCCAATGAAAAAGCGTCTATATGCAGTCCCCGCCACTTGGCGGCGAGAAAATGTCCCAGTTCGTGTGAAAAAATACACAAACCGATAGCCACAAAAACAAAGATCAGCGAGCCGATAATACTCAGAATATTAAGCAATGATTCCATAAAATACAACTGTTCCTTAAAAAAAGTTATTTTCTTCTGTCAGAGTATATAACATAACACCGCGGAAATGATTTTTCAAGAGAAATACCGCTGACAATATAAATGATATTCCGATTTTCAGGTAAAATATATTTCATCTGCGGCCCGATCTACGGCACTGCGGCCGTTGTTGCCTTCAGAAAGCATATTTGTGACCCGGGCCATCCCTGCAAGGGTGGCATTTCTGCGTTCTCCCCCCGGCAGAATGGACTCCACAGCGGGGACAATATTTTCAGGTTTGAAGTCAAACTGGAAAAACTCCGGACAAACCGGACTGTTGTCAATAATATTGGTCATTGTAATAAACCCCCGGTAGGGAGCGACACCGTGGCATTTGGCTGTTATATAGTTGAACGGACTGAGTTTGTATCCCACCACAAGGGGCAATCCCATAATGGCACACTCCACAGTTACCGTTCCACAGGCGGCGATACCGGTTCCCGCCAATTGCTGACAGTAATTGGTATCTCCTACAGAAATTTCAATTTCCGGCAAGTCAGGCTCTTTTTTGCGGAACGCTTCGATCATTTCCCGGCACTGGGCAGCGATTTTTTCTCTGGGAGCAGGCAGACGGAAACGCAAAGCACTGTGGCGGCGTTTCAATTCTGTAACACTGACCAGCATATCCTTGAACATACGGCTGATTTCCCCCTTGCGGCTCCCGGGAAGCAGCAGCACAAGATCGGGATCCCGGACGATGGAGGGATCTTTTTTAGCCCCCATAATATCAATGAGGGGGTGTCCTGTAAAAATGGTTTCAAGGGAGGTTTTGCCAAAGACTTCCACCTCAAAAGGAAAGATCACCAGCACCTTTGTGCAGATTTTTGCCAGTACCGGCAATCTCCACTTGCCCCACATCCACAAATGGGGGGCAATGTACCAGACCACTTTGCTCCCGGACCAGTACATTGCCAAAGCATAAAGCAGATTGAATCCCGGATAATCAATAAGCACCACCGTATCGGGACGTTCTTTACGGGCGGCTTTGACCATCTTGAAGTAAATGGCGATAAAGGTAAAAATTAATTTAAAGACTTCCACCACCCCCATAACTCCCAGTTCGGTGGAATCCACCTTGACAGGGATCCCCGAAGCGATCATTGCCTTGCCGCCCATTCCCGAAAGTTCCACTTCCTCTCCACGTGAAGCGGCAATACGGCGCAGCTCGTTTCCAAGCTGTGCACCGTATATATCGCCGGAACTTTCCCCGGCGAAGATCCATATTTTTTTCTTTTTGCTCACTTCAAACCGTACTTTTTACGCTGGATCTTGAACGCACGGGAAATGATCCCGTAATCTTCTTCCGTCAGCTCACCGTAGTGGACCGGCATAAAGAAGCGGTGCTGCCGCAGAAGTTTTCCGTTATAGACTGTGGGGATGCCCCATTTCATCTGGTCGGAAAGCAAAGAACTGGGCTGGTCGATGACACTGAACTGGAACTGTCCGTCTGTATCAATAAGGGTATGGGGCATCGTGCAGGAGTAGACTTCATATCTCTGCTGCATAGCCCTGCGGGTGGACAGACGGCTGTGATACATATCCGCCAGACGGACCATATCGCTGGTATCTGCCAGATAGGGATTGGCTACAAAGGTACTGACGCAGACATCTTTTTTGGCTTTGTGAGCTTCTTCGTAAAGAATATCCAGATACCGTTTCTGCAGTTCCAGTCCCCAGAGATTTTCATAATTTTTAAGTCCGGCCCCCATAGGCAGAGCAAGAAGCCCGTCCATTTTCACGCCGTCAGCGTTAAGACACCCTTCAGCATCAGAGAAATAGCGGCGGACCATTTCACGGAAACGGGCTTCATATTTGGGATTGGTGATATCGCCGCACACCACTTTGCCGTCCCGGGTAATGGCTTCATCTTCGGGCACATTATCGTTGTTCCAGGCGGCAGTCCAGAGGAAAACTTTGATTCCTCTCTGGTGACAGCGTTCGATCCAACCTCTCATATCGGCAAATTTTTCCGGATCGGGATCGGCATCATTCAAATTGAGCTGCCACTTGTCGTCCAGAATAAGGATACCGGGTTTGCAGTCGTGGGCAATGAGTTCACCCAGCCACTCTTCCACCAGCTCCTCGGTGCAGAAATCCCGGGCGTGAGGACCGTGATAACCGATGTAATTGCTTTTATCCATCATAGCAGCACCGGTCTGGTCGTGCCAGGTACAGTAAATGGGGCTGTGCCACCAGTTCTGGATCCGGCGGCGGTGGGGTTTGGGCAGATAATTGCGGGAATAACACTCTTTAAGATAAGAGGGCAGAATATCGTCATAAGTATCGCAGAAACTCAGGATCAGCCGTGGGGATTCCCAAGTGCCGTCAACGCTCTTTTTTCCGGCATACTCAAGGGCGAAACCGCCGCCCTTCATCTGGTCGCCGATATAGCCGGTGGCGGGCATCAGGGGCATAGGGTTCCAGCGGAATGAATCCCAGGTATATTCACCGGGTACTGCGGCGGCGCCGGCCACCAGGTATTTTCTTTCGGTCCGGTCACGCATACCGATACAGCTGCAGCAGCTGGCCAGAGCCTGTCCGCCGACAGCGGGGGTGAGATCTTCGCAAAAGGAGGTGGAAAAAGAGTCCACAGGATGATAAAAGATCTTGCTGTGGAAATTGGGGGCGGTATTGATGACTTCGTCAAATTCTCCGGCAAATCCGTATTCAACGCCGTTGACACAAGAGCGGAAGAACCGCACATCTTCGACCTGACTGCATCCTTCAACAGTCACAAAGAATTCAAGAGAATCTTCCCGGCAGATGAGAGTTGTGACCTTCTTTTTCCAGAGAACGGATTTTTCCACCCGGGTAAAGACGATGCTGTTTTTTTCCTCTTTTTTCTGCCATTTGTCAAAGGAAGCGATTTCGTCGCATTTCTTGACGCCGTTGACACTGCCAGAAGGAGAAAACCAATACTCCTGAGTGGATTTACGCAAAGTCAGCCGTGCCGCTTCGACACCTTCAAAGAGTTCGAGTTTGTATTTTTTTGCACCGATATGATATCCGGTATTGGGGATCGAAACAAATTTCATTTTTATTTCCTTTCGTGTAAAATTCTCAAATCACAGCACATCTCTGACGCAAGGCACAATCAGCCAGCACCAGAGCGGCCATTGCTTCAATTACGGGAACGACTCTGGGTACGATACATACATCGTGCCGTCCTTTTATGGCAAAGGGATGAAGTTTCCCGTCCGCACCGGGCATCATCTGTTCCTGTCCGATAGAGGGAGTGGGCTTCACAGCTGCCTGGAAAACGATTTCGTCACCGTCTGAAATGCCGCCCCGGATGCCCCCTGCGGCACCGGGGGCAGAGTTGTTGTATGAACCGGTATACCCGGCACTTTCAAACCCGGCACCGACGGTAAATCCTTTGACTGCACCGACAGAAAAGACAGCGTGAGCCAGCAGGGCATCCAATTTGTCAAAGACAGGTTCCCCCCAGCCGGCGGGGATACCGGAAATACGGCACTCCACAATGCCGCCGCAGCTGTCAAGATTTCTGCGGCATTCTTCGATGCGTTCAGCCATTTTCTTTGCAGCTTCATTATCGGGAGAGCGCAGAGGATTGGAGTCGATTTCATCAAGATTTATTTTTTCGGCTCTGATGCCTCCTGCTTCAAGGGTATAGGCGGTGATTTTCACAGGAGCGATACTTTGGAGCAGGAGTTTTGCCAACGCTCCCGCCGCTACGCGGCAGGCGGTTTCTCTGCCGGATGATCTGCCGCCGCCCCGGTAATCACGGGAACCGTATTTGGCGTGGAATCCCCAGTCGGCGTGTCCGGGACGGAAAAGGTTTTTCAGTTCAGAATAATCGCTGCTGTGCTGGTCGCTGTTGCGGATCAGCAGAGCAATGGGGGTCCCTGTGCTTTTCCCCTCAAAAACCCCGGAAAGAATTTCCACAGAGTCACTTTCTTTACGCAAGGTGGATCCGGCCGCACCGCCGCCCGGACGGCGGCGGTCGAGATCACGCTGGATGAATTCACGGTCAACAGTGATCCCGGCGGGCATACCGTCAACCACAGCTCCGATAGCGGGGCCGTGAGATTCACCAAAGGTGGTCACTTTGAAAAGAGTTCCAAAGGTATTGTCGCTCATAATGTTAAAATGCCTTTTGTTTTAAGAAGAGTCAACAGTTCCCTGACATTCTCTTCCGGAGTTTTCAACTCTGAAGGAGAAAATCTGACCTGACATACCCGGGCAAATGTTTCCCGGCGGCTGCGGTTGCGGCATCTGAACTCTTCAAAAGGGTCAGACGCTTCTGCAAGAAAGGGGGGCAACCCCTTCCGGGAAATACGTTCAAAGGCGATCTCGTCACTGATATCGCACCAGATCAATGTACCGAGTTTCTGCAAAGGTGCGTGATTTTCCTCTTTAAGCAGGGCACCTCCCCCGAGGGAGATGATACACTCTTTCTGAGGCAATTCCCGGATCAGGGAACTTTCAAAACGGCGGAACTCCTCCTCACCCAAACTTTTGAAAAGTTCACGGACGGAAGTTCCGGACTTCTCTTCCATTAGAGAATCGGTATCATAAAAGGGCCGCTGCAGTTCCTGGGCAGCAGCTTTCCCCAAAGTACTTTTGCCGCAATGCTTGATGCCGCAAAAGATCAGTGCACGCCCCATAACTTTTCCCCGGAACGTTACAGCATTGAATCGGGACGGACGATCTGGGTACCGATACCGGTATCGGTAAAGATTTCCAGAAGCAGAGAATGACATCTGCGTCCGTCGATCATATGGACCTTGTTGATACCGGCATTGAGGGCGGAAACGCAGCTGGCGATCTTGGGCAGCATACCGCCTGAAAGAACACCGTTGGCAATAAGACCGTCGATCTCATCGGTACGGATCGTTTCAATGACGGAACTTTCATCATTGCAATCGGCCAGGATCCCGGGAACATCACTCATAAAGACCAGTTTACGGGCGTGGATAGCTTCAGCGATCTTACAGGCGGCAGTATCAGCGTTGATATTGTAGATCTGTCCGTCGATCCCGGTACCCAGGGGAGTCAGAATGGGGGTCAAGCCCTTTGCCAGAGCTTCCATAACAGCAGAGGTATCAACACCGGTAACTTCACCGACGAACCCCACATCTTCCTGTTTTCCGGTGGCGGGATCAGTAGAAAGAGTCCGCCGGGCTTTCAAAACCTTTTTACCGGAAATGCCGCAGACAGGGCCGCCGAATTCCTTACCCAGTTCCACCAGATGTGCATTGACCTTGTGGAGCACTTCATCCACCACACCGATCGTCTTATCGCAGGTGTAACGCAAACCGTTGACGAACTTGACAGGGATACCGCACTCTTTAAGGGCGGCAGAAATGGCTTTGCCCCCGCCGTGAACAACCACAGGACGGATGCCGATAGCTTCGAGCATAACGATATCCTGCATTGTACGGCGGACAAGACTTTCGTCTTCCATAGCACTTCCGCCGAACTTCACAACCATAATAGAATTGCGGAACTTCTGAATATAGGGCAATGCTTCAACAAGCACTCCGGCTTTATCTGAGATCTGCATAACTGTTACCTCCTGATCTGAAAAATGTATTTTTTATAACATAGCACCAAAAGAGTGCCTTGTCAACTTGCAGCTCCGGGAAAAATCAGGGTGTTGTGGAGGCCACATTTTTTCCCCGGGTGTCCCGGAGTTTGAAAGCGTTGTAAAGTGTGCAGCAGCCCATAAGCAGAAAGAGGGTAAAGACTGCAATATAAGAGTTGTTGGTATAGATGAGAGCCGTCCCCTTGCGGACAGGCTCAAAGAGGTCGAGCAGTATTCCCACAACATTGCCCAGAAGTGCCACCACCATATACACAAGTCCGTTGCACAAACTGACAATGGCCCCCATTGCTTCAGGGACATTGGTATCTTTCATAATAGGCACAGTCAGAGTCCCCTGATTGGCAAACCAGGCCACCGCAAAAAGCAGTATACCGACAAAGTGAGTTTTCCAGTCCAGACAGAGGGCAAGCAGGATGAATCCGTAAGAAAAGACCGCCACACTGCCTGAAATAATAAGAAAGATCTTTCTTCTGTTGCCGCACCGCTGACTGACCAGAGCCATAATAAATCCGCTGACTGATGCAATAATACCCACGCCTGCGATATATCCCGCAGCAACAGTAGCGGGCATCTGACAAAAGTCCTCAAGGAACTTCTTGCCGATGACTGTGTGAATACAGTAATATGCTCCGAAACTGCAGCAGGAATAGGCGATCATATTCCTGTTGTGTTTACGTTTGAGCAAGTCGATAAAAACTTTGGGTGAAAAACGGGTATTGGCCACCCGGGGCAGACGGACCATTTTTTTTGAAATAAAGAAAAAAATGTACGCCACTGCTGTTGCTGCTCCGAAAATCAGCATCACCGTCCGCCAGGACAAATGCTGCACCATAGCGACCAGAGGAGCCGTTGCCACCACACCCCCCGCATATCCCCAGAGCAGAAAGAACCCCAGCAGCACCGGAAACTTTTTCGGGAAACGCTGCGAAAGGATCTTGACCAGACTCAAATAAATGGCACTGGCCCCCATTCCCACCAGAAAGCGGCAGAAATAGAGCATCGTCAGCGATTCACTGAAAGGGAAAAGCACAGACCCCAGACAAAAGAGCAGAGCTCCGCAGGAAATGACCCTTTCGCCGCCGTAACGGTCAGCAAGAAGACCGGCACAAAGCTGTCCTGCGGCATAGATGTACATAAACATCGAACTCAAAGCGGTGATGTACTTTGCACCGACTTTCAAATCGCTCTGAAGTTCGTTAAAAATGGAGCCCGGAATAGCCACTCTCTGCAGATTGGCAAAAAAGTACAGCGCAACCGCCATACTGAGCATAAGATAGACCCGCAAATGAGTGGAATTGCTTTTCATCTTTTATCAGAGACCCAGATATCGTGCCAATATGGGATTCAGCCAGGGGTCGATCACCGGCCCGAGAACCATCTTGAGTGCGGCAATGACCACCAGGACTGTCACAATCTTTTCAAAGAGCTGCTGAGGCATTTTCTTAAAAAGAACAATTCCCAGGAATCCGCCGATAATGAGCAGCGGGATCATCCACAAGTCGATCATCAGCACCTCTTTGGTAATGCGGCCCTGATACCAGAACATCGGCAGTTTGATCCAGTTGACGATCATAAACAGCCACGCACCGCTGCCCATATACTGTTCTTTGGTGAGTTTCATAGAGAGCAGATAAATGGCAGAAATGGGACCCGCCGCATTGGCAAGCATCGTCGTGCTTCCCATAAGCGAGCCGTAAAAGGCAGACGGCAGCAGACCGGAAGGGATCTTGTCAGGATTGAGTCTTTTGCGGACAAAGTTCAAGATGAGCAAACCGATCACGATCCAGCCGATAAGCAGTTTCATCGCCCCGGTGTTTTCAGGGGGGATATAACTCAGAAGCCACCAGCCGATCGCAAGACCGCTCAAAGACCAGGGCAAAAGCCGCAAGATCAGTTTCCAGTCCGCACTGCGGCGGAAATAGATCACCGCCATAATATCCGCCCAGGCAAGCATCAAAAGCTGCATACCGGTGGAAATACGGGCATCAAAAGTGTTTGCCAGCAGCACCACAGGCAGGATACCGATTCCCGGCAGAGCGGTTTTATTGATACCGATCAGCAGAGCACTGATACACAATATGGTGATTTGAAATGCAGAAAGTGCAGATATTGCTTCAATCATTGTAAATATTTCCTCTTAAAAGAGCAAAAGCGGCGGAAAATATTTGCCGCCGCTTTATTATTGATCTGAAAAAGATCAGAGAGATTTTCCGGTAAGCATCCGGTACGCTTCCAGATATTTCCCGGTGGTCTTTTCGACCACATCGGCAGGAAGTTCAGGACCGGGAGCCTGTTTGTCCCAATCCAGAGTTTCCAGATAGTCACGGACAAACTGTTTGTCCAGACTGACCGGGCTGCAGCCGACTTTGTATTCGGAAGCAAGCCAGAAACGGCTGGAGTCGGGAGTCAGCACCTCATCGACCAGAGAAACTTTGCCGTCGATGACACCGAATTCAAATTTGGTATCAGCAACGATAATTCCCTTTTCTGCCGCGTAATCACGGGCAGTGGAATAGACCTTGAGAGAAAGATCTCTGATGGCAGCAGCTTTTTCACTGCCGGCGATCTCGAGTACACCATTGAAATCAATGGGCATATCGTGGTCGCCCACAGCAGCCTTGGTAGTAGGAGTAAAGAGGACTTCGTCCAGCTTTTCAGCCTGCTGATAACCGCTGCGCAACTCAATGCCGCAAACTTTGCCGCTCTTCTGGTAATCCTTCCAACCGGAGCCCACGAGGTAACCGCGGACAACACATTCAATGGGGATCACCTGAGCTTTGCGGACGATCACTGAACGTCCCTGAAGATCCTTGGCATAGGGTTTGAGTTCCTCACGGGTGGTCACATCAGCAGAAATCAGATGATTGGGAACATCCTTGAGCAGATCAAACCAAAAGAGAGAGATCTGGGTCAGCACTTCACCTTTACGGGGCACTCCGCAGGGGAGCACCACGTCAAAGGCACTGAGACGGTCGGTTGCGATAAAAAGCAACGCATCGCCCAGATCATAAACATCACGAACCTTACCGCGGCTGAGCAGAGGAATGCCCGGCAGTGCGGTTTCGATCAAAGCTCCGCTGGCATCGTAACGCATAGGTCAGACTCAAGCGTTGACAGAGATGATCTCAACGCGGGAATAACGCTGACGGTGGCCGTGGGTACGGCGATAGCCTTTGCGGCGTTTCATCTTGAAAGCGACAACTTTCTTGGCCTTGAGGACTTCGAGAACTTTGCCCACAACTTTGGCACCGGCGACCACGGGGGTGCCGATGGTGAGTTTGCCGTCTTCGGCTTCGATAGCGAGAACCTGATCAAAAGTCACTTCTGCACCGTCTTCCACGGGCAGCTTTTCAACTTCAACAATGTCGCCGGCTTTGACTTTGAGCTGCTTGCCGCCGCTCTGAATAATAGCGTTCATTTTTAACTCCTGTTTATTTGATTACAAGATTGATTAACATACAAGACTTATAATATAACACCAATCAACTGTTTTTGCAAGTCAAAAGTTGTTAATTCCTTGAACTTTACCGTGAATTCCGTCCGAGATTGAACATTTCCACGTTCATTTCGTGGAGCTTTTCGGGCAGATTTGCCTTGAGAGCTTCAAGGAGTATTTCCACAGGGATGTCCACATAATTTGACACAGCTCCCAGCATCATCGTATTGAGAGCTTTGGGGTTCTGGAGTTTATCAAGGGGCAGATCCTCAGGGGTGATCAGCACACCGTCAGCTTTGAGGACAGCTTTGGCGACATCGACCTGAGTGGCATCCAGAACAGCGAGCACATCAGCTTCACCCGCGGGAACCATAGGACTTGCCACAGATTCACCGTAGCGGACTTCGCTTGAAACGGAACCGCCCCGCTGGCTCATACCGTGAACTTCGCTCTTTTTGACATCGAATCCGGAACGGAAAACAGCTTCAGCCAGAATGTCGGTCACTTTGAGAACTCCCTGACCGCCCAGTCCGGCGACAACGATATTACGGATGGTGCTCATTTTTTCACCTCATAGCTTTTAGCCTTTACTGCCGCCAGGATACAGGGACGGCGGGCGATGATAACACTGATGTCATCGGAACTGAGACGCTCCTGAAGCAGAGCTTTGAACTTCTCATTTTCAGCGGTGGTGTCGATGATATCCACATTGTCCACACCGATACCTTTGACGATCTGTTCAAGAGAAACGGCGGGGGCAGGCGTATGATCCAATTTTCTGCCGGTGGCGGGGTTTTCCTGAAGTCCCGTCATTGCAGTGATGCTGTTGTCAAGGATAATGACCACGTGTCCCGTTGAAGGACGGTTGTAAACCATTTCCACAATACCGTTGATACCGGTATGCAGGAAAGTTGAGTCACCGATGACGCTCACCACCTTGCGGGCTTCGCTTTCGGGCAGCATTTTACGCATACCCAGTCCCACGGTGACGCTGGCCCCCATACAGACACAGCTGTGGATGGCGTTAAAGGGAGGCATCACCCCCAGAGTGTAGCAGCCGATATCACCGGAAACGATACAATCCAGATCCCGGAGGGCTTCAAAGGTCTTGCGGTGGGGGCATCCCACGCAGAGCTGCGGGGGCTTGCCGGGGGCGGCGGGAGGTTCAGGCGTGTTGTCGCCGGCCAGAAGTTTGCGGACCCGGGTCACATTGAGTTCACCGAAACGGAACTCCTGATCTTTTCCCTCGACCCGGATACCCATAGCGTTGATATTGTCGGCGAGGAAATTGTCTCCTTCGTCAATAACGATACAGCGTTTGACAGAAGAAGCAAATTCAGCAATAAGTTTTTCAGGCAGAGGCCAGGTGAATCCCAGTTTCAGGACAGAAACTTCGGGAGCGGCTTCACGGACGTGCTGATAGGAAATACCGGAAGTGATGATACCCAGATCGGCACTGCCTTTGATAAGTTTGTTCCAAGAGCCTGTTTCATTGAGTTCAGCCATAGCACTCAGATCTTTACGCAGACGGCGGTGAGCCAGTTTGGCAAAGGCGGGAACCATAACGTTGGACTTGGGATCTTTGGTAAATTCCGCCTTGCGGGGGGCAAGTCCGGCACCGTGACGGTTCAGAACGCACTTGGAGTGGCAAACACGGGTGGTCATACGGAAAAGCACAGGTGAACGGAACTGATCGGCCAACCGGAAGGCTTCGATCAAAAAGTCGTAACACTCCTGAGAATCGGCAGGTTCAAACATCGGCACGCCGGCACTGACAGCGTAGCGGCGGTTGTCCTGTTCATTCTGACTGGAAGCCATAAGTCGGATCGTAGCCATGTCGTTCTGTGAGCCAA
>JAZUPO010000171.1:0-47158 GCA_045605205.1 Victivallaceae bacterium
CCCCAGGGAGCAGAAGTGGTCCTGCGGGGCCCTGCGGCAAAACTTGCAGCTCTGCGGCCTGATCAGGTCAGGATTTTTGTGGACACGGTCGATTTGAAAACTCCCGGCCGCAGCAGACTTCCTCTGCGTTGTCACGTCAATGTCCCGGAAATTGAGATGGTCTCGATCATTCCGGCTGAAGTAGAAATACTGTTAAAATCCAAAACATCCAACAGATCACTGTTTTAACCAAAAGAAAGGAAACAATTATGCTCATCAAAAAACTCAACAGTGTGTTCCACCGTCACAGCCGCTGGCTCTTCGGTCTGTTCACCCTTGTCATCATCATCTCCTTTATCGGATTTATGGTGCCGGGATCATTTTTCGGCTTCGGCCCCGACAATGGCAGCGGTGCCCGGGTGGGGACTGCATTCGGTAAAAAAGTGACCTATGATGATCTGCGTGAGATCCACCGCAACCTTGAGGTGTGCAATCAGCTGGGATTCCCTGTGGGTGAATCCCGCATTGAACAGCAGTTCTACTTTTACTGTATGTTGGAAAAGGCCCGTGCTACCGGTATCACAGCCAGCGACAAAGAAGTTGCTTCCGCATTGAAAATGCACCCGATGCTCCAGAGCAACGGTAAATTTGATTTGAAAAAATACAACACCCTGCTGACCAACTTGAACCGTTTTGGCATCACCAAACAGGACATTGAAGAGTCTCTCCGTATGCTGCTGATCATCAATAAATTCCAGAATCAGCAGGGAAGTGCTGTCATCGCCACCCCCGGCGAAGCAAAAGAAATGTTCCGTCAGTTCAATACTCCTTATGAAATCCGGGTTGCGGAATTCCAGGTGGGCACCCCCGGGAAACTGGTCAAACCCAATGCCCGCAAAGTCACCGAACTTCCCGCAGCAGAACAGAAAGCTGTCAATGCTTACTTCAATGCAAACAAAGGAAGCTACAATATTCCCGGTTGGCTGGACGTTATGGTGGTTGAATTCAAATATTCCCTCTTTACCGCCCAGGCTGCCAAAAAAGCAACTGCCAAAGAGCTGCAGAAATTCTACAATGCCAACAAAGCCCTTTTCACCGGCAAAGACGGCAAACCTCAGACCTTTGCAGCAGCCAAAGCCAAAGTCCGTGATGAATTCATCAAGATCGAAAGTGCCGATATGGCCCAGCGTGCCGCAGAAGACTTTGCCGTTGACGCCGCGGATGCCGTTGCCGCAGTGGACAAAAAAGCTGATAAAATCAACTCTTTCCGCAAGGTCGCTGACCGCCTGAAACTGGCTGTTATCGAAAATCCCAAAGTCAGCTTCACTGCCGGCAACATCAGTTCCATCCACTCTGCCGATCTGGTTGCTGCCCTTAATCAGGTTGCCGGCAACCCTGTGACCAAGGTTGTTGCAACCGCTGACAGTGCCTGCGTGGGATTCCTGCGCAACCGGGTCGAAACCCGTCCTGCAAAACTTGACGAGGTTCTTGCTCAGGTTCGTGTTGACCAGGTCAAAGACTCCCTCTACAAAGCTGCCCGTAAAAAGGCTGAAAACGCTTTTGTTGCCATTCGCAAGCAGCCTGCCAAACAGCAGGCCAAGGCTTTCAACTCTCTCACCGGCGTCAAATATACCAATGTCAAATTCACCTTGTCCGAACCTGCCCGTGATGCAAAATTCCAGCAGGCTATGATGAATTCTCTCAAGCTGAAGGTCGGCGAAATCGCCGCTCCTATGACAAACTTGCAGATGGTTATGCTGGTTTCACGCAAGGCTCCCGATTACAAAGCATTCAACGGCAAAGAAGAGCAGTATATGATGATCGTCCGTATGCAGAAAGCCCAGCAGCAGCAGGCCGCCTTTATGGAAGAACTCAGTGCCCAGTGCCAGCTTGATCCCTCCATTACCGCCGAACGTCGATAAAATATGAATGCTGCGTTTTCCGGAAAAAGCGTCCGGGGGGCTGAAGGTTTTGCCCTCGGACGCCAGATGACAGTTGAATTTTATGACTGCAATCCCCAAATCCTCGCCGATGCGGCAGTTATGGAAGAGGTCTTTCTGAAATCAGCCCGTGAATCAGGAGCAACTGTCATCACCTCCCAGTTTCACCAATTCACGCCTCAGGGCGTTTCCGGTGTTGTGGTCATCAGCGAATCACATTTTGCTGTGCACGCCTGGCCGGAACACGAATATGCCGCAGTTGATCTTTTTACCTGCGGTGAAGGTGTTGACTTTGACAAGGCCATTGAAGTTATTTCAAAAGGGCTCTGTTGCCGGGAGTGGATCGTTTCCAGTCTGGTCAACAGGGGGATCGTCGGAAACAATGGTGTCGAACGGATAGTGCCTGTTGCAGAACAACAAGGTTGTCCCGCTTTTCAACTTTCCTGGAAAAGCCGCTTTGAAGAAACCCGGGCACGGGCTATTTCGTGTGCCGTGGATATCTGCAACTGCCGGAAGGTTGACTTCAGTGACAAGGATGCTCCTGAAAAATTCGTTTCAGAATTTCTCCGTCTCTCTGGTATAAAAAAGGGAGGCAAGTTCACGCTCCGAGCCGCAGAAGGATCTGAAAAGGACTTTGTTCAACTTCTCTCAAACGGCTGTCTTTCAGGCTCATTTGTCCCGGAAAACAAATCTGTTTATCTGGATCTTTTTGTCAAAGGCTTCATAGATCCCCGCAAGGCAGCGGAAAATGCGGTTGAGTTATTAGGTGGAACCTATTACCGTATGCAGCCTCAAGTCAGGATTTGACCCGGTTGTTGCCGGTTTTTTTCTTTAAAAACAAGTGTTGAAAAGAAAGGTTTTAGTATGGCTTTTGAAGAATTGAAAGCAAAAGTATTTGCAGCAATTGACGCCAATGCCGAAAAAATAATCAATATCGGTGAAACAATCTGGAAAAATCCCGAACCTGGCTACCGGGAATATAAAACGGCGGCCCTGGCAGCCGATGTAATGAGATCTCTGGGGCTTTCTCCCCGGGAAAAGTTGGGACTTACCGGCGTCAGAGGCGATATGACCTTTTCAGAAGATGCCCCTACTATCGCCATTCTGGGGGAACTCGACTCACTTATTCTGCCTAATCATCCTGAATGTGACCCTGAAACCGGTGCCGTCCACGCCTGCGGACACAATGCAAGTATGGCCGGTATGCTGGGAGCTGCCATCGGTTTGAAAGCAGCCGGAATCGAAAAAGAACTCAGCGGCAAGATCGCGTTTGTTGCAGTCCCCGCCGAAGAGTGTATCGAAATCGAAAAACGGCTTCAAATGATCGCCGAAAAACAGATTTCCTCTCTGGGCGGCAAGGGTGAATTGATCCGCCAGGGCGTTTTTGACGATGTGCAGCTTTCATTTATGCTCCACGCAGGCAGCAGTTACGGCTACGGTTCCCACAACGGATTTATCTCTAAAAAGGTGGTATTCAAAGGACGTTCCTGTCACGCAGCATACCCCGGCGGCGGAATCAATGCCCTCCACGCAATGACTTTGGCTCAAACCGCAATCGGTTTGCTTCGGGAACGTTGGGCAGGAATGAACTCCACTGTCCGTATCCACGGTATCGTCACCCAGGGCGGAGATGTC
Organism: Victivallaceae bacterium; assembly: GCA_045605205.1. Lineage (GTDB taxonomy): Bacteria > Verrucomicrobiota > Lentisphaeria > Victivallales > Victivallaceae > UBA1784. The sequence continues at coordinate 3,555 of JAZUPO010000171.1, forward strand.
GTCAATATTATCCCCGATCAGTGTAAGATGGAGTTTCTGGTCCGGGCAAACAGCATTGATACGTTGAAAAAACTCCACACCGAGTTTGACCGTGCTATGCAAGGAGCAGCAATGGCCGTGGGAGCAGGAATTGAGATTGTCACGATCCCCGGATATATGCCGCAGTACGATGACAGTGATCTGGAACAGCTCTATTGTGCCTCCACAGCAGCTCTTGATCCGGAAACCCCAAACCGCGGTTCCAATCCCAGCAATGCTTCAACCGATATGGGGGATTTGAGTACAATTATGCCCACTTTGCACGGCTACACCGCAGGTATTACCGGTACGGGGCACGGAATCAATTACTGTATCGCTGATAAACAAAGAGCCTATGTGGTCAATGCCAAGATCATCGCCTCAATAGCCATTGATCTTTTGGCAAACAATGCCGCCAACGCCCGCAAGATCGCAGAAAAGCGTGAAGGCAAACTTTCCAAAGATGAATATATCGCTCTTGCCGATTCCCTGAACGCCACCGTCTCACGGGAAGTAGAGGAATAAAAACAATGAAAAGTGCAGTCATCATCAAGGTCAATGATCTGCCTTTATGCGAAAGTTTTTATCGTGATGTTTTGCAGCTGGGGCAATGTGAAATGAGTTCATCATTCGGCAGTTTTTACTCTATTGCCCCTGACACAGGAGTTTATCTGCTCAAAACTAATGCCAGATTTCTTGAACACGGTTCATCTGCGGTTTGCTGGAGTTTTACAACACCAGATATGGCGGCATTGGAACACAGACTGCTCAAAGCCGGGTTCCCGCTGCTCAAAGAAAAGTTCCATTTAGGATGTGATGAATACCGTCGGGGTATGGATCCAGAAGGTAATCAATTTTTTGTTATGGAGGAAAAAAAAGATGAGTGAATTCAACATTCCCAAGATCTCATCATTTAAAAGTGCCGCTGAATTCCGGGCACATTTGCGTACTTTAGGCATAACACAGGAATTGGATGACAATATTGAATCAGCACCCGCCTCACCTATGGCTCAGGGAATAGAGGTTTATTCTAAAAAAGTGGGAAACCGCTGGTGTGTTCTGCCTATGGAAGGCTGGGACTGCGAAAGGGACGGTTCCCCCAGCGAACTGACCCGCCGCCGGTGGCATAACTTTGCCATTTCCGGAGCGAAACTTCTTTTCGGCTGTGAAGCCTGTGCCGTTATGGACTCCGGCCGCAGCAATACAAGGCAGCTGATGCTCACTGAAGGCAATGCCGCAAAACTGGGCTCTCTCCTGGATGAAATGCGGACGATCCACGCTGAACGCTTCGGGAGTGCCGACGATACTCTCATCGGCTTGCAGCTGACCCATTCCGGGCGTTACAGTCATCCCAACGATGACGCAAAACTGGAATCAGTGACAGCCTATACACATCCTCTTTTGGATGAAAGATTCCATTGCAGCAGCTCAAACGTTATTTCAGACAGTGATATTCCCAATGTTGTCAAGCACTTCGCAAAAGCAGCAGTTCTGGCTCAAAAGCTGGGGTTTGACTTTGTTGATGTAAAGATGGCTCACGGTTATCTGGGACACGAATTTTTGAGTGCATTCACCCGCCCGGGGCCCTATGGAGGTTCCTTTGAAAACCGTACAAGATTCTTCCGGGAAATCGTCGCAGCCATCCGTGAAGCTGCTCCGGGACTGGCGGTTGCCACAAGACTTTCTCTCTTTGACTGCATTCCCTTTGAACCCGGTCCCGACCGCAGGGGTGTTCCTATGGAACGGGGGGATGTCAAGGTGGGGAACTACCCCTACGCTTTCGGAGGTGACGGTACCGGACTCGGACGCGATCTGACAGAAACCCGCCAGTTCCTTGAACTTTGCTGTGATTTGGGCATCGAACTGGTCTGTACCACTGTTTGCAGTCCCTATTACAACCCTCACTTTCAAAGACCTGCCTACTTCCCCGTCTGGGACGGCTATCTGCCCCCGGAAGATCCGGTTGCCGGAGCGTGCCGCCAGATCGAAACGGTCGCCGAACTCAAAAAGGAATTTGGAAGCCGCATCAAACTGGTGGGATCGGGTTACAGCTGCCTTCAGGAATATATGGTCAATATCGCCCAGCGTGTCATTCGTGATAATCAGGCGGATTTTGTCGGTATTGGCCGTCAGGCCCTTGCTTATCCTGAGATTTGTGCTGATTCGTTGGCAGGAGTCCCCCTCAAAACCAGGAAACTTTGCCGTACTTTCGGAGATTGCACAACAGCACCCCGTAATGGACTTGTTTCCGGCTGTTATCCTCTGGACCCCTTCTACAAAGTCAAACAGGAAGCTGAAATTCTCAAAGCACGCAAACGGGAACTGGCTGAGCGTCTCCGCAAAAAATAAGTTTCAACTTTCTGATATAAAAAGAATCGAGACAGGGCGGGAACTCCTTTTCAAAAGCACACTCCCCCTTGCCTCTTTTTTCCCTGCATCTCAACAAGGATTTGTCTATGATTTACTTTTTTGCAGATAACCATTTCAATACTCACGCCGGAAAAAACATTTTTCAGGCTCTTTCTCCGGCACTGAAAGAAGGTATCCGTTTTTTTGAAGATGATTTCACTTTACTTGAGGAAGGCTCCTGGGCAGATGATTGTGATCTTCTTATTCTGCACCTGATCGGCACGACCTGCGGTCTGCCTCACCCCGGAACAGGTGCGGAAAAAGCAGTCAAAAAATATTGTCAAAAAGGCGGAAATCTGCTGCTGCTTCACGGTTCAAGTGCCGCTTTCTGGCAGTGGGAGTGGTGGCGCAGCATTACCGGCCTGCGGTGGGTTCGCCCCAAAGATCCGGACGGAGTTGAAAAATCTGTACATCCACACGGGCCGTGTTCCCTTAAAGTGTGCAAATGCAGACACGAACTTGCTGGCAAACTGCAGCCCTTTGAACTGCCCGAAGATGAGGTTTACACAGCTCTGGAACAAACCTCCCCTGCCCTCTTTCTTATGATGGGAACTGTCAACGGTCAGAGTTTCCCCCAATGCTGTGAAAGTTACACCCCCTGGGGAGGCAAGGTCATCAACTTCATTCCCGGTCACAAAGAGGAATGTATCAAAACGCCTGTTCTGACAGACAATGTGGAACTTCTGATCCGTTATCTTACAAACTCTCTTGAACAGGCTTGATTTCAATACGCTGTTCGCATTTTTCAACAGTGCTCAAGCGGTGGGCCACCATAATAATGGTCTTTGCGCCGTGCAGTTTTTCCACGGCGGCAATAAGAGCATCTTCGGTTTCACTGTCAAGAGCACTGGTAGCCTCGTCAAAAATAATGATTTCCGGGTCTTTATAAAGGGCCCGGGCAATACCTATACGCTGCCGCTGTCCGCCGGACAACCGGATTCCGTTATCTCCGATGTGAGTTTCCATTCCCTCAGGCAGGGAATCCACAAAACTTTCCATCTGAGCAATACGCAACACTTCCCGCACCCGTTCCCGGTCGATTTTTTCATCTTCGATTCCGACTGCCACATTGGCGGCCACGGAGGTGTCTGCAAGAATGATCTGTTGCGGAACAAAGCCGATCAATTTCCGCCAGGTCCCCAGAGAATCGCTGATATTTTTACCGTCAAGCAGAATTTTTCCTGACTCCGGCCGGTAAAATCCCAACAGCAGATTCACGAGAGTACTTTTTCCGCCGCCGGTGGGACCGACAATAGCCAGAGAGGTGTTGCGTTTCAGGGAAAAACTCAAATGAGAAAGAATTTTTCTGTCACTTCCGGGATAAGAAAAGGAAAGATCCTCCACCTTGATTTCATTCTGAAACTCAAGTTTTTCGTTTGTATTCCCCAAATCTTCTTTTTCCCACTGCAAAGCATCAACAATTTCTTTGAATACGGGATAGCCGATTCTTATTGAATTGAGAGCGTAGTTGATCCTGCTTATGGCAGGGAGCAGTCTGGACATAGCTGCAATCAATAAGCTGAAGCTCAAGATAACAGTTCCGACAGCTGTTCCCTGCCACAACATCAGCATCAATATGAGTATTGCTGACGCGATGCCCAAAGTTTCAAGAACCAGCCGCGGCACCTGTCCCAGTATATAAAAGACTGAATCGCACTGACTTTTTGCCAACCGGATCTTTTTATACGCTTCGGCATAAAAAGGACTTGTACCGCTCACCTTGATTGTCTTGATATCGTCCAACGCATAAAGAGAAAGCTGATTAAGCATTGAATACATCTTGCTGATCCCGTCGCCGGTTTTTTTACTTAAATTCCGCGTAGGCAGACAGATCAGCAAAGTCCCCACAGCAAAAATAATACCGCAGCTCAAAACCACTTTGGGAATCGTCAGCAGCAGCGAGGCACTTATAAAAACAACTGTCAACAAATCAACCGTAATCAGCATAAAAGGCAACAACACCATCATACACATCTGATCTGTTTTGTTGAGCAGAGTGTTCAACTCCACTTTGCCGTATTGGGTAAAAATATGGTATTTCCCCTCCAGAAATCCGGAAAAAAGACGACAGGCGATCCCAGACAATCTTTGATACACAAAACGGGTATAGATGTGCATCGTAACAAAAATCCACAGATTTTTCAGCACATAGAGCAGGACGATGATCACACAGCAGACAAGGAGGAATTGGCTGTCACTCAATCCGGCAAAAAGCTGACGGAAGAAGTGCAATGCCCTGTTTTGTTCAAAAAGTTCCGGTTTGGTAAATGATGCCACCAGGGGCAAAACTAACCCTAAACCTGCAATTTCCATCAATGCGCCGATGCAAAGCAGAATAATAAGTCCGACGAGGCGGAACTTATCAGCCCGTGTCAACATCACACGCAGACCGTGTATCACGTCAAGCATTAAAATCTATCCTGTTCAATATGTCTTCAGTTGATTGTAATTCCGATTGCCTTATTCACCCCTTCATACAGTGTGAATCCGGAAAGTTCCGGCACATATTTTTCAAAGAGTTCACCGGAAAATCCATTGCGTTCAATGACCTCTTTCAGGAACCAGGCACTGGGCTTGGGAGTTCTTTCAAAGGTTTCACGATTCACATCACACAAGCCGAAACGGGGAATATAAGAACTCCACTCGTAGTTATCGAGCAAAGACCAGTGCATATAAGCCTTGATCTTGAGTTCCGGATAATAGGCCAAAGCCATTTTCATTGCTTCAAGCTGAAGCATCGTATATATGATCCTGAAACGGTCATCATCGCAGCAGATACCATTTTCAGTGATCCACACCGGCTTGTCGGTGATCCTTGAAGCACACTGCATAAAGGATTCCGGATTGAACTCACGCTATCCGAAGTCACAATCGACCAGCTTGTACCGGGAAAACTCCAATTTTGTGCCCAAACCATTTTGAGTTCTGGCTGTAACGGGAGTTCTGTGGTAATAATTGATTGCCCAGTAATCACAGCTTTGCTTGAGTTCAGGCATATACTCCATATCCCGGTAGGGCAGTACGATCTCGCCGGTACGGACGGCGTGAAAGAAAAATTCATTGACCATCCAGTCAGAAAGATTTGCCATTGTACAATCCAGTTTGTCCAAAGGACGCACCGGATCCTGATGCACAAATGCGTGAGCTGAAGATACCGGGGCGTTAGAGTACTGTTTCACAGCCTGAGCACCGATGCAATGAGCTTTCAGACAGCCGATTTTTCTGTCGAGCTGTGCCGGATCGAGAGAACGCGACAGATTAAATTCATTAAGAATAGTCCAGGAACCGACTCTGTCAGCAATTTTCGGTACGATAAAGTCGATATATTCTGTAAAATAGTGGTGATTTTCCAACTTGGCAAATCCGCCTTTTTTATCGAACCACCAGGGAACGGAAAAGTGGACCAGAGTAACGCTGCTGTGGATCCCTGCTTCTGCGAGCCGGTCGAGCATATCCTGATAGTGAGCAAGAGCTTCATAGTCGATCTTACCTTCTTCCGGCTGGATGCGGCACCATTCGATTGAAAAACGATATGCCTGGTGCCCCAGCTTTTTCAGAAGTTCAATATCTTCTTTGTACAATTCGTAACTGTTGCACGCTTTGCCGGAAGGTTCATCATAATATTCAGGATGTGCCTGCTCATTGTGATAATGAGAAGAGTGGATATTGTCCCCTTCGATTTGATGTCCCGCTGTGGCACTGCCCCAGAGTATAGGTTCCGGGAAGGTATATTCCGGCATTTGACGTAAATTAAGCATAATTATTTTCCTTTCCAAATAGTCATATCTGCACCGATATCTTTGCCGTCGCTGCCCCGCTTGCGGGCGGGAGAATCAGCTTTCAGAGAGAAGTCTCCTTTATCGGGATCTGTCATCTTGGAATCGGCAAACAAACCGTTTTTCTCAACGCCGTAAACTTTGCGGCACTCCTCAATGGTGACATAGGAATCCTGACGCATAATCTGACCGACGGCGTGGATGCCCAGTTTTCCGCCCATTCCGAACACCTTTTGCTGAGGACAGCGTTTTTTGGTGAACCAGTACAAGTTCCAGTCACAAGTCAAATCGGTTTTGTTATGTCCGACAGAAATGGCAGGGCTGTTATGATTGGAAACCACATCCTGACAAAGGTTGTTGGTGATGACAACCTTTTCTCCGGCACCTCCGCCGACGTGAATAGCATTGATCCCCATTCCCCAGAAGGTGTTGTGGTCGATTTTCACATCCCCCGACTCCAGCAGCCAAACGCTGTGGAATCCGGTATCGAACACACAATTGGTCACTTCAAATCCTTTGACAAATCTGCCATAGATGTGCAAATTTCCCATACGGCGGTTGGGGCCCGCGTGGAAACGGCAGTTGCGGATCTTGATGTTTGTGGAATTGGTGATGGAGATGACTTTGGCACTGCTGGAATAACGGGAGCCCACAAAATCAATACCGTCAATGGTCAAGCCTTTGACATTGGCAGCCTGAATGGTGTAGTCAAACATAAACTCGCCGCTGAACTGCACGGTACCGGGCTTGGCAGCCTTAATGGTCACATTGTCAGCGAAAACATTGATCATTTCAGGATAGAATCCGGGAGCGACGAGCACGGTATCACCGTTTTTCGCCTCCCGCACAGCTGCGGCGACGCTTGAATACTTTTTATTTTTTCCCACTTCAATGATCCGGGGGACACTTTTTCCGGGCGACGCCTTGGCGGTAGAAAATGTCATCCACTTCTGCCAGGTGCGTTCTTCATTATGACGGGCAAGAGTCAAAAGAACTTTGTAGGTTTTTCCCGGCTTAAGATTGGGAATGCAAACCTCATTGGCACAACTCAAGTAGTGACCGAAACGCATCCGGGTGGAAAAAATCTGCTTTTTCCCGTCCAGAACTGTCACATAAGCCTGTACATAATCTTTGGGGGTACACCAGGAAACCACAGCCTTAGTTCCGCAGCTCAAGGGGATGATTTTTGCATATTCCACTACCAGGGGATTTTTCTTCACCGGCACAACTCTGCTGCCGATCCAGTTACCGCGGCTGCCGCGAACCATATTTTTCAAAGGCACAACGCCGTTGACACCGGCAACGAAACTTTTGTAAGTTTCGACAAAAGGCCATGCCTTCAACTCAGCATTTGTCATAAAGCCGTTATGTTCAGAAACAACATCCTTCACGGCAGTTTTCACATTGCTCAGGATATTTTCTCTGAAAACAACTCTGCCGGAACTTTTGACACTGCTGTTTTCGAGACGGTCAGATACAAACACAGCTTTGCCGCCGGCAGCATTGAATGCGACACTCTTAAAAACATTTTCCTTGAAGGTTGCAACACTGTCTTTCAAGTTGAAGGTACTATTTGAAAAATCCATATTTTCAACTTTGATATTGGAACAATTTTCAAAAGAGATCACACTTTTGTCCCACTTTGCGGTATTGAAAGAGCGATCAGAGAGCACCACATCTTTCATATTTTTCAGTTTCAGAGTCCCGGTATAAGTACCGGCCATAAAGTAAACAGTGTCCCCGCTTTTGATTTTTGACTGGAGCTGAGCCAGGGAGGCAAAAGGTTTTTCAGGAGTTCTGCCGTCGCCGCCTTTACTTCCGGGTTTCACAAACCACACAGGGGCAGCCTGAGGAACAACCCCTTTGCCCAGATAAGCCGAATCCGGAAGCAAACGATAGTCCAGTTTTTCAGGGTTGACAAAACGGCCCTTTTTCACCCAATTGCTGCCCTGCAGTTCCAGATTATCCCTCATATCGGGGGTATATTTCTTTCCGGTATTGGGCACGGTAAAATTGAATTTTCCAGGAAAAACGGAGTTGTTTCTGATGGTGGCGGTACTGCCGGGAACGGAGTAAAGGGTCACGCCGCCGCCCAGATAGAGATTGTTCAAATGGTTGGTATGTTTTCTGATACCGGGTTTGTAACGCATTACGCCGCCGCCCCGGGATTTATCAAGAGAAATGACTTTGTTATTGATGACATCCACATAAGCAGCATCATCTCCACCGTAGTGGGCCAAATTGTACACATTGCCGCCGCCTGCGGTGTAGTTACCGTAAAAAGGCAGACTGGAACCGTTGTTCAGCAGAAAATTATTGATGAGCTTGATATTTTTGATATAGCCGCCGGTATGAAGTCCGGCACCGCTGTTGCGGACAGAAAGACAATTTTCAATGGTCACGCCGTCCACATACCAGCCAGTGGAAATACCGCAAGTGGTTCCCACAGCACTGCAGTTGCGAATAGAGCCTGAACCGTAAAAACGGTTCAATTGCCGTCCCCGCAAGTAGAAAGCCTTGCCGGCGTGAAATTCAAAAGCAAGACCGTCAACGTGAATATTGTGACCGACGAAATTCATTCCGGAACGGCGTGCAAGTTTCTCCGTCTCATTGTAGGGACTGGGACGGCTTCCGCTGGCAAAAGGAACGGCTGTAAATCCGGCACTTTCAGGATCGCTGTTCCAGGTACCATCCAGAGGATTGACATAAACCTTGCCTGTTGCAGGATCCTGCCAAAAGCCTCCCGGCTGTTTTTTGAGCAGTTCCATTGACCCCAGTTTCAAATAGCGGTCAAGAGAGATCCGCTGCCACAAATCGCAGATCGCATAAGGGAAATCCGCCACAAAAAGACCGTTGGGGAGTTTTTTCCAATTTGTGATATCCCATCCCCAGGTAATAATGGGGGTCTCATCGGGAAAAGCCTTGATGGTAATGGGCTTGGGATTTTTCTTACCCCACTCTCCCACCACACTTTCACGGTAAATACCGCCTTTAAGCATAAGGGTGTCACCGGATTTGAGTTTCTGCACGGCCCGGCTGACAGTTTTCATCGGTTTGGCAGGATCCGTTCCGGGATTTTTGTCACTCCCTGAGGGAGAAACGTAATAAATTGCCGCACTGAGAGTTGTTCCCAGGCAAGCTGCCAGTAAAAGAGCTGTTTTTTTCATCTTCATTCACCTTGGATTTATTTATCTGCAAAAACGCTTAAATCAGCACCGATATCCCTGCCGTCGCTTCCCCGCTTGCGGGCGGGGGAATCGGGGGCAAGGGTAAAATCTCCTTTGGCCGGATTTTTCATTTTCGGATCAGCAAAAAGACCATTTTTTTCAATCTTGAAACGTTTGCGTGTTTCATCAAGAGTTTGAGTAACATCACGGTTCATAACCTGCCAGACAGCCGCAGTTCCGATCTTGCCACCAAGCCCGAAAATCTTTTGTCCGGGGCACTTTTTCTCAGTTTTCCAATACAAGTTCCAGTCACAGACAAATTTTGTCCCCGGATCTCCGATGGAAATGGCAGGACTCTTATGATTGGAAACCACATCTTCACACAGATTATTGGTCATTACCACCCGGGCTCCCGGTCCGCCGCCAATGTGAATGGCATTGATCCCGACACCCCAAAAGGTGTTGTGATCGACGATGACATCATCGGCTTCCATAAACCAGACTGCGTGGAATCCGGTATTGAAAACACAATTACGCACTTCAACACCTTTGACAAAGCGACCGAAAAACTGCACGTTGCCCATACGGCCTTTGATTCCGGGGAAGAAGCGGCAATTGAGCACCTTGATTTTTTCGGACTTGAGAATTTCCACAGCCCGGGTCTTGCTGGAATAACGCAACCCGATAAAATCAAGTCCATCAAGGGTCAGGCCCTTTACGTCAGAAGCCCTGAGACAGTAGTCAAACATATATGCCCCTGAAATTTTCACGGTTCCGGGTTTTGCTTTGATGGTCAGATCATCAGCATAAACATTGATCATTTCACTATAGACCCCGGGCATAATAAAAATGGTATCTCCTTTGCGGGCAGACCGTATAACCGCGGCAATGTCAGGATTTTTTGTACCGACTCCGGCTTTGATAAGTTCCGGCGTATGTTTCACGCTCTTTGCCGGCATTGTAAAGGTAACATTTTTTTTCCATACGTTGGACTCATTATGCCGTTTGAAATACACTTGAGCGGTATATGTTTTCCCTTTTTTCAGTCCGGGGATAGCGATTTCTCCTGAAGTTGTCAGATATTCCCCCCATCCGCCCCGATGACTGAAAATATGTTTTTTGCCGTCAAACACATTTATGACAGCTTGAACATAATCTTTGGGGGTATTCCAGGAAACGATACACTTTGTTCCGCAATCAAGGGGGGCGAACTTCAAATATTCAACTTGAACAGGGGGCAGTATATCACGGATGACCCGTCTTCCGATCCAGGTTCCTTTGGAGCCGCAAAGCAGATTTTTCAGCGGCACCCGACCGTTTTCACCTGCGGCAAAACTTTTAAAAGTTTCTTTAAATGGCCAGGCGGCAAGTTCTTTTGCTTCTGCAAAACCGTTATGCTCAGAAACCACATCTCCGGCCTCGACCCTGACACGGCGGATAAGATTTTCTCTCAGCACCACGCGGCCGGAACTTTTGACAAAAGAATTTTCAAAACTGGAATTGGCAAAAAGGACTTTTCCATTCACGGCCACCACCTTCACCCCGGTAAGGAATGATTCACTGAACTCAACAGTGCTGTTCAAAAGAGTAAAAGGAATATTGCAAAAGTCCAGATGCTCAAATTTGATATTCTGAGAGTTGACAATTTCAACAGCTCCCGATGTATATCTTGCCTTATTGAAAGTCATATCTGACAAAACAACATTTTTCAGATTTTTCAAAACCAGTTTCCCGGTATAGTTTCCGGGCAGAAAATAAACTGTATCACCGCTTTTGATCCGCTTCTGAAGCTGAGCAAGTGAATTCAGCGGAGATTCCGGAATTCTGCCGCTGCCGTTTTTGGCGGCTCCGCCCTTAACAAACCAGACCGGAGCCACTCCGGGGGCATATCCCTTGCCCAGATGCTTGGAATCAGGAAGCAGACGGAAGTCATATTTCTCAGGATTGGCAAAGCGGCTGACACGTTTCCAATTGTGAGAAAGTTCCAGATTGTCCTGCATATCGGGAGTATATTTCTCACCGGAAGTCGGCACGGTAAAATAAAATTTTCCAGGCAGAACCGTATTATTTTTAAGGGTTGCGGTACTGCCCGGCACAGAATACAGACTGACACTGCCTCCCACATAGAGATTGTTCAACTGATTGGTATGTTTATGGATCCCCCCTTTGCAACGCATAAGGCCTGCCTTGCGGGATTTGTCAAGTGAAAACACTTTGTTTCCGGTAAAGTCCACATATTCAGCTTCAGCTCCTCCATAGCGGGAAAGATTATAAACGTTACCGCTTCCGGCGGTATAATCACCGTAAAAAGGCAGACAACTGCCGTTGTTGAGCAAAAAATTGTTGCGGATCTTTATATTTTTTATATAGTTGCCCAACTGAATACCGCCTCCGCTGTTGCGAACAGCACGGCAGTTTTCAATGACGGTATCAGCAACGACCCAACCGCTGGAAAAGCCGAGAGTTGTTCCCACAGCACTGCAATTGCGTACCTGGGCAGAACCGTAAAAGTTGTCTATCTTGCGGCCGCGCATAGTAAAACCTGCTGCGGAATGAAATTCAAACGAAAGTCCGTCTATAACAAGATTGTCCCCCACCAAACTCAAGCCGCTGCGGCGGACCCGGGGAGCTTTGGAATCAAAAGGATAAGGCAAACGTCCCGTACCATAAGGAATGGCAGTGAATCCGGCCTTTTCAGGATCGTCGTGCCACGAACCATTCAGAGGATTGACATAAAGTTTGCCTGTTTTCGGATCCTGCAAAAAGGCTCCCGGCTGTTTTTTGAGCAGCTCCATAGAATCCACCTTCAGATAACGGTCAAGGGTGAGACGCTGCCACAAATCGCAGACCGCATAGGGAAAATCTGCAGTCAGGAGTCCGCCGGGAACTTTTTTCCAATTCTTCACCGCCCAGGCAAAAGTAATCACCGGTGTTTCATCAGGAAAAGCCTTGATCGTTACAGGTGCAGGATTTTTCTTTTTCCATTCCCGCCACAATTGTTCCCGGTAAATTCCACCTTTGACCATAACAGTGTCTCCGGGAGTGACTTTTTTCAGTGCCCGGGTCAAGCTTTTCAAAGGTTTTGCAGGGTCATTTCCCGGGTGGCGGTCATTGCCGTCCGGAGAAACATAATAAAAGGCTCCACTCAAACACGCACACAAAACAAAGCACAACAAGGTCATCAATCTTTTCATAAACATTTTCCTGAGTGTTTTATTTCAGATACAAGCCATTCACTTTAACGATTACTCTTTGATCTTACTTGAAAAATCAACCAGTTTCCGATAATACCCCAACAGCTCCCGTGCCTGCTTGTACTCTTTTTCGCCTTTGAGAAACTTCAAAGACTTTTCAACGACCTTACAGGCGATATCGACTCTGCCGATACAGTAGAGACTCTGAGCATAATAAAGCATTGCTCTGCCCTTTTCCCGTTTATTCTTGTAAGCTCCTGCATTGGCAGCGGCCCGAGCCACGGTGTAAACACTGGCAGGATTCATCTTGTCAAAGGGCTTGTTAAGTTCAAACACGACGAACTTGAGCAATATTTTGGGCTGATTTTTGAATATGGCAGTCAACCGGTAATAGAATTCAGGCACACGTTTTTCCATATGTCCCAGTTCAAGCATCTTGAGTTCCATTTCATAAAACTCAGGTCTGCCGGGAAACTTTTTCTGAGCATTGTGAATAGCTTTGACTGCATTTTCAGCGGAATTGAGCCGTCTGTAATGGATCCCTACTTGCAAAGCGACCAGTTCACTGGCATTGGTTCCCGGACGTTCCAACTCTTTGTCAAGCAGAGCAAGAGCCCCTTTGAAGTCGCTTTTTGCGATCATTCCGGTGAACACAGCATTGAACTCATCATCGCCAGTCACTTTTTTCTGATCGTATTTTCCCTTTTCGATAGAATTGAGCACAACAGCGATCCTGCCGGGGTTGCCCCGCCAGAGCAGTTTACCCTCTTTCCCGATGATCACAGCCATAGGCAGACGGTTTTCTTTTCTGAGAAACAGGGGGATATTTTTATTTTCAGTGTCGATCAGCAAAGGGATGTTGCCCAGTTGACGGATCAGGGGGAAATTCCCCACACTCTTCAATGTTCCCTGAGCAACAGAGACAAAGGCGGCCTTATCTGCCAGATGCCGCTGATGAGCAAGACGGCTGAAATTCTGCATTCCGAGAGCCCCGGAGTGATCCGGTTTCCAAAACAGAATAACAGCCATTTTTCTACCCTTGACAGACGCAAGAGAAAAAGATTTTCCCTTGACCCATATTCCCTTTGAAAACTCCGGAGCGGGACTTCCGATCTTGAGAAATCCGCATCCCAGACAACACAATGCGGAACAAAATAGCAGTAAGAAATACTTTTTCATTTTTCCAGACTTCTTAACCAGGCAAAACCAGGTTCTGCCAGCAACAGCAAAACTGCAGCGATCCACAGGGGCCACCCCGGCATTCCGCACCGGACGAGATTTATTCCGATATAAACAAGGAAAACCGCATTCAGCAACAATATGAGTCTGAAAAGCCACCGGTTTCCTGCGATCAATCCGGGATGGACCTGTTTTTCTTTCACTTCATTATTTTCGCCTTTTGCTGCGGGATTTTCCGCCCGCCGCAAAAGAGCGGCACGAATCATAGAAGAGGTAAGTCGTTCAAAACTGATGCCGGCCGCAGCGGCAGCCTTGGGAACGAGGCTGGTTGCAGTAAAGCCGGGCAGATTGTTGCCTTCAAGCACCAAAGGAACGCCTTGTGCATCGACAATAAAGTCGACCCGCATCATATCCCTGCCGCCGGCAAAACGATTGAAATCCACAGCGATCTGCCGTGCCCGCTCCACCACCTCGGGAGCAACATTGCGGGGCGGACAGAGATATTCAGTGTGGCCGTTTTTATAAAGATATTTTGCATCATAATCATAGAAGCCGTGAGGAGCTCTGATCTCAATGGCATCCAGCGCCTCCCCATTGACGACAGGCACCGTCAGTTCCACACCGGAAACAAACTCCTCCACCAGTAATGTATCTGCGTGTTCAAAGACTGTGTTCAAAGCCTCGTCCCATTGAGCAGGATTTTCCACCTTGACAATACCGACACTGGAACCTTCTTTAGGGGCTTTTACCATAAAAGGCGGTGTCAGATTTTCAGGAAATTTCCGGTTATTTTTGTCAACGATGCACCATTTTGCTGTGGACAGATTAAACCGGTCAAGCATTTTTTTGGTGGTGATCTTATCCATAACAAGAGCACTTGCCACAGAATCCGACCCGACAAATTTGATCCGATTGCGTTCCAGCAGATTCTGCAATTCGCCGCCTTCACCGAATCCGCCGTGCAGAATCGGGAAAACAGCATCAGCATCCCGTGTTTCCGGCAGCAGTTCACATTTTTTCAAATCGCTCAAAACAACATCGTAGCCGCAATTTTCCAGAGCGGCCGCCACTGCGGCACCGCTGCGTAAAGAAACCTCACGCTCACTGGAGTCCCCTCCGCACAGGACATTCACCTTGAGAGGAGCAATAAAACTGTCTATGGTCTTCTGAGCATCCGGATTGACAAAACAGGTTTCACACCGGAGATAAAAGCCTTGTTTTTCTGCCACTGTCCGACGGATCAGCCGGAGCAGCTGCATATAGTCAGCCTCGCTCCCCTGCCCGTGATTGACAATAAAATTGGCGTGAACTGAACTTATTTCCAGATCTCCCAGACGGAATCCCCGCAAACCGGCTTCATCAATCAGCTTTCCGGCGGTTTCCAAGGCAGAAACATTGCGGAACGTACATCCGGCAGAACGGAGTGCAGGTTCACGAACTTTACGCCGTTCCAGTTCAACTTTGAGCTTTTCCCTTTCGCTTTCGACACTTCCTGAAGCAAGTTCCAGCACAACTTCCGTCACAACGACATCCTGAGGAATAGACGATTTCCGATAGCTGAAAGTCAATTCACTGCCTTTGGCTTCCCAGTCTGCTCCGTCAAAAGTGACGCCTCTGACCAAATGCACCAGTTTACCGATTTCCTGCCCGGAAGCTCCGGCATTCATTCTCAGAGCTCCTCCGAGCGTACCGGGGATCCCGCCCAATTCAGAAAGCCCGGCAAGCCCTTCATCAGCCGCAAAGCGGGCAGCATTTGAAAGACGCAATGCACCGCCGCAATGCATAAAAACGCCCTTGAATTCCACCGCACTGAAAGCACTGCTTTCCAAACGCAGTGCCACGCCGGAATAAGGGGCATCCATACCGATCAGGTTGCTTCCTGCTCCCAGAATAAAGAATGGGAAAGATGAACTTTTCAATGCTTTAAGCACTTTTTTCAGCTCATCCGCAGAGGCGATTTCTGCAAGAAGCGGCAGGGAACTCCCCACACCGATTGCTGTAATCTCGCGGTAAGAGACATTTTCTCGCAATTTGAGTCCTGTGCTCGCCGCCAGAAGTAAATTTTTCAAATCATTCATCTAAGTCACCTCTTTTTTTATTTCAAATTATTCATTCAAGTTATCTTTGTTACGCTTCAGCACTTGACAGCTCCCACCAGATCAGAAACTTTAGACACATTATGGCGTTCCATATACTCAGTCAAATAGTCAATCACTTTAAGGGGCGTATAGGGATCCACAAAGTTGGCCGTTCCGACAGCGACCGCAGAAGCTCCGGCAAGCAGAAATTCCACAGCATCGGCTCCGTCGCAAATTCCTCCCATACCGATAATGGGAATCTTGACCGCCTTGTAAACATCGTACACCATACGGATCGCCACCGGTTTGACAGCGGGCCCGGAAAGTCCGCCGGTGCGGTTGGCGATTTTGGGTTTCCAGGTCTCAATATCGATCGCCATAGCGGTAAAGGTATTGATGAGAGATACAGCATCACTGCCTTCAGCTTCAACGACCTTTGCAAATTCACCGATAGAAGTCACATTGGGTGAAAGCTTGGTAATCAGAGGAAGTGTCGTATTTTTACGCACTTCACGGACCACTTGAGCCGCCAGAGCCGGATCAGTTCCGAAAGCAGCTCCTCCGGCTTTGACATTGGGACAGGAAATATTGATTTCAAGAGCAGTAATGCCTTCTTTTTCAGCTTCGAGAGCAGCTGCGACTTCGCCATATTCCTGAATGGAAGTTCCCCAGATGTTGACGATCACTGTTGCTCCGACTTTACGCAAAAAGGGCATATAGTGCTCATTGTGCAGAAATTTCTCAACACCGGGGCCTTGCAGACCGATAGCATTGAGCATTCCCCCCGTCACTTCAGCCACACGGGGCATCGGATTACCGTGTGAAGGCGTCATACGGATCCCCTTGACAGTAATCGCCCCGAGACGGGAAATATCGTAAAAGCTGTGATATTCTTCACCGTAACCAAAAGTTCCGGAAGCAGTCAGCACCGGATTTTTCAACTGGAACTTGCCCAGATCAACACTTAAATCCACACTCATTGTTATTTACTCCCCGATATAAATATCTTCAGCCGGGAACACCGGACCTTCTTTGCAGCTGCGGGCATAACGGAATCCGTCTGCCGAGTCAGGATCGTTCACCTTGACAACACATCCGAAACAGCTGCCTACGCCGCAGCACATAATTTCATCCAAACTCAATTCACCGGCCAGCTTTTCCTTACGCATCAAAGCCGCCAGTGCCATAAGCATCGGTTTGGGGCCGCATCCGTAGACAAAGAAGGGCTTTTCGTTCTGAGCCGCCAGCAATTCAGGGATCAGTTCTGTCACAAATCCCTTTTTTCCCACAGACCCGTCATTGGTAGCCACACGGACATCAAAACCGGCATCGGCATATTCTTTGGTCAAAAGCAGATCCGCTTCACTGCGGGCTCCCAGAAGTACGACCCCGCCGGGCATAGATCTGTTCAGCTGCCAGGTGGCTGCGGCACCGTATCCACCGACAATAATAAGAGCCCGGTGACCGGCTTGAGGCGTAAAGGGGCGTCCCTGAGGGCCCATAATATCGCAGAAGTCGCCTTTTTTGAGTTTGCTCAGGGCATCAGTTCCTTTACCGACCACTTTATAGAGCAGCGTAAGGATGCCATCCTGAGCATCCTTGATACTGAAGGGGCGCCGGAGCATAAAGTCCCGTCTTTCATCAATACGGACGTGAACAAAGTGCCCGGGCTTTGCCTCTGCAGCAATTTCAGGAGCAGCAAAACGTATCTGATAGTAATCGCCTTTCAGATTTACATTTTCAAGAATTTCAAATTTCATAAGTATGTTCCATTAATATAAGGGTTGTTGCGACGCTCTGCGCCGATAGTTGTAACAGGCCCGTGTCCGCAGTAGACTTTCACCTCATCGGGGAGTGCCATAAGGACATCAAGGAGGGAACGGGTTATCTCTTCGTCATCACCTCCGGGCAGATCGGTTCTGCCGCAGGAGTTGAGAAAAAGAGTATCTCCGCAAAAAAGATCATTGCCGAAAAGGATCCCGGCTCCCCCCGGAGTATGACCGGGCAGTGCAAGGACTCTGAAATCGGGATTTTCCTCATATTCTCTCGGTTGAGGCGGATTTTTCAGTGCCTCAGGGAAATAGGGCGGCAGACAATTGCTGCTGCTGGAATAATAGGCGTGATCGGGAGTACGCAGTCTGACATAATCGCATCCCAGTTCTCTGGCACAATATTCAACAGCATTGATATGGTCAATATGAAAATGAGTCAAAAGCAGCTCGACTTTATCAAATTCCAACTGTCTGGCTTCATAAACGATCCGTCGGCCTTCATCGCCGGGATCGATGATGTACAGGTGTTTATTTTCCTCTATAAACACCAAATAACAATTTGTCCCGAAAGGACCGACTTCCAATGTTTTTATCAACATCTTTTTATTTACCTTATAATTTCATTTCCGGTTTCCAGAACTTCTTTTGAATACAACAGTTCTGCTTCCCGGAGTCGACACCTGTTTCACCAACTCTTCCAACTTGAGCACTGCGGGCACACTCACCATTTCAACGGGCAGAGAAAGCCGGCTGAAAAGAGAGAGCTGTCCTGATGCAGTGGAATAATATTCCGTAAACACAAAAGAACCATATTCTCCATCCTCTCTTCTTTCCGGTCTGCGGGAGTGGATTTGCCATCCCTGGGGCGGTACAATATTCCAGACAATGGACAACCTGCGGGGAAAATTCCGCCAAAGGGGCATCTGCCGTTCAAGAGAAGCAGGCAATGCAACGGCTCGGCTCAACAAAGAATACCCCGGCAAGGTGAGGATTCTGAAATCCCCGACTTTACTGAGAAATTCGCTGTTAGCCACTTTGTAACGCAACACCCCCGGATATCCTTTGAAATCCCGGCCCCCCTTCTCCACCAGAAGGCATCCGTGCCCCAAACTGCTGACCCGGGCTTCAAAAAAGCGGCGTATCCTTTCAGGAGTCGCTGTTGCGAACTCTTTTTTGACCGCTTCGTACTCACTGCCAAAGAGCTCCTCAGTCACTTGAATAATAGCTTTTCGCTCACTTTTGCAATCAATATAAAATTTCAAGTTTCTGCCGTTATTGTTGAGGAGGGAACTTTGGATTTGAGTGATTTTTGCCGAATCCAGTTCCAATCCGACAGCCCCTTCACTGTTCACACTGCCGGGAGCCGCAAAGCGGCTTGTGTCATTGAGATACCATTGTAATGCCGGGACATAGACCAATATTTTTTCAGCAAGTCCCACCGGATCAGAGTCGTGAGAAAAGAATCTTGCACTTTTGGCGACATAACCGGTCTCTGAAACGCCCACAAAACGGAATTTCACTCCCAACGCTTTGAGCAAAGCTCCGGTCAGGATGGCTCTGTCGGCAGAATTACCATAACCGGAGTTGAGAATCGTTTCTGCTGTACTCAATGCTGAAAGAGGCAATTCTTTCAAAGGGACATCCACTTTTCTGATATATTTATCTGTATAATCCCGGACTTTAAGTACCTTTTCTCTGATACTCTTTATGGTGTCCCATTTTTCTTTTCTGACCAGTGCTTCAGCAACTTTCTGAGAAGCTTTGCACTTTGCCAACAAAGTCTCATTGACTTTTGCCGCATAATTCCGGTTGCCGTTACCGGTAGTAAAAACGATCCCCGGTAAAAACAGTGTCCAAGGGGGCAGGTCTGATTCATTTCTGATCCGGTGGATGTTCCGGAACTGCCATTTTTTCACTTTGCGTCCTTCGGCAGTATATTCACTGAAGTGCCCCTGCAGTTTCCCTGAAATCTGATATCGTATATCCCCACCTTCAGGTGCATCAAGGGTCACTTCTGTATTAATAACAGGAGCAGATGAGCTTGCAAAAAGGAACTTCTCGCTGAACACCGGACGGTTCATCTTGCGCATCTTGATATCCAGCTCAACGACGGCACCGGGAACCACTCCCGGGAGACTTAAAACCATAATCTTTTGAGCCGGATAACGGGGGCCTGCACTGTTCCGGGGGGAATCCATATGATTGATTTCAGAAGGGTTGACTGTTTTGACCGTTCCGTCAGGAGCAATCACTTTGGCTTTGACCTGTTCCACTTCATTCCAATTGGCAAGATAAGGGATCTTGACCTCACTGTGAGCCTTGACTCCGGCATAGTTCAAGATCCGTCTGCGGCTTTTATCGCGGACGCTCCAATTAAACAGATCCCTGACAGTAAGTTCAATCTGACGTTTTTCGATAATGGAATCAGCTCCCGGAAAAGTTTTCAACGGAGCCGTTGCTGCGGCACGGCCAAAGTCACGCTCTGCAATTGGCAGAACATTCCGGACATTTTTCAAACGGTTGAGAAACGTTTTCAATGCCGGATATTCCGATGCCTTGATCTCAAGAGTATTTACCTTGAGCACTCTTTTGGCTTTGAGCATTCCGGAACTGAGTCCGGTTTGACAAAAATAAGAGATCCCTGAGTTGACGTTGAACTCTTCCGATTCAGGCACCGCCACTATTTTCAGTGCTGCGGGCAGCTTCACTGAATATTCTTCATCAGTCAAACAGGTACTCACAAACCTCAAGGGATATTTTCTTTTCAGCAGCTCAAGATCTTGAAAAACCACTTCTCCGATACCGAATACAGATGAAAGTTCCGGCATTATCATCTGCCGGTCATCCTCTTTTACATTGAGCGGCACAGTATAGGTAAGTTTGAACTTCAGCGGGCTCCCCATATTACGGATATTATCGGGAAGGATCTTCAACTTTTCAAGCCGGACTCCGGGCATTACTTTTCTGAGTCTGCCGAGGAAGAACTGCTCTTTCTTTTCATCGGGCCACCGGGAAAGAGCACCTCTGTAATACAGATCATTGACACCCGACAAGTCGATCACTGTTTCACAGTGCAAGGTATTTACAGCATCTATTTCTCCTGTTGTACGGATCCGGATTTGATTTTTCTTTGCGGGAACAATCGGAGAACGGCGTAAAGTGTCGCCCGCCGGATGTGCCACAAGATAACTCATATCTGCCTGGAAAGCAGGAAAAAGTTCAGAAGTTGATTCATAAGTGGGATCCATAAGGATGTAACTTCCTTTTTGCAGTTCAACAGCAGTAACGGCGTGATTGAAATATCCGTTGGGGATCTCCGGATCTTTGGGATCACCTGCCATAAACAGAACCGGATAGGCTTTGAATCCTGCTGTTTGAAGCATTGCCGCCAGCAAAGCGGCCTTGTCACGGCAGACACCGTAACGCTGTTCAAAAGTCAGTTTCACATCGTGGGGTTCATAGCCCGGGGCTTCTTTTTCCGGAGTGATCCCCATATAACGGATCTGTTGAGACACAAACTGGAAAAGTGCCTTTATTTTTTCAAGGTCACTTTTTTTGCCTTTGACAAGCTGCTTCACCTGCTTTTCCATAGCAGGTGTCACCGCCTTGAGGTGGGGCAGACAAAGATTCCAATACCAACGGGAAACCTCTTCCCAGGAACGGGCGGTGCTGACCAGGAGTCTCTGAACACAGGTATGTATTTCAGGCATTCCCGGTTCCCGGATGACCTGAGGGACATTCAAAGCGTGCCATTTATACACAACGCGGTCGTTGATTTGCTTTCGGGAAAATTTTACCGTGTTCTTTACTTCATCTTTGAGAGCAGTGGAACGCAAAGGCAGAGTGACCGGAGCATCTATCTCAACACTTGCCTCCACAATGGGCCAAGTGGATTGAAGCAGCGTGTAGCAACTCCAGAAACCGGGGATCCGAGCCTTGAAATGTTCATCCGCTGTCCGCAGATAAAGAATATCTCCCACCTCGATCCTGGGAATAGAAAGCACCAGACATTTCTGTGCCGGATCATAAATATTGCTTGCCATCTGCGAGGAATCTATTACGATCCGGCTGTTGGCAGCGATATCAACAGGCACGATCCTCCCGCCGGGTTTGATCACAGAAAGCTCTTCCACCTTGAATTTATTATAGTGCAAATTGAAATGAAATGTCAACTGTCTCAATCCGGCACGGCCCTTTTCGGTCAATATCTTGACATAGAGTTCATCCGTTACCCGGTAGGTTCCCTCTTTATTATAGGTATAACGTTCCTTTTCAAAGAGCAGTACATTATCAGCTTCGGGGAATTGTTTTTCAGTAACAAGCTCTCCTTTTTTCACGATCCGGCAATCAACTGCCGTTACAATATCCTTTTTAACCGCCGGGGCTCCGGCCAGCAGAAAGGCAGTCAGTATAAAAAAAGCGATAAGTAAATCTCTCATATTTCCATTTCCGGATTTTTCAAAAAAAATGTCCTTTTCAAATATATCACTTCCCGGACATTTTTCAAGGCAAAAAAGCAATTTTTCCTGAAGTGTTTTTATAAATATGGACCGTCAGGAAAGGATTTTCATAATTTCTCCGGCAATATCTTCCGGGGTCAGATGATTTTTCCTGCGGAGCGTGTCCACATTGCCGTGTCCGACGATCTCATTTCCCCAATTGAACACAGCCAAACGGCTGCCGGGTATCCCGGAAAGTATCTCTGCCAAAGCACTTCCCGCACCTCCGGTTCCGTGATCCTCGATCACCACTTGAAGCCTTGATGCAAACTTCAAAGCCTTTTCGCTGTCAAAAGGCACAACATAGCGGATATTGATCAAAGTTGAGGAAATATTTTCTTTTTCCAGAATTTCGACGACCTTTTCGGCAATGCCGCATTCAGCCCCCAAAGCCCATATCACAGGACCGTCCGGAGCATTTTGCAGGAGTTCACTTTTGCCGATTTCCAATGCTCCCGGTTCCGGCAGAGCTTTTTCCCTGCTCCCGCCCCGTGGATAACGGATCACAACAGGCCCGTTTATTTCCAACGCCTGATCCAGCATCATTTCCAGTTCCCGGCCGTTCCGGGGCATCATAACAACGAGTCCCGGCAAAGAACGCAGAAATCCCAGATCATAGATCCCGTGATGAGTGGGGCCATCGGGAACAACCCCCGCCCGGTCAAAAACAAAGATCACCGGAACTTTTCCCAAAACGGCATCGTGATAAATACAATCCAGAGCCCGCTGTGCAAAAGTGGCATAAAGGGCACAGACAGCTTTTTTGCCGGCGAGAGCCATTCCTGAAGCAAATACAGAAGCGTGTTCTTCTGCAATACCTGTATCAAAACAGCGTTTCGGAAATTTTTTCGCAAATCCGGACAACCCCACTCCGGGAATCATTGCCGCGGAAACAGCAATCAATCTTTCGTCCTGTTCAGCTTTACGGCACATCCAGCTGCCGAACACTGCCGAAAAGCCTTCAGTGGAAGGAACAAGTGTGCCATTCTCCGCCGTAAATTTTCCGACTCCGTGATAGATTTCCGGAGCATTTTCGGCATAGTAAGCACCCTTTCCCTTACGAGTCACAACGTGGAGCAACAGAGGGCCTTCCAGATCCTTTATCTTCTCAAGCATAGCAATAAGCTCCGGCAGGGAATGTCCATCCACCGGACCGAAAAAACGGAATCCGAAAGACTGAAACAGTGCACTGGGGGGCAAAAGCAGAGATTTGAGCCGGTCATCAATATAACGGAAAAAACGGTGAAGGCCGGGCCGCGATTTCACATTCCGGCGGACAACACTTCTGGTCTTGTTGTAAAATCTGCCGGAAATGATCTTGCTCAGCTGGGCACTGAGAGCCCCCACAGCAGGAGAAATCGACATTTCATTATCGTTAAGAATAAAAAGCAGATTTTTCCCACCTGCTTTACAGGTATTGAGGGCTTCAAAGGTAATGCCATTGCTGCAAGCTCCGTCACCGACAACAGCAATTACTTTGTCACTGTTCCCTTCGAGTTCCCGTGCGGCTCCGATGCCCAGGGCAGTGGAAAGAGCAGTTCCGGCGTGCCCGCCTACTGCGGCATCCCACTCTGATTCAGCGGGGCTGGGGAATCCGGAACAGCCGTCACTCTGCCGGAGTTTTTGAAATGCTCCACTTCTTCCAGTCAGCAGTTTATGGGTGTAGCATTGATGCCCCACGTCAAAAATAATGGGAGACTTTTTTATATCAAAGACCCGGTGCAAAGCCAAAGTCAATTCCACACTCCCCAGATTTGAAGCCAGATGCCCGCCGTTTCTGCTTACCTGTTCGATAATGGTACGCCGGCACTCTGCGGCAAGTTCAGTCAACTCAGCCATAGTCATATCACGCAGCTGACCGGATCCCGGAAAGGTATTCAAACTCACTAAAAACTCCAAGCGTTCAAAACATCATTTGACAAGTTGAGAAAGCGGTTTGTTTGCCTTGAAAATTTTTTCAGCTTCCTGAACAGTCAACGGGCGGCGGAACAAAGCAATGTCATCAATAACACCGTCCAAATAAGCACCGCCGGTATACCCCACAGTAAAACTCACCGGCTTGGGCCGGGCAATAAAATTGCTTGTCCGGTTGAAAACCTGATTGCCGTTGGCGATTATGGAAGAGTGAAGTTTACCATCGGCTATTTTCCAGTTAAATACCACGTGATGCCATCCGTCAGCGGGGAAAAGCTTAAGTTCATTGAAACGACAGCGGGCACCGCCGGTGGTTCTTTGTTCTCCGTAAAAACTGTCACAGTAACCGGTATCCCAAAAGGTAATGGAACGGACGATGTTATCTGTAAAAAGTTTACCTCTTTCCGTCTTCCAGAGCAAACAGAGCAATCCGGTACCAGAAAGCTCCTTGAATCCCCGCACCAGCCAGGGCGTTTTGATCCAACAACTGAAAGCCCCCTGCTGCATATTGTAATATTTGGCTGGATCAATCTTGATCCAGTCACAGGAACGTACCTTCCCGGGGCGGATATAGGTACAGGGATAATTGATTCCCCGGTCAAACAGAACCTCTTCCAGCACAGCACCTTTTTCAGCCTTGATACGGAGTGTTGCCACATCGGTATCGCCGTTTTTGATCACTGCAACACCATACTGTTTTTCCGGTCCGGCAGTAAAGGATTTGACCTCTTTGCGGTTCCAGGACACAATGATTCTGCCGCTGCCCTTGTATGTAAATGAAAGTGTGCAGTAACTCCCGGGCCGGATGGCAGTCAGCGGCAGAGCTGCCACTGTGCCAGCAGGAAGCGTCAGAATATTTGAACTCCCTTTCAAGGTGGCTCCGTCACTCAGCATCACATCTGAAGCCTTGAATTCATTGCGTGTGCGTCTTTCGATCAGATACCCCTTGCCGAACTTTCCTGCTCGCAGCCGGGTCGTTGAGGGAATCGAAACACCGGCAGGTGCTTTGGAGTCTGCATCAAGACAAAGCATCAAGACTTCTTTCAAAGGCTCTGCCCCCAGCAGCAAAGGCAGCATTAGAGAGAAGATCAGAAAAACGTGCATAAAAAAATCCTTTCAATCATAAATTTGAGTTTGAGATTAAAAATTCTTTGAAATTTCAGCAACAAAAATATCTGCCGGAGTAGAGTGTTCCGCTTTTGCCGGATCCTTGGGATCATCTTCCTCAAAGGGGAGATCCATTGTATGTTCGTGGGAACTGTAATAGGTGAGCAGCAGACGGTTTCCGGGCATTTCCACACAAGCGGCATAAGAGGTATCTCCGCCGCTGGGCAATGTGGAAACAAAACGGCAATCCTCGCCGTCTGGAATAATGAAAAGATCTGTTCGCAAATTCCGTCTGTTCCGCTCCCAGCCGTCCCAACGTCTGCCGGCAATAACAGAAGTGCCATTGACACGTTTCAGCATAGGTCCCTGCAGCCGGAGCGCCAGCGGCACGGAAAAAGGAGTGCCTGTATAAGGGGGCTCAAGGCGGCAGAGTACCGGAATGGAACCGCCTCCATAACAGCGGCAGTCGTGAGTGTCACGCACCAGAGCCCATAAGGTTCCATCGGGATCGAAGTCGATCGAAGCCTCATTTCCGGGGAAAGGCAGTTCCGTCAGTTTTTCCCAGTTGACTCCGTCGCTGGAAACGTGAAGTGTCACCCGGGAAGCATTTTTTCCTTCACTATGATATGCCGTCCCGTAAATTTTACCGTTCCAGGTTGCGACACCCCAGATAACAGGCATATTTTTCAAGATTTCGAGAGGAGAAAATTGGCCGTTTTCCTGAAGTGTACAGTGAAAAGAGGATGTTTCAGAAACATCAGCAGCTTTTCTTCCGAAGCAGAACAGATGCACTTTGTCTGCCAGAACAACAAGTCCCGGATCTCTGAGGTCCCAATTTTCACAGCCCTTACGGCCGAAAACTTCCCACGTTTTACCGTCATCAAGACTTTTGAGTACAGTAATCACACCGTCCTGAGCCAGGTGCACTGAAGCAGTCCGGAATGCGGCATAAAGAATATTCCCGCATTTGACAAGGGTAGTAAAAGCATTATGATTTCCGTCTGAATAGATCTTGCGACTACGCAAAACTCTGAGATTCTTCATTAAAAAGCAAGCTCCTCTGTACATAAAATAGACAAACTGTCAAGGCTTTTTCTTTCCGGATATAATATACCCCCCAAAAGAATGAATACAAGTAATAATATAAAAAAATATGCATAATAGTGACTTTATCACGTCAAATGCCAATAGCAAAAAAATTTTTCTATGCTATATTTACTCAAAGCATCATTTCACATTATCGACAGGAGAAAAAACAAGTGGAAATAACTTACACATCGACCGATCGCCAATTTTTTGAAAAATATCTTGATGACTTTATTCCTGAAAAACTTTTTGATATGCACGTCCACTTGTGGACAGAAGCCGGACAGGAACACCTGCCTGCCACTGACGATCCTTTGCGTTATGAAGCAGGAGTTAAGGAAGTGAATGACTGGCACAGTCAGCTTTTTCCGGATCGGGAGTGTCACAACCTGCTGCTCGGAACACCTGTAAAAGAGATAAATGTAAGAAATCACAATCTCTTCCTTGAGCAGGAGGTGCAAAAAGATCCTCTTTCCATTGCGGGGATGCTGATCACCCCTGCCGAATCCCCGGAATATCTGGCACAATGTTTTGAAAAGGGCCTGTTCCATTCCGTCAAACCCTACCGGCTCTTTGCTCCCGATCCGGCTGAAGCCCGGATCACAGAATATCTGCCGGAGTCCCAAATCGAAGTTATTGACCATTACAAGAGAGCCGTTACCTTGCATCTGTCTATGAAAGACGGGATTTCTTCGCCCCTCAATCTCAAAGAGCTGTCTTACCTCACCGGACGTTATCCCAATGTAAAATGGATCCTTGCCCATTGTGCCAGAGCTTTTAACGCCAACTTTCTTGAGGGGGTCATTGATATCTTGAAAGATCTGCCCAATATTTTTTACGACACCTCAGCCGTCAACGATCTTTATACACACTGCCTGCTGCTGAAACACGAAAATATAAATCGGATTATGTTCGGTTCTGACGGGATCGTCGCAGGCGGGATGCACGGCAAATATATCACCTATGCCGATGCCTGGCAATACTACCCCGGGGCAGAAAAACTTGAACATTGCCGTTCAGCATCTGTCACAGTTGTCTATGAGCAGTTGCTCCAACAGAAGCGGGCGGCGGATATATTAAGTCTTTCTCAGGGGGATATTCAAAAACTGTTTTGGGAGAATGCTGTTAATTTCATACAGGATTTGAAATCAGTTTCCATTCCTGCAACAACAGAAAAGAAGTTCTGAAAAAAACTTCCCCTGCCTTGATTCTCTCATAGAAACAAGACAGGGGAAATAACAAAAGTGCCCTCTATTGTTCAGAAAAAATTATTCCATTACCAGGAAAACAGGTTTCCAGATCCCCCCCTGCCCGTTGCTGTCATCCACTTTTACAACAAGGTGCTGATGTGATTTTTTCCAATCAATGGCATCGGTGATCTCGATTTCAAAAGGAGTTTTCCAGTCATCGGTTCCGGGCCGGTAAATATGTTTGCCGCACAACTTGCCATTGAGATAAACAGTTGCAGACTCATCCACAGCATTAAAGTGGAGCTTGATCTTTCCTTTGCCCCGCCACTTTTCGGGGATCCGGACAGCAAGGGCGTACCAGCCTGTACCGTTGTAGTTTTTCATCCGCTTTTTAAGTGATTCCGGAACACGTTTCGACGTTTGACTTTCCCAGGGCTGATTGATATAAATGGTCTCCCATTTATCTCTGGTGATAACGACATTGAGATTGTACCACTTCTCTTTTTCCCCGAGCTTTTGGGGATCATCCTTAAATGTCCAGTAGGCATTCAAAGGAGCAACAGCATTCTTTCCTTCAAAATTGACGGCAAGATCGGTTCCGGTCAAATCCCCGAATCTCTTTTCAAGTTCAATAAGTTTTGCCCAGTTATAGTGCATATTGTTTTTATTTTTCACCCGGAAACGGTAAAGTTCACGGGCCGTCGCCAACTTATCCCCCGCACCGCGGGCCGCAATGGCATTGTGCATCAAACGCGTATGTTTGTTGCTGAGGATCAATGTTTCAAGCCGGAGCCTTTCCCGGGGGGCAAGTTTCTTCCGGGCAGCCTTTTGGAGCAGAGCATCGGTCAAATCAAGATCAGCTTTGGTAAAATAAATGGGCAGATCCCAGATCAACCCTCTGCGGTAATTTCCGAAACGGCCTCTTTCGAGGATCTTTTTCCGGTTGGGCAGCAGACGTTTTTGCCACACTTCATTTCGCCAGTGCCGGAAAAAAGCTCCGACCTCAGGAGCCGCGGCACCATAAGCTGAAAGAAAATCTGCTTCCAGCTTTTCAAAACTCCATTCCGGATGAACGTGGGCCCGGGCGAGAATATAGTCCGCAATACCGGTCACCGGCCAGAAATTGTGAAGCGAATCATAGTCACTGCCGATGATCCCATTATCGAGCCCCAGCTTGAAGCCGTCATAAATCTGCTTTTCAAAGCCCATAGGCAAACCGGTATTAAAGTGATGATCGTTGGGACGCAGAAACATCTTCCCGGCTCCTGCTTTACGCCAGGATTTGTACATATTATCAACAGCAGGCAGCTCCATCAATTCAGGCACGAAGCCGAAAATCAAATTGGGATTGACCCTTTCCTGCAGCGGCGGGAAACGGTAATCTGAATAGATGTAAAACACGGCAGATTTACCGGGAAACTCTTTATCAAGCATTCGTTGCATAATGTTGGCAAATTTCATATAACGGTCGGAATAAGTGCGTTTTCCTCCCTTTCCGGGGAGACCTTCGCCCCACTCTTTGCAGCGGGAGCAGAGACAGAAAAGACCGCCGTCATTTTCGCAAATGTTCAAGGTATCCCCGGGAGAACGCCTGAAATCTGCCATAATCTGCTGATGCACACCGGGATTGCTTACACAAAGCAGAAAATGCCTGGGCCACCCCGGAACAGTAGGACGCACCTTGCCTTTACCATCCTGAGCGAGATAGTCCGGATGAGTTTTTAGGAAACGTTCCCGCCAATCAGTAAAAGCGTGACCGTAACGGATCCCCATATTGCGTCCCATCCGCTGCCGTTTGAGCCAGAGTCTTTCATCAAGATAACATTTCTCATACTCTTTTGGGGTATAGAGCAATCCGGCGGGAACCCCTTGAGAATAGCGTTTTTTATAAACAGCGTAATCGGGTGTCGTATATCCGGGGCGCAGTTCACGCATAACCAGTTTTCCGGGATCCCAGGCTCCGGAAGGCACATTCATAACAAGTTTTTTGCCGGGACGGAACACATAGCCTCTTTCACCGGGTTCGACCCAGCGGAACCCGAATTGTTTTTCCAGAAATTCCAGTACCGCAAAATAAGTTCCCGTCTGAGCTCTGAAATGGATCGTTGCATCAGGTTTGTCAGGGGCACACTTTTTCCAGAGTCCCCGGATATCCTTACCGTAAATATAAGTTCCCTGAGGAGTCACAAGAAAACGCCCTTCTTCGGGCTTCAGTTTCCGGTTATCTCCTGCAGGAATTTTGCCCACATAAAAAGGGTACTCCCCTTTTTTCACACTCAAGCCCGCCCGGACTGGAATATTGACACCGGTGACCAATTCAAGATGTCTCTGAAGTTCGAAAGCTGCATAGCTTTTAAGTCCCGTTCCCGAAGGTTCGGAATAAAGGATCACTGCTTTTCCGGGATCAATTTCCAAAGCTCCCGCCACCAGGGAAAGAAAAAATACCGCAACCCAAAAAATACGCAATAACATAAAAAAACCTTTCTGTGCTTATTTGAAATGTTATCCCGGATAAGATACCACTGTAAAAGGATTTTTTCAATACCGGACAGAAAAAAAATTAAAAAAAACAGGAAAGGAGCCTTCTCACTGACAGAGAAAAAACTTCCCCGGGAACACGACTCTATCCCTGTCTCAACGCCCCGTCTTCCGGGGAAGAGAAAGTTCCGGTTCAGTGGGCTGGATATTAAGATACCGCAACGTCCGTTCCATCGTCTTTTTGAAAGTCGGAGCGGCAACGATTCCGCCGTAACTGGCCCCTTTGGGATTGTCAAGGGTGACCACCATAACAAGGCGGGGATCGTGTGCCGGAACAAATCCGGCAAAACTGGCATAATACTGTCCATCTGCGTAACGGCTTTTGGCAATGATCTTCTTAGTCACCGGATCTCTGACGGCCTCAAGGTTTTTACGGCTGGTACCTGTTTTTCCTGCCACCTGAAATCCGGGGATAGCCGCCTGCCGTGCAGTACCTCCTTTGCAAGTCACAGTGATCATCATATCTATGAGCTTGTAAAGCTGTACCGGATCAGCTCCGCTGTCAACAAATTTTGCTGCCGGAGCCAACTGCATCCGTCCGCTTTCAGGCTCCTTCAAACCGTGAACAAGTTTCAATTCAGGCACCTTGCCGTTGTTTGCCAATCCGCAGTAGGCCCGCAGCAGTTGAAGAACCGTCGTATTGAAACTGTATCCGATGGGGATACGGGTAATTGCCAGAGAATCCCAGCGATTGGGCCGGGGCAGATTTCCCCGCTGTTCACCGGGAAAAGGCAATCCGCTCCGGCTGTTGAATCCGAAACGGCGCAAAGCGTGATACACCCCCTCTTTGCCCAGCATCATTGCGATCTTGGCAGTTCCTATATTGCTTGATTTCTGGATAACTTCCGAGACAGTCAAGTGGTCATAGGCGTGGGAGTCCGTTAATCGTTTCTCTCCCCAGCGGCCTTTTTCACAGTCGATCAGATCATCAGGTTTGACCAGTTTCCGTTCAAGTGCCAGCAGTACGGAAAAGGGTTTTGCAAGAGAACCCGGTTCATAAATATCCTCTGCGTAACGCATACGCACGGCCTTCGGTTCATAAGTTTTCCGGTCAGCCGGATTGAATGTGGGACGCTGTGCAATAGCGAGGATCTCTCCTGTACGCGGATCAGCCACAGCGGCAAAAACCGCATCCGGTTTCCACTTTTCCACGACAGCGTCCAATTCCTCTTCAAGGATGGCCTGAATAGGTTCAAGGATGGTCAGATAAAGATCTTTACCATCGGCAGGTTCCAGGATCTTGTTGTCGGCAAAAATAATAGGATGTCCGGCCGGGGTCCTTTCAAAAACATTGTGGACTTTAACGGGAGTCATATCCGCATTGTACCGTTTTTCCAAACCGTTGCGGGGAGTCATTCTGTTGCCTTCGATGTCTACATACCCCAACAGATTGGCAAGCATACGTCCTTTGGGATAAGTTCTTACAGCAGAAGGTTCATAAGAGAGCACCCGGAGTAAATTCTGCCTTTTATTTTTTTTCTTACCCTTTTGAGCAACAGGTGTGAGACTTTTTTTAAGAAGTTTCACCTCTTCAAGTGTGGCGTTGCGTTTAATGAGCTGATAATTGTTCCGGCGCTTGATTTTTTGGCCGTTTTTATCGGTCACATATCTGTATCTTGCAAAACGCTTATAATATTCCTGATAACTTTTTTCCGGGAAATGACGTGAAACGACCCAGGCAAGTCTTTTGCGTTCCTCGTCGTTTTTCAAATGATAAGGTCCGCAGGCAATATGTACCCTGGGAGCATTGGCCACAAGTAAATTACCGCTCCGGTCAAAAATCTCTCCCCGCTGGCCTGAAACTTCCTGTTCTTTGGTATAGATCCTTTTAGCAGCGGTCAGATAATGCTCTCCTCTGACCACCTGGATATAAAAGAACCGTCCGGCAAGTCCGAGACCGATAATGATCAGCAAAAAACTGACAAAACGGAATCTGATTCTGATCGATTCCGGAGAATTGACGGATCCTTCTGAAGGCTCAAGATTCTGCTTCATAAAAGGTTACCGGACACGGTAGGAGACATTGTTTCCGGCAGAAGCCACCCTGAGAGGCGTCAACGGGATCGCTGCGGCCTGCTTGGGAGAATACACAGCGATCCTGATGATCTGACCTGATTCTGCGGGTCTGAGTGCCAGTTTGAACTGACGGATCTTCTGACTGATATGGGGCCAACTGGTCAAAGTAGCCACTTTGTTGCGTAAATTAAGGTTCTCTATCTTGACATCCATAATCTGTTTTTTGATATCGTCAGTCCGTTCAGCAGACTTGACACACTGCTGACGCAAATAGAGATGAGCCACAAACACGCTTGTAAAGGCAAGGATGAGGCAAACAAACTTAACAATAAAAACGCTGTAACAGGAAAATTTCTCACCATTCTGCTTTTTGCTTGAATGTCTGAGAGTCCCATTGATCTTTCCGGGCTGCAAATTCATAATACCATCCTTTCCATTATGTTAATTTTATTCATTAAATCAATCACCGCTCAAATTTTCTGCAATTCTCAACTTTGCACACGCCGCTCTCGGATTGCTTTTGAGCTCCTCTTTTGAGGCGGTCACAACTTTGAAACGCAAAGGCAAAGCCAGAGATGCCTGATGACCGCAGCAGCACACAGGCAATCCGGGCGGACAAATACATCCGGTACTTTCCCGGCGGAAAAATTCCTTGACGATGCGGTCTTCCAATGAATGAAATGAAATAACCGCAAGTCTGCCGCCAGGGTTGAGCAATTCTGCTGCACTTGCAAGTCCTGCTTCCAACTGCTCCAATTCTCTGTTGACCGCAATACGCAACGCCTGAAACACCAATGTCGGGATGGGCAGTTTCCCGGGAGCGGATTTTCCGAGAGTTTTGTCACACAAAGCGACCAGATCGGCAGTGGTACCGAAAAAACTTTCTGACCGCTGTTCTACGACCGCCCGTGCAAGTTTTGCTGCCGAACGCAGTTCACCGTATTCCCGGAAGATGCGACAGAGTTCATCTTCTGATGAAAAATTAAGGATCCGCCCTGCAGTCACATCGGAACTTTGATCCATACGCATATCAAGCGGCCCTTCATTCCGCCACGAAAAACCTCTTTCCGGCAAGTCGATTTGAGGCGAAGAAACGCCGATATCCAGCAGGATCCCGTCAACCTTTTCCCAACCGACAGAAAGAGCGAGCTCTTTCATCGCCGCATATTCGCCGTGAAGGAGATGGATCCTTTCCCCGGCAAAGGAAAGTTTTTTCGCCGCATTTTCCAAAGCCATTTCATCCCGGTCGATACCGAGAAGTTCCAATTGAGGATACTTTTCAAGCAGCATAGAACTGTGTCCGCCGCCGCCGAGAGTTCCGTCGATCATCCGAACTTTCCGGTCTGCGGGAAAAGTCAGATGCTCGAGTACCCCCTCTGCAAGGACAGGAATATGATGAAATACACTCATAAGTCAAGGAGTCCTTCTACCAATGCAGCAAGAGCGCCGTTATCGTTGCCGATTTTCTCAACATTCCTGAGCGAATCAGAGATCCGTCCGTCGACTTCCTGCGGATTCCATTTTTCGGGAGCACAGACACGGATATGGGTCACAGCCCCGATCAGTTTGATATTCTTATTTATTCCTGCCGACTCCAATTGACTCCTGACCAGCGTCATCCGCCCCTGCCGATCACAGCGGCAGTTCCGGGCAAGTGATCCAAGCCGGGCCACAACAAGACGCAGTGCCGGATCAGCCAGAGACAATTTTTGCAATTCAGTAAAAAAGGAAAGCAAAGCTGCCTCAGGCATAAGGATCAGAGCCTCACTGCCTTCCGGCAATGCAACCCAGGAATTTTCACCGTCGCCCCGCCATTCTCCGGGAAGAGAGATACGTCCCTGAGGGTCAACAGCGTAATCATATTCTCCGACAAAAATCACCTTTTCAAATCCTTTTTAATACTTTTTCATTCCTATTTATACCTAACAATACCTAAAATATACCAAAACAAGAAAAAAGTCAAGTCAAAAAGAATAAAAAAAATAAAATTTTCAATAATTTTTTCGTTGAAATGCTTTTTCATACCTCTGCCTTATCTTTTCCGTCAATAAAAAAATCGTTTCCGGGCAGCTTCCGGTTCCCTTGAAAAAAGACGCATTCAGGTGTATATTATGGGTATGGATAAAACGCTTTCTATATTATCAATACGGAGAAAAAAATTATGAGCCGCAACGCTGAAATCCGCCGCACGACCGGCGAAACAGACATCTTCGTCCGCCTTGAACTTGACGGCAGCGGAAAAGCCGCCATTGATACCGGGATCCCTTTCCTCGATCATATGCTCAATTTGTTTGCCCGTCACGGTTTCTTTGATCTTGAAATCAAGGCAAAAGGAGACATTGAGGTCGATTATCATCACACAATGGAAGATTTGGGTATCGTTCTCGGCCAGGCGATCGTCAAGGCTGCCGGAGATAAAAAAGGGATTCGCCGTTACGGCAACTTTTTGCTGCCTATGGATGAAACGCTGGTTATGACTGCCCTTGACCTTTCCGGACGTGCCGGCCTTTACTATGAAGTAACGCCTCCGGCACCGATGGTCAAAGATATTGATGCCCGGCTTTTTTATGAGTTCTTTCAGGCCCTCTGTACCAACGCAGGACTCAATATGCACATCCGTATGATCTGTTCCGGTGAAGTCCACCACCTTTTTGAAGCCATTTTCAAGGGCTTTGCCAAAGCACTGGATCAGGCGACCTCGACAGACCCCCGTGTCGAAGGCGTGCTTTCGACCAAAGGCTCTCTCTGAAAACAGGAGTTTGCACCCTATGGGATTTTCCTTGCGTAAGCTGGGAAGGTATGATGTTGCAACTTTTGCAACCTATATTGCCTATTCCAGCTGTTCTGTCATTGTTCCTATCGTCCTGATAGAGATCGCCCGCACCTTGAATTTTCCTCTTGAATCAGGAGGTCAGGGTGCAGGGGGGGCTCTGCAGATCGGCCGCTGTATCTTTATGGTCATTGCGATGATCTTTTGCGGTTTTATGGCAGGTTGCTGGGGCAAACGGCTCACGATCGGCTACTCGGTACTCCTTATGGGAGCAGGTATCGGTATTGCCGCAATTGCCCCTTCTTACGGTATTATTTTTCTGGCTCTTTCAGTGGCTGGTTTCGGTGAAGGTATCATAGAGGGCTTGAGCACGCCTGTGCTTCAGGATCTCCACGAAAATGATGAACCCAGCCGCTACATCAACTTCGGACACGGTTTCTGGTCTATTGGCATTGTTTTAATGACCTTACTGGTAGGCGTTTTGCTGACCTTGCAAGTCAATTGGCGATATATTCTCACCGGCGTGGCACTTTGTTCCATTCCTCCGGCACTTCTTTTTCTGCTGCCGGGGAAGAAAGATGTTTTCAAAAAAGAAAAAGTTGATTTTTCAACTGTTTGCAAACACACCGGCGCCATTATGAAATCGGGGAGATTCTGGATCTTTTTCTGTCTGATGTTTCTCGGCGGCGGAGCGGAATTCGGACTCACATTCTGGGCTTCAAGTTTTGTGCGGATCAACTTCAGTGCCACACCTTTGCAGGGAGCTTTGGCGACTCTGATTTTCTCAGTGGGTATGATCGTCGGCAGGCTGGGTTCTGCGGCAGTGATTCCCCAGAAACGGCTCTTTCATTTACTTTTGTTCACTGCGGGAAGCGGTATTTTTGCAGGAATCCTGCTCAGTTTAACAACCTCCCTTTATCTTGCCTATCTGCTTTTCCTGCTTTTGGGAATTTCCTGTTCTCCCCTGTGGCCCAGCAGTCAGAGTTACTGTACCGACCGGATGCCGGAACTGGATTCCACAGTGGTGTACATCATTCTTTCCTGTGCGGGGACGCCGGGATGCGGATTGCTGAGTTGGCTGTTGGGAAAATGCGGCGATATTTTCTCTCTGCGGATCAGTGTTCTGCTGGTGCCCTTGTGCCTGCTGCTCTTTGTATCGCTTTTACTTTTTGAACGCTTGAAGTGGCCGGTCAAAAAAGGCTGAAAAATCAATGGAAGAGCTCCAGAATATCAAAGTTCCGCTGCCGCAGAAAGATTTTTTGTACCGGTGGAACTTTTTTTTCACCTGGCTGCTGCTCTTTCCTCTTTTGCTTCAGCTGATTTTCGGCTTGTTTTCCTTTACAGGTGCTCAATGGAGCAACTGGCTTGCGACCTTGCTTTTCAGGGGAATTGCCGGAACGCTTTTTATTCTGCTGCTGCCCCGGATCCCCCGTAAAGCTGCCTGCGCTCTTATGATCGCGGGCAGCATCGGTGCCGGAATCTTCAATTTACTGGACATCTTTTTATTGCTCCACTTCGGCACAACTTTTGATTACGGCATCTGGCAGCTCATCAGGATCGCCCCCTGGCACGAGGCAAAAGGATTCTTTCAACTCTTTTTGCTGCGTTTCACCACATTGGCGATCCTGCTTCTTTATCCGGCGGCAGGGATCATTATTTTTACTGTTAAAAAAAACAAAACTCTTCTGACTCTCCTTTTGCTTTTCACAGGAGCGGTTCTTTTCTTTTTCAACAGTGTGATCCCCCCGAAAAAACTTCATATTGCTACCCCTGCTGAAAATTTGAAGTCATTTTTGCGATCCTGGCAAAGCGTCCAGCTTCACCAGGAGCTTGAAAAGGCCTCAAGTTCCCTGATTGTCTCCAATGATGACAGTGAAGCACTCTACGTACTGGTCATCGGCGAAAGCCATTCCAGACGGCGGTCTTCATTTTACGGGTTCAGCAAAAACACAACGCCCGAACTGAAAAAAATGGTACAGCAAAAACAAATTTTCCGTTTTGACGATGCCGTCACGCCCCACACGATGACCATTTTTGCCCTGCCGGAACTGCTCACTCTTTACCGGGGCGAAAAGAAACATTTTTCCCATTTTCCTTCCTTGCCCGATATATTCCGCAAAGCCGGTTTCAAAGTTTGGTATATCTGCAATCAGACGCCCGATTCTGAAAAAGAACTGCCCTTTCTTGCTGCGGCCAAACGGTCGGATCACTTCATTTCCCTGACACGTTCCAAACAGGAGCCGGACGGTAAAATCATTGATATCTTTTCAAAGATCCTGCAATCGCCTTACGCGAAAAAATTGATCATCATCCAACTGTTGGGAAATCATTGGGAATACAGCAGCACTTACCCCAAAGGAGAAGGTGTTTTCAAGAGCTCAGCCCAAGCATCGCACAGAGAAAAAATAATCAATGAATACGACAACTCTCTGCACTATCTGGACAAAAATCTCGCCCGCCTCATCTCACTTCTTGAAAAACAAAACAAAAACAGCTTTTTTCTCTATCTGGCAGACCACGGCGAATCCCTTTATGAAGAAGATAATTTTGCCGGTCATTCAGATCTTTTTCCCACAGCAGCCACAGCAGAGATCCCAATGTTTCTGTGGCTGTCGCCCCATTTTGCCCGTCCGGAACTGAAAAAAGCTGCTGCCCGGGCGGCAAAAATTCCTTTTCTTTCCTCTGATCTGCCCCACTTGCTTATGGAACTTGCGGGGGTCAAAGCCAATTGTTTTCAGCCGGAACGGTCATTACTGAATCCCGCCTACAAAAAAACGCTCCGTCGTGTTTCCACCCGGAGCGTTGAATATGAGACTATGAAAAACCGTTCTACCCCTGTTTCAGAGCAGTAATAATCAGTCCGGCTGCAATGGCGGCCACTCCCGCCAGCCGCACGGCAGGACACTTTTCTTTCAGAATAAACACTCCGGCAGCAACTCCAAGGGGCAAACTCATCTGCCGGAAGGCCTGTACATAACTCAAATTTGTCACCCGGGGCATAGCAAGCACCACCAGAATGTAGGCCGAAGAAGAACAGATACCGCAAATGTGAGGCGTCCAGGAACGCCCCAAAAGTTTTTTAAGTTCCTCACGTTCAGCTTTTCTGCTGAGAACATAGATCGACAACCCGGTCGTAATACCAAGTTCCAAAAGAGAAATAAAGGCCCCCGTGGCTGCCAGATCACTGCCTTTGGTATGAGCCAGAATTTGCGGTATGAGCAAACCGTCAAAAATCGTATATCCGGTCGTCCCGCAGGCGGCAAGGATCATATATCCCAAAACCGGTGTCATATAATTCCGCAGAGAAAACTGGGAAAAACTTTGCAAAGGCATCAGCAAACAAGCGGCAAAAACGATACACATTCCGGCCACAGCTGCCGCATTGAGCGGTTTTCCGATGCCGCATACTGCAGTGACAGCTGCGACCAGCAGCACCGGCAGAGCCCTGACCATAGGATAGGCAAGAGAAATATCTGTACTCCGGTAAGTTTTGAAAAGCCCTATAAAGTAGAGTATTTCAGACAGAATACTCAAAAAGACCATTCCCCAGAACTTTGTCTCCAGAGCTCCCCACTCGATCCCGGCAAAAAAGACACAGGGCACATAAAGCAGAAAAGAGGTCACAGAGGTCAAAAGATAAAAGGCTGCTGAAGGCTGACTTTTTTTGCTGATAAGATTCCACCCGACGTGCAGAAAAATGGAAAGCAATATCAGCCCGAAGGCAACAGGAGTCATAGGATCACTTCCGCTTCAAGATGGCATAAGATGCCTTTTCAGGGATAATGATCTTCCCGTCTGCAAACGCTGCTTTTCCGGCAAGAAGTACCCAACTGCAATCAGTGGCAAAAGAGGATTTTTCCGCCTTATGCCCTCTGAAAAGCACCATAAACTGATCCTTTCCGTCCCGGCGGGAAACCAGACCGCTCAAAGCATCTGCTCCCGGTTCATCTCCCACAGGAGAAATCACGCCGGCAAAAATTTCCTCACGGTACTTTTTATGAAGTTCGATCATCTTTGCCGAAACAGCCCGGTGTTCCGCCTTGACTGTTGAAGGAGCAAACCAGAGCAAAGGATTACCGAAGAAAGAAACTGCAAACCAGAATTCCCAGGGGTAGACATTGGGATTTGTCTCATTGCGGGAAATGTAAAACTCATCAAGCACATCTCCGCAGTAAGGCACTTCAAGCTGAAGATATTGCAATCTCACATATTTGGCAAGGTTCCAGGCATTCCGCAACGTCCGCAAAGGATGATATCCCATTCCCCAATTGTGACAGACATAACGGTTTTCAAGAAAGAGGTTTCCGTATTCCAACAGCTTGAAATACCCTCCCCGCATACCGGCCGTCACATCCAGATTAAAGAAAATCTTTTTACCGCTGGCAAGAGCTGTATTTTTGAGCAGCTTTTCAAAATTCTGTTCAGCACGATAACTTGAAAAATAAGCTCCATCGACCTTAAAGAGTTCAAAACCGTACCGCCGGTGGAAATCCAGCAGCAATTCTGCAAACTCCTCGTGATCCTGATAGCTTTTACTGAAACTGGGAGCGATCCAGAGTGCCAGCTTGATACCGCATTTACGGGCAAGTTCCATAAGGGAATCAAAAGAACCGTTTTCCACTTTTTCAGGATTGATGTTCCAAAAATCCCGGAGCACCACATCTTTGCACCTGACCATCAGATCCCCCAGGTTGCCGAACTGCCACTGGTCATCGACCTGATAGCTGTCAGCCCCGCATTCGGCGGCACCTTTGACTTCATCTGCCAGAAACCGGGGATTGAGAAATTCACCGAAGCGGCCGCACCCCCAGGCATTGCAGACGATGCCGTAATACTCTTTACCGTAGTTGAAGCGGGCACGGCAATACTCTTTGAGGAGTCGGTCTTTTTCTTCTGCATTATGGTAGATCCCCACGGCATTGCGGTAGGAAACAAAGGTTTCATTCTGAATGAGCTCTTCCATCATAAAGCCCCACCCCAGACTGAGGAGATCCCCATTTCCGGACAAACGGAAATCATAGGATTCTTTTTCACGCCGTTCCGTTGACGGGGGAGCTTCCTGAAGGATCATAAATCCAACTTCAGTATCATCTTCACAAAAAAGCAGATTTCCGGAAAACAAATTATCCCCGGAAGCAAGTTTATGTTCTCTCACCGGCGTATCGTGCACATCGGTATGTCCGGCGAACTCCACGGCCATAACCGGCTTGAATCCCTGAGCCGGATGCAGTATTTCCACCACAGGCTCTTTGCTGAAACGGATATCATTACCGTGTCGGGCGGCAAATTGGATATACTCCTCACGCAGTCCGGGACGGCAGGGGGCACACCCATCCGGCAGAACCGGTGTTTTGAGCTTGTTGCGGACACCGTACATAGCAATTCCGGGATAGAGAAAAAACTCCCGGGTCAAACGGGCGTGACTGAAATCGTCGAAATAACGCAAGGTCACAAGAACGTGATCGCTTTCAAAAGGAAGATCTTTCATTACGACGGCGTTAAAAGTTTCAAGATGCCACTTTTTTTGTTCACTTTTAACTGCCAGTCCGTAAAAATCAGCATCAAAAGGAAGAGTATTTTCTGAGGCAAAGATCCTGTTGCTGCCGTCTTTCATTTCCAAAGTATGCGGCAATGGGGATTCCAGAGAAAAACTGCGGCTGTAACCGGAATTGAAAAACGCAAGCGTCTGCTCATCCCAAACGACTCTGATATCCTGAAAAACCAGCTCTCCCATAGGTAAAACACTCCTTGTGACAAGATTCAAAAACCAGTCCTTTGAAACAGAATTTTCAAAAGCCCTTCTTTTGCAATTGTTCAATAATAAATTCAACGCCGACTTGGGTCATACATTCCTTATGGCCCAAAGGACAAACGTGCTCAAAGCAGGGAGAACACTTGCTCCGGTTGGAAACACACTGCCATTTGTCAGAAATCGGCCCGGTCGCCGTAGGATCTGTCGATCCAAAAACAGCAATTCCTTCTTTGCCCAGAGCTCCTCCCAGATGCATAATACCTGAGTCATTGCAGATCATAAACCGGCTGAAACGGATCAATTGCATCAATTCCTGCAAATCGGTTTTTCCGCACATATTGGCACACTTTTCAGCGGGGAGTCCGGCACAGACGGCGGCACCGGTATCAGCTTCTGATTTGCCTCCGGCAACAACCACCACGCCGCCCCGGTCGATCCACCAGCGTGCCAATTTGTTATAGTTGGCACTGTCGTAACACTTGGCATCACCGTAAGCAGCCCCCGGCCCCAACAGCAGCATTTCAGGATGCTCACACCAGGACCAGATTTTTTCCTTGGCTTCATCTCCCGAACGGGAAAAGGAAAACTCAGGCAATGCACCATCCCAGGCAGGAGCTCCCAATGCCATTGTAATAGCAAGATATCTGGAACAGAGATGTTCCCCTGCCCTGACACCGGGGATCTGCTGACGGCGCAGTTTGAATCCGCGACTCAGCAGTATGGAACGCCCTCTTGCGGCAGCACCGTAAAGTTTCGGAACTCCGGCAAGACGCATAGCAATAACATCCCGGGGGGAATTATTGAAAAACACACCGACTCCGGCACGGACTTTTTTCAACTCTTTGATCTCACGCCACGACCAGTTGGCGTGGGCCTTTTGAAGCCCCAGAAACATTCCGACCTGCGGAATGGCAGCATAAAAATGTCTGAACATTTCAGGAGCGACCACAAACAGTCCGCAGTGCTCCGGCACCAGTTTGCTTAAAGAAAGCAAGGCAGGCAGAGCCATAACAGCATCGCCCAGATGATTCGGCATCCGGACGACCAGTCCGTTTCGCCAGCAATCTGCGGGGATCTGCACCCGGGGCAATCCGTAGCCTGCCGGATCATTCATTGAAAAGTGCAATATTTCCATAATTTCAGCTTATTTTTTGAAAATAAAGTAGACTGCGCCTGCCATACAGAGGGCTGCCCAAAGGTAGTTCCACCGCAAAGATTCCTTCATATAAAACAGAGAAAAAGGCACAAACACAGAAAGCGTGATAATTTCCTGCAGGATCTTCAACTGGGCAAGAGACAAACCGCCGTCGTGTCCGATCCGGTTGGCAGGGACCTGAATGATATACTCAAACAAAGCGATCCCCCAGCTGACGAGAGCGGCAATGATCCAGGGTTTATTGTTGAGATTCTTCAGATGCCCGTACCAGGCAAAGGTCATAAAGCAGTTTGACAGCACCAGCAAACCGATGGTTTTAACAAGGATCCAATTCATTTTTTACAGTGCCGCTCCGCATTTCACAGCCGTCAGGCGGGCGGTCTCCCGGATGGTTTCTTCCGGAGTATGCTTGGGGTTGTATCCCAAGTCACGCCGGGCCTTTTCAATGGAAAAACACATATGGGTGGCAAAGAAACGCAATCCTATTTCATCCACAGAACTTCCATACTTGGCAAGCATA
The DNA here is from genome assembly GCA_045605205.1 of Victivallaceae bacterium. Taxonomy (GTDB): domain Bacteria; phylum Verrucomicrobiota; class Lentisphaeria; order Victivallales; family Victivallaceae; genus UBA1784. The sequence continues at coordinate 45,696 of JAZUPO010000171.1, forward strand.
TCATCTACACTCATAAAGTTGATCTCAGCCTTACAGCCGACAGCTTCAGCGTTGAGTTCGATATACCGTTTGATGGGCAATGCGTGAGCAAGACAGATGTTGTACTTCTGAGCAATCGAAATTTGCGTGGAGGCTGCCAGAACAAAGGAGTCTGCCAGGTCATCCACGTGAATGGGCTGCAGCAAAGCCTGTCCGTCCCCGGGCAGATCAAGAACTTTCCCGGCGAGGATATCCGGAATAAAATCTTTGCGTCTGCCCCCCAGATTATCAAGAGGCAACATATCCCCGCCGCCGGTGATATAACAGGGACGGATCACCGTTGCGGGAAATCCGTCCTTCCCGAAAAGTTCCATCGCAAAGTTGTCCACTTTGACCTTTTGCACCCAGCCGCGTCCCCCGTCAAAACCGACATAGGGAGCCGTTTCATTGCAGGGAACAAAGGGCAGAGGAGAATAGCCCCCTGTGGAAGAACAGTGAATGTAATGTGCCAGATTTTTTCCGGCATAACGGTGGATCAACTCCATAGAGCCGAGCTGGGGCACGCTGTCAACGATCACATCATACCCTTCAGAAAGAACGTTACGCATATCTTCTTCTGAAGTTTTATCTGCCTTGACTCGGCGCAGTCCGCTGAGACGGTCGGCAAAAATCTCTTTATTGCCCCGTGAGACCACAGTCACATCATAGTCTGCTGCGGCAAATTTCAAAGCGATCTTGTGTCCGAGCCACCCGGTACCGCCGAAAACGATAACTTTTTTCATCACATTCACCTTTGTTGTTTCTGAACTTACTTGCCGGCTTCGACAAGATCCTGGATCTCATCAAGATCGGTAAGGGCGAGGATGTTGAAATTCCCCATAGACTGAGGCAGCATATCCCGGGTGGAAAGAGCAGATTCCTGCCAGGTGCGGACACGGTGTCCGAAGCTGGGGATGATTTTTTCATCCGTCAGGAATGCCGCCAACAGTGCGGGGATCTGACCGATACCGCTACTGGTGAGAACGATCTCTTTGTTTCCGTAGGCCTTGAGCAGTTTGATGGCACAGAGGATATCATACACCCGGCTGCCCAGCATAGATTCATTACGCAGCAGAGCAAGTGAGGCGTAATGGTAGTCATAGGTATAGTAGGCAAAGAATTCTCTTGAACCCTGATCACAGCCGTCAGGAGTACTTTCGCCGACACCGCGGTAGTCGAATCCATAAAGTTTGCGGCTCTTGGGTACGACCCGTTGGAGCAGTTCATCCTGACTGCTGATGTTGGGAATATAGAGTTCGGCAACATCAGATTCAGGGATATGCTGATATGAAGGCAGCTCTCCCAGCAGAGAAAGAGTACAGATCAGATGTTCTTCTGTTTCCACCCCGTAACGGCTGTAACCTTTTTTGGCATCGGGGAAATATTTGCCCCGGAGCTGCCGGTAGGTGGGCACTTTGACCTCACCGATGCCCAGCACCTTTTTC
>JAZUPO010000172.1:0-19333 GCA_045605205.1 Victivallaceae bacterium
GTGCGGGTCGCCATGATTGCCGGAACAGTACAGCCGAAACCGAGAACCAGCGGAACAAAGGATTTTCCCTGAAGTCCGAATTTACGCATAACTCCGTCCATTACAAAAGCGGCACGGGACATATAACCGGATTCTTCCAGAATGGCTATAGCGAAAAAGAGGAACAGGATGTTGGGCAGAAACACGATCACTCCGCCAACACCGGCAATGATACCGTCTATAATCATACTGCGGACAAAGGGCAGGGTTTCCGGATTCCAAATATTGCCGACAACTCCACCAAGCCAGCCGAAGAAATCTTCAATATACCCCATCAACGGGTCGGCACAGATAAAGGTAAACCAGAAGGTTGCGTACATAATTGCCAGAAACAGCGGAAATCCCAAAAACTTATTGGTGATGACTTTGTCGATCTTATCGGAGATTTCCCGGCGTTTTTCCTGACTGAAAGATATAGCATTGCGGCAAGCCCCAGAAAGCATTGCATAGCGGCGGTCTGCCATAAAGGTATCCGCAACGATCGCGTGTTTGTTTTTAAGATGCAGAATTTGAGCATCCACCTCTTCCCAGACGGACTTCATCGCCTCAATTTTCATCGCACTGGAATCTTTTTCCAGTAATTTTATGGCAAAAAAGCGAGAGGGGATGTGGCTGTATTTTTCAATATTCAGAGCGTCGATTTTTTCGGCAACGGCATTGATCGCATCGTCAAAATCTGCCCCGTAAGAAAGCATCGGCATCCCGTGGTCGTCCAGTTTTGCTAAAGCAGCTGCCATTTTTTCTTTAAGGATTTGTACGCCGTGTGAGGTGTTGCCGACAGTTTGGGCGATGGGGGCTCCAAAATATTTTTCCAGTTTGGGAATATCAAATTTCAGTCCTTTTTTCCGGGCATCATCACTCATATTGAATGCCAGAAGCATCGGTATATGAAGTTCCGCAAGTTGCGTTGTAAGATAAAGGCTCCGCTGAAGAATGGTGGAGTCAACCACATTTACGATGAGGTCAATACCTTTTTTCGTCAATTCCTCAAAAACGACAGCTTCTTCCGGAGAGGAGCTGGAAAGAGAATAAACACCGGGCAGGTCGATCAATTCTATTTCCATATCATTTAAATTAAATGAGCCGGATTTGCTTTCCACAGTTACGCCGGGATAGTTGCCAACGTGCTGTCTTGCTCCGGTCAGAGCATTGAAAATGCAGGTCTTGCCACAGTTGGGATTACCGGCAAGTACAATGCGGAATTTTTTACTCATTGCAGGAATCCTCCCGTCTTTCGATCATAATACAGGCGGAATCATCTTTGTGTAGAGCCATACTGGTTTCCATAACTTTTACCCGGATCAGACCACCGAATGGAGCGTGTGCCTCAATGAGCAATTCCGTTCCGGGGACGATCCCCACGTCCGCAAATTTTTTACGTCCTCGGGACTTGGGCGAAATTCCGACGATGGTTGCTTTCGTACCGACCGGCAGTTCAGCCAAAGAACCTTTGGAATCTGCACGACCACAGGCACAACAGTGTTGTTTCATAACGCTTCTCCTTGTTATTTAATATAAAACAGATAATTAGTCTTACCTAATCTGCGGGTCAAAAAAATAACAGGAATGCAGGAGGATACTTGAAAGAAATTTATTTCTCCCTCATTCTGCTTTTAGCATAATATAACACATAATCATAAAAATTCAAGTTAGTTTTAACTAATTTTTGAAAAAATTTTTCTGCGGGAAGGATGATACGCAAGAATCCGGCAACGACAACATCTTTTATTATGCGAAAAGGCACCTGGATTTCTTCTGCCGTCTCAAAGGGAAAACAGACACTCTATATCAAACATTTCTTTCAGTTCTTCCCATAATGCGTCGAAATCTTGCCTGAGGAAACAGAAGCAATAAAAAACAGCATTTGACGATGCAAATGCTGTTCATAATCTTGCGAAAATGATAATGCCTGTTCAGAGCATTTTTCCTGTTGTGACCATCCGGTCGATCATTGCACGGCTCGGAGGGCCGCAGGAGCCGTGAGTTCCAAAAGGAATGCTTACAAATTTAACATTTTGATTTTTGAAAATTCTGGTCAATCTTGCTGCGAGCAGAGCATTTTCCTCAACACGGGCCGGCCAATCAAACTCTGTATCACCGACAAAGAAGACCATATAAGGAACTCCTTTTCTGGCGTGGTAGACAGGAGCGTACTCGTCGACCAGAAAATCGGGCGTAGATGCAACTTTTTTCCGGCGTTCGTGCAGAATCCTGAAATGGGTGGTCATCTGACCTGAAACGGGGAAGTAACCTGCGATCTGTTCCGGTTCGATGCCGAAAGTATTGAGATACTTTTTGTCAAGGGCGATCATTGCCGTGAGATAGCCGCCGGCAGAGTGTCCGGTAACGTAGATTTTTTTTGGGTCTCCGCCGTGTTTTGCAATATTTTTGACAGTCCACGCAACAGCCGCAGCGGCATCATAAATATAATCGGGACAGGCTCCGCCTTTACCGGAAAGGCGGTAATTGACTCCGACAACGGCAATTTTACTGCGGTTGAACTGAGAGGGGAACGCGGCTCCGCCGGCAGAAAGGCCGCCGCCGTGAAAATGGACGATCGTCGGAAAATTCTTGACGCCGTCAGGAATCGACAGCATCAGTTTACATCTCTGGTTGCGATACTCAACGTTTCCCTGAGCCGGAGCGTTCTTCTCATAATACGGGATGCCCCTCAGAACCTCGGCACAGGCACTGAAAACAACAGTGAAAGTCAAAAAAAGTAACAGTTTTTTCATAAAATATTTCCTTTCTGCAGGGGGGGGGATAATCTGTTATTTCCTGCCAGAGTTTTTGCTTACCGGTACTTATTCTTCTGCAAGTGCCTGGAGCTCATCAAAGTCTGCGATCCCCAGAATATTGAAGGGGGTCATCGACTGAGGTATATTATCAGTTCCGCTCAGAGAACTGTCAAGGAATGTGCGGCAGCGGTTCTCAAAGGCTGTTTTGACCTTGACGGGTGAAAAGAGGGCTGCCAGAATGGCCGGGTAAAAACCGATGCCGGAGGCGGTCAGAGTGATTTCTTCGATACCGGCTTCTTTCAGAAGAAGTATGGCTTTTATCACATCTTCAGTCCGTTTGCCCAAAACTGAAAATCCCATAAGTCTTGCCATTGCATCATAGTGATAGTCTCTCCGGTAGAGTCCGAAAAAAGCATCTGCATCGACCCAGGCTCCCTGATCGCATCCTTTGGGATTTGATTCCCCGACGCCGCGGTAGTCAAACCCGAAACGGAGAGTGTCTGCCTTAGGTGAACGCTCTTTCATTTCTTCAACGCTTTTCTGGTGGGGAATATAAAGCTCTGCACTTTTTCCGGAGGGCAGGTGCATATAATAAGAGGCGTTGAGCAAATGGAGTGTCGTGATCAGGTTAGGTTCTGTTTCAATACCGAAACGGGAATCGTGAAGCTCTGTACCGTATTTGGGACGCAGCTGCCGGTAGGTGGGGGCTTGTGCGGGGATCTCCAGTTTCAAGGTTTCGGCAAGAAGTTTTTTGATCTCTTCTTTGCTGCGGGCAGGGCGTTTGGCCGCATACTCCCTGACCTTTGCCTGGACTGCCTGATCGGCAGTGATCGCTCCCGGGAGCTTGGTAATGGTGCATTCCGGGGTGCAGGCGATCTCTTCGTGCGTCCTGAGTTGAACTTCCGGCTCTGTGTCATCGCTGTCAACATTGAAAAATTCATTGAAAAATCCGTATGCGGCCCTGCGGGCTCCATATTGGTAGCCGTGATCCAGATCGCCGACATAGAGACGTACCCTTTCAGGATATCCCAATATAGTGTAGATTTTTCTCACATCTTCATAAGATTCACGGGTTCCCCGGATATCAAAGAAGTCATCTTTTTCACCCATAATCAACAAGGGATTCGGAGCTTTGAGAATGAGCAAGTCTGCCATTTCTCCCCCGTCAGCGGCAAAGCCGGGGACGATTTGTTCGCCGTCCACAGGAAGTTCGTTTTCCACCAGTCGCAGCCAACTGGTAATATAACAGTTGGGGGCCGCCACTTTGAGACGGGGTTCGACGGCATTGAGCAAAGTGGTCATCGTACCGCCGCCTGAGTTGCCGGTAACACCGACACGTTCCGGATCGGTTTCTTCTCTTTCAAGGAGCAGATCGACACCTCTGATGGCATCCCAGATACGCCAGGCACCAAAGTTGTCTCCGATAGAAAGAAGACGGCGGTTCAGCAGATTGTGCTCCCGGACATTCTGAAAGCCGGTGAGGGCAGGGAAACTGAACCGTTCCCCCTGGCCGATGGGATCGGGCATCAGCACCATATAACCTTTTTTGCAGAAAGAAATACCGACAGTCTGGTATTCTTTGCTTGCTTTGCCGTAGAGAGCGTGTCCCAAAACTTGGATCAGTGCAGGCGTTTTGCCGGGGACGGCGTTGTCGGGAACATAGAGATTGGCCGTGACCGGGAAGTCGGGACGGCTGTAATAGATCAGTTTTTCAAGGCGGTAGCCGTCACCTTTGATGGTGCCGCAATGGTGAACATTCAAAGGGCATTTTTCTTCAGGGAAGGAGTAAGCCTTTTTTATTTTTTGCCGGAGTCCGGCAATATAGGCATAGACATCTTCCGGTGTCTTCAGCCGGCTGAGTTTTTCTTTACGCAATTGTGCATTTTGACGGAATTTGTCAACGTAATATTCCTGTATGAGACCACCGAAGTTGGACATAATAAAAGCTCCTTTGATGAAGATAGGGTTGGCTGTTTTACAGAATATACATCCTTAAGGGGGGCGTGTCAAGGTGTTTTGTAAAAAGAAAGAGGCTTTTTTCTTGCTTTATCCTGTTGTAAGTGGTATATTAAGAAAATATACATCAGTAATTTGCTTTGAACAGGAAAATATGAAGAAGTTTTTTAAAAACGGGAACTATAAAGAAGTTTTGAAGATCGCATTGCCATTGGTGCTTTCAAGTGCCAGCCACGCAGTGAATCTTTTTGTTGACCGGGCAATGCTGGCCGGATATTCTGATATGACGATGGCAGCAGCGTTTCCGGCCGGATTGAGTGCATTTTCGTTTTCCTGTCTTTTTGTCGGAACCGTAGGGTACAGCGGAGCTTTTGTAGCTCAGTACTACGGAGCAAAAGAGTATCACCGGATCGGCAGTGCCGTATGGCAGGGAGTCTGGATCGCATTGATCGGCGGGCTTTTTATGTGGGGAACTTCATTTTTTGCTCAAGAAATCTTTGACGCTTTTGGGCACGGGGCGGAGGTCCGTTCCCTTGAAGTCGTTTATTACAAGATCATTGCAAGCGGGACTGTCGCCAATTTGCTTTTTATCGCACTGTCGAATTTCTGGAGCGGCCGGGGAAAGGTGATGCTGGTTCTGGGGGGCAATATCTTTATGACTGTAATGAATATAACTTTGAACTATCTGCTTATTTACGGAAAGAGTTTGAATATTCCTTTGATCGGAAGTGTGACATTTCCGGAAATGGGGATCCGGGGGGCCGCTTACGGAACCATTATCGGCGGATTATTGGCCGTATTCATTTTTGTAATCGTTCTGCTGTGTTCAGGATGGAAGAAATACGGACTCGGGAAATGTCTTGACTTTGCTCTTTTCAAGCGTCTGCTGCGTTTCGGTATGCCGACGGGGATCCAGCTGGCTATTGACTTGATTGCGTTTCAGGTGTTTGTTATTCTTCAGGGAAAGGTGGACTCTGTGGCCCTTGCTGCTTCCGGGATCGCTTTCGGAATAAACAGTCTGGCATATACGCCGCTTCTCGGTATCGGGCAGACAGTCGGGATCCTTGTGGGGCAGTCGGTCGGTGCTCAGGATATTCCCCGGGGAGAACGCTCTGTACGCAGTGCCAGGGTGCTGGGAGTGTGTTATATTGCCGTCTTGGCTGTGATTTTCTTTTTCTGGCCCGACCCGCTGCTGCTGGCTTTTTCAAAGGTTTCGCCTGAGATTACCGCAGAATGCAGAACGATGCTCCGGTTTATTACGGGATATCTTTTGTTTGATGCTCTTTTTATCATTTACAGCAGTGCTATCAAAAGTGCCGGAGATACCCGTTTTTCAATGATCACTCACGCACTTCTTGCGATTTTTACCTATGTTCTCCCCTGTCTTGCTCTTTTTGCAGCTTACCGGCAGGAGTGGTTTATCAACCTTTTTGCTCCCTATTCAAGAGGGTGGTGTCTCTGGGGCGTATGGACGATCAGCGTGATTTACGTCGTTATTTGCGGCGTTGTCTTTTATTTGCGTTACCGTCAGGGCAAGTGGAAAACGATGAAAGTGATTGACACGCCTTCTGAGGTGGCGTGAAGGGCGTTGAAAGCGGAAAATCATTCAAAGAAACCTTAATATTTGCCTTGAAAAAATACCCTTGCAGTGTTATATTATGTAAATATTTTTCAAGGCTGTTTTTCGTAAGAGAGACAGTGTTATTTTTAACGTTTCCGTGTGCCGTGGTATCAAATATATTTCCGGCCGGAAATAAGGCAAAGTTGAGGATTTGAAAATGAAAGAAGAATTGCCCATTGCAGTTCAGATTGCCGCTTTGGCGATCCAAATCGGTGTCATCTTGTTTGCAGCCCGCTTTTGCGGTATTGCAGCACAGAAGATGAAGGTTCCTTCAGTGCTTGGCGAATTGATCGCCGGTATTATCATCGGCCCCTTTGTCCTCGGTGGTATCGGTATCCCCCTGCACGGATTTGAACACGGTATTTTCCCTTTGATCGAAGGGGCAAAGCTGCCGGTCTCTACACCGCTTTACTCATTGGCTACACTGGGATCTATCGTTCTTCTTTTTATGTCCGGTCTTGAAACCGATCTGCGGATGTTTTTCCGTTATAGTGTGGTGGGAACCATTGTGGGTATCGGCGGGGTGATTTTTTCATTCGCATTTGGAGACTTGCTGGGAATGATGATGTTCAAAGTGGGCTTTATGGATCCCCGCTGTCTCTTCCTCGGTATTCTCTGCACGGCTACTTCTGTGGGTATCACTGCCCGTATCCTTTCTGAGAAAAAGCGTATTGATTCTCCCGAAGGCACTACGATCCTTGCCGCTGCCGTTATCGACGACGTGCTGGGCATCATCTGTCTTGCTATTGTTATGGGTATTGTGGGTGTTTCCAGTTCAGGCGGCAGCATTGACTGGGGACAGATCGGCCGCATTGCCATTAAGAGTGTGGGTATCTGGCTCGGTGTGACCGCTGTCGGATTGATCTTTGCTCATAAAATCGCTAAATTCCTCAAACTTTTCCCTCCGTCCGGAACTTATGCCATTCTGGCTTTCGGTCTTTCTCTGCTGCTTGCCGGACTCTTTGAACAGGCCGGACTTGCGATGATTGTGGGAGCCTATGTTATGGGCTTGAGTCTTTCAAAAACCGATATCTCTTTTGCGGTTCAGCACCAGCTTGAAGGAATTTCCAACTTCCTCGTTCCCATTTTCTTTGTTGTTATGGGTATGCTGGTGGATATCCGTGTTTTCAGTGATGCCGATGTTTTGAAATGGGGACTCATTTACTCCGCGATCGCTGTTTTGACCAAGATCGTCGGCTGTGCTGTGCCCGCCTATTTTATGAACTTTAACTTTGTGGGGGCTGTCCGTATCGGTATGGGAATGATCCCCCGCGGTGAGGTGGCTCTTATTATTGCCGGTATCGGTACCACGACGATGATGGTGGTCAACGGTGTTAAGGTTCCCGTGATCGATTCAAAGCTCTTTGGTATCGCTATTATGATGACTCTTATTACCACGCTGGTGGCCCCCCCGCTTCTGGCTGCCGTGCTGGGAATCCAGAAAAAAGGCGTCAAGAAAGATGTGGAAGAAGAAGAGGCTGTCAATACTTTCTATGAACTGCCTTCTGAGGCTGTTCGTGACTTTGTGCTCAATCTTATGCTCGACAAGTTCCGGCGCGAAGGATTCCGGCACAATGAACTCGGCCGCGGAGACGGCTTGACCCATTTTCGCCGCGATGATATCGCCTTTACGCTCATCCGTTCCGGCAATACTTTCAAATTTGAATCCAGTCCCAGTGAGGCAATGCTGATCCGTACTGTGATGTACGAAACCTTTGTTGAGATCCATCACGCAATGACCACTCTCAAAGAGTTTGCCGCTCCCGGCGGATTGGAAAATGCCGTGGCTTCTGCAGAAACTCAGGCAACCGGCAAGAAAAAGGATATCTTGCGTATCGACCGTGTGCTCTCTCCTGATGCAGTGGTCTTTAATCTCAAGGCTGAAAATACTGCCGATGCCATTAAAGAACTTGTGGGCAGACTGATGCAGAACGGCGTTTTGAAAGATGCCGATCTCTGCGAAAAGGATGTCCTTGAACGTGAAGCGATTATGTCAACCAGTATGCCCGGCGGTGTGGCTCTGCCCCACGCCCGGACCAATGGAACTCAGAAACTTGTGGCTGCAATCGGTATTTCCCGCAAAGGATGTCCGGTTGAGGATCGGCCCGATGATCCGACTCACATCTTTATCTTGAGTCTCTGTCCCAAAGATGCCACTCAGCCTTATTTGCAGTTTGTGGCTCAGGTCGCAGGTGTGCTGACCAATCCTGAAAAGGTGTCTGAAGTTCTGGCAGCCTCAGATGCCAATGCCGTCCGTGATATCTTCCTTGTGAGGTAATGACGATGTTGAAGGCTTTTCTTTTGATCATTTTTGCTGTGCTGCTCCTGGGGGCCGGACATCCGGCTCTCTACCGGGACAGTTCAGGACGGATTGTTGGACGGGCCACACAGGAAGGACACAGAACTGTTTACCGTGACGGTACCGGGCGGATCACCGGTTCGGCGACCCGGGTGGGGAACAGAACTGTTTACCGCGACAGTTCCGGCAGGATCAGCGGTTCTTCTCAAAAAGAAGGACACCGTGTGGTTTACCGGGACAATACCGGACGGATTTCAGGCTCCTCAACTTCTGTGGGAGGGAACAGAACAGTTTTCCGTGACAGTTCCGGCAGGATCAAAGGATCTGCTTATAAAGAAGGGCACCGGACTGTTTTCCGCGACAGTACCGGACGGATAAAGGGCAGTGTCAATCCTGCTGCCTCTCAGCCTTACCGCGATGCCTGGGGAATGTCAAAAACTAAAAAATCCACCCGCTGACATTTATTGAAGTTTCTTTAACAGAGCCGGAGTTATCATCAGATGCTCCGGCTCTATGTGTCCCAGGGAGCGGATGAAGTTGCTTCTGAAGTCAGGGACTTTTTCTGTCAGGATATCTGCCAGATTGCGGAAATAGGCTCTGTCGCCGTTAAGAAGCAGCTCTTCATAACGGCAGCTGCCCGCTGCGGGGAAATCATTGGCTTTCGCTGTGGAAATGAGCATACTTTCCGGAATCAGACACAGGGGGCGGATAATAACAGGATGTGCCGGATCGTCAGGAGTTGCCACAGGGGCCATCGTGCGTATCCCCTGGCCCCGGCACAGACTCATAAAAAACGAAGCGATCAAATCATCAAGATGCTGGCCCAGAGCAAGTTTGTTGCACTCCAATTCATTGGCCAGACCGTACAATTTTCCCCGGCGCAGACGTGAACACAAACCGCAAGGGGAGGATTCCTGATTTTTTTCAGCAAGGATCTCTTCCATCGGCAGGCGGATCACTTTGTGTTCCCAATTTTGTTTTGCACAATATTCAGAAATTGCGTTCGTGTTGAATTCCGGGTATCCGGGATCAAAAGAGCCTGCGATGATTTCAAATTTTACCGGAGCCACCGCCTGAAAGTGGTGGAGCAGATGAAGCAGTATGAAACTGTCCTTGCCGCCGGAAAGTCCCGCAAGAATACGGTCGTTTTCACGGATCATTTCAAAACGGCCGATGGCTTCACCGGTAAGTTTGCACAGTTTTGTGATATATTTTCCATTCAGGAATGTCAATTTCGTTGCCCTGTCTTTTTTTGTGAAAATTTATTTATTTTATAAAATAACCCCATTTAAGGCAAAAATCAAGGCGTAAATAAGTTGAAAATATGCGTTTCAGGTACTATATTATCTATAATGTAACAGAACAGGAGTTTTTGCATAACAATGAGTGATTTACCGGAATTTTACCAGAGGGCCCATCTTGTGCGGCATCACGAGTGCGGTATTAACGGCTGTATGAAACTGCAGCTGCTGATGGATTGTTTGCAGGATATTGCAGCTGAACACGCTGAGTTGTTGGGGTGCGGAATGGAAGATCTTGTTGCAAACAAAAGAATGTGGGTGCTTTCAAAACTCAGGATCAGAATATTGCGTTTCCCTGTTCTTAAGGAAAAATTGGAGCTTTTGACCTATCCTTCCGGACACGACCGGCTGCAGGCTCATCGTGAATACCGTATTTCGTGCGGAAACGAAGATCTGGTGCAGGGATCCTCTGCCTGGGTTATGCTGGACGGAAATACCTATCGTCCCCTTGCTATGGATAAAGTCTTTGCCGAGCCTTTGCCCGAAAATCCGGATAAACCCCGGTACTTTGAGAAATTTGAACGTTTTACGCCTGTTGAGGCAGGTCTGGTCAGCGAATTTACTGTTGGTGCTGCCGATATCGATCTGAATGCCCACTTGAATAATGCCGTTTATGCAAGATATATTGAAAATGTGCTCAATAATCTTCAACCGGGAGCACACGAACGGATTTTTGAACTCCAAATCAATTTTCAGTCCGCCGGACAACTGGGGGATGTCATCCCTTGTTCCGGCAGCATCAATGAAGAGGGATTTTTTGTTTCCGGGAACAAGAATTTCGCCGCAGGCGGCATCCTGAAAAAGTAACATCAAAAAATGATAAAATAACTGAGGAACAACACTATGAAAAATGGAATCATCTGTGCCGGAAATTGGGTCATTGATAAGGTTAAACTTATTGACCGTTTCCCCGAAGAAGGGACTTTGTGCAATATTTCATCCCAGATCCGCAGTACCGGCGGCGGTCCTGCCAATGTCTCTTTTGATATCGCCGCTATGGATCCTGCGTTACCCCTTTATGCCGCAGGGCGTATCGGAAATGATGAGGACGGCCAGTTTGTTCTGGATGAGATCGCAAGCCGCAAGATCGACAGCACTTATATGATCAAAGACTCTGCTCTGCCCACCAGTTATACTGATGTTATGTCAGGAAACGGCAAACGGACATTTTTTCACTGCCGCGGAGCCTGTTCTGAATACGGCTTTGAGGATGTCCGGACTATTGATGCTCCTGCAAAATTTTTCTATCTTGCCTATTTGCTGCTGCTGGAAAAAATGGACCGTGCCGATGCTGAATACGGAACCGAAGCTGCCAGAACTCTCGACTTTATGCAGAAAAAAGGCTATAAGACCGTTGTTGACTTTGTCAGCGATGCTCCTGAAAAGTTCCGTGCTGTTGTTATGCCTGCACTTCCTTATATCGACATTCTGATCGTCAATGAGATCGAATGTGCCAGCTGCAGCGGTATCGAATTGCGTAAAAGCGACGGCACTATGAACTATGCCAATCTGCCCGCAGCTGTTGATTTTCTGCTGGCAAACGGTGTACGGGAAACCGCCGTGATCCACTTCCCCGAAGGTGCCGCCGGCAAACAGAAGAACGGCGAATTTATCTATCGTCCTTCCTGTGATATTGCCAAAGCTGATATCGTGGGCAGTACCGGGGCAGGGGATGCTTTTGCTGCCGGAGTGATTTATGCTCTGCATCAGGAATGGGATCTTGCCTCAGCGATGGAATTGGGCGGTGCTTCAAGCAACTTCAACTTGCGTTCTGCCACCGCCACCGGCGGTGCTGTGTCTCTGAAAAAAATGCAGGAATTCCTCAAAGGGTGCAATTATACCGAAATTCCTGCTGAATTTGCCGGAAAGTGATGTGATCTATGGCGATTGCTGATAACATTACCATTGCTGTCGGTCCCGCTGTTTCCGGTGAACGCACCTATTTTATGCAGACGGCCGGATTGGTGCTTTATCCTTTCAGTCTGCTTCCCTTTAATGTGGACGGCCGGGCCAATATGGATTCACTCAAGGCTGCTATGAAAGGCAGCCGGACGATGGTCGTCTTTCCGGAAATACCCAAAGATGCCCATTTCGTTGAGTTGGGCGGAGAGCCGGAATCTTTTACCTGGGACAACCGGAAACGTTCCAAAACCGGTGTTCTGATCCGGGTCGTGCAGCGGGCTGATATGCCGGACGGTTCCGTCAGGATCGTTGTCCGGGGTATCAAACGGGTGCGGTGCAATAATGTGTTTCGGGAGTTGAATGGGGCGGTGGCTGTTGACGTTTCTCCGGTTCAGGAAAAAGACGGAGGAATGAGCGAACAGGAAAACACGACCAGACTCCGGGCTCTGGTGGCAAGTTTTCTTGAACTGAGCTCGATGATGCCCGGCCTGTCAGAAGAGATCGCCGTTGCAGTCAACAATGCTCCTACGCCTGTCCGGGCAATGGATCTGATCGTTGATGCATTGAATTTCAGTTACGAAGAAAAACTCTGGTTCCTGATCAATCCCTCGATCCCCGAACGGTTGGATATGCTGGCTGTTCTGCTCAACCGGGAGTTGGAAACCACCCGGCTCAGTGCCAGGATCCAAAGCGAAGTCCACGAGGCAATGGGGGAATCCCAGCGGGAGTTTTATTTGCGTGAACAGCTCAGAGTCATTCAAAAAGAACTCAATGAGGACAGCCGTAATCCTGATCTGGTCGTAATGGAAAAACGCATTGAGGAGTGTGTCGCTCCTGAAAATGTGCTTGAGACCATTAAAAAAGAATTTGCCCGTATGCAGCAGATTCCTACAATGGCCCCCGAATATCATATCAGTTACAACTATCTCAACTGGATGCTGGATCTGCCCTGGGCGGTGGAAACAGAAGATAGACTCAATACCAAAGTCGCTTCACGGATCCTTGAAGCAGATCACTATGGACTTGAGGATGTGAAAAAACGGATCCTCGAATTTATCGCCGTTTTGCAGCTTAATAAAGAACAGGGCAATGAGGATATGCGTAAGGCTCCCATCCTCTGTCTGGTGGGCCCCCCGGGGGTGGGAAAAACCTCTCTCGGACAATCCATTGCCAAGGCTCTGCAGCGTAATTTTATCCGTGTTTCTCTGGGCGGTGTGCACGATGAAGCGGAGATCCGGGGACATCGCAGAACTTATGTCGGTGCTATGCCCGGCAGGATCATACAGAATATCAAACGTGCGGAGAGCCGTAATCCGGTTTTTATGCTCGACGAAGTGGATAAGTTGGCTCACGATATGCGGGGCGATCCGGCATCCGCGTTGCTTGAGGTTCTTGATCCGGAACAGAATTTTTCATTTAATGACAACTTTCTTGAACTGGGATTTGATCTTTCAAAGGTCTTTTTCATTGCAACTGCCAATGTTGAAGAGCAGATCCCCGGTCCCCTGCGGGATCGTATGGAAATCATCCGTCTTTCCGGCTATACTCAGGTGGAAAAACGGGAAATCGCCAAGCGGTATCTTGTGAAACGTGAAAGTGTAGAGTGCGGATTTGCTCCCAAACAGATCAAATTCAGTACAGCTGCACTGGATTCTGTTATTGAAGGATATACGATGGAAGCCGGTGTCCGTAATCTCGGGCAGACGATCGCCCGGGTTTGCCGCCGTCTGGCAGGGAAAGCTGTTGCCGGTGAAATGGATATGAATGCCCCCCTGACAGTGACTCCTGATATGGTCAGAGAATTGCTGGGGGCTCCCCGGTTTCTTAAAGATACAGCTGCCCAGGATATGGCTCCCGGAATGGCCACCGGTATGGCCTGGACCGGTGCGGGCGGGGTGACTCTGCCTGTTGAAATCATTTCCATAACGGGCGGCAAAGGAAATATGAAAGTCACCGGCTCCATCGGCAAGGTTATGGAGGAGTCTGCTTCAATTGCTTTCAGTCTTGTCCGCGGCAGATGTGACAAGTGGAATATTGATCCGGAGTTTTTCAATACCAATGATTTTCACATTCACGTTCCCGACGGGGCAACTCCGAAAGACGGCCCCTCGGCCGGTGTGACTCTTTCTCTGGCTCTTATTTCCTGTCTGCGTAAAGTTCCTTTGCGTAAAAAACTTGCTATGACAGGGGAAATTACCCTTACCGGACGGGTGACTGCTGTGGGCGGCATCAGAGAAAAGGTCGTCGCCGCTATGCGTGCCGGAATCACTGACGTTATTCTGCCCGATGAGAACCGCAAAGATCACGAAGAACTGCCGGAAGAGGTAAAAAAGGCTTTGACTTTTCACTTTGTCAAACGCCTGGAAGAGGCTGAAGCTGTCGCTTTTGAAGGGAAATAAAAATGAAAAAAATATTGTTGCTGACTTTCGGACTTCTGCTTGCTTTTTCCGCTCAGGCGGCAAAAGAGGAAAGCAGTCAGGAGTTTATGGATGCTGTGCGGAATTTCCGCAGTACGGGGACTTATTCCAAGTTGAGCGGAGTCATTCAGCACCGGCGCCGGGGGAAGGGGGTGGAAAATACGCCTCTTTATTTCGGTATTATCATCCAGAAAGACCGTTTTACGGCTCAACTTCTTATTGATAACCGGGATTCGCTGCTTATTTCACAGTCTCACAAAAGCGGGAGTGCTGCTGTGACTGCTCTTGCCGGTTCTGCTAAAGTCCTTGACCGTGTCGGTTTGCGGGCGACGGATTTGACCTTGGGATTTCTGCACGGCAAACTTCTCAAAGAACTTCCCCGTGAATCTTTGAGTATGGCTCCCTGCCGGGTTATGCTGCTTGAAAGCAGCGACAAAAAAGAAACTGTCAAGGTCTGGATCGCCGCGGATCACTATTTCCCCCTTAAGGCGGAGTTTTTCCGGAAAGGAGAAAAGAAATCCTACCGGACTCTTGAATGTAACGGTTTTACCAAACGCAATGAGCTTTACTATGCCCGTTACATTAATGTTGAAGGCCCCGGCTGGCGCACCCGGGTCGCTTTCGATGCGGATAAAGCCGAACTGGGATTTTTCGACCCGAAAAAACCGGTCAATATTATGCGGGCTGTTCCCGCTGGCAGAAAATAAAGGAGTTTGAGAAATGGGTATCCGTATAACTTTTCCCGGGGGCTGTACCAAGGCTTTGACTTTCAGTTATGATGACGGCAGAGATTTTGACAGAAAACTTGTACAGATCTTTAACGATCACGGGCTTAAAGGTACTTTTCATCTCAATGCCGGTATGTTGAATTCTCCCATTAAAGTTGCTTTTGAAGAACTCCGTACTCTTTATGCCGGACACGAAGTTGCCTGTCACGGCTTTACTCATCCCTTTCTGGAACGGATCCCCCGTACCGAAGTGATGCGTGAGGTGTGGCAGGATAGAGAACTGCTTGAGAAATATGTCTCTTATCCTGTGACCGGAATGTCCTATCCTTACGGTTCATCAGATGATGCAGTGGTGGAAATATTGCGGAACTGCGGTATCGAATATTGCCGGACAACGGTTTCGACCAGAACATTCTCTCTGCCCAATGATCTGCTTTTGTGGCATCCCACCTGCCACCACCGGGATATGTTGGAGTTCGTTCCCGGATTTTTGAATTACCGTTTCGGCTTGGGGGTTTTTTATGTCTGGGGCCACTCCTATGAATTCGGCAATGCCGGGAACTGGGACGATATGGAACGTTTTGCCGATCAGGTCGCAGGCAAGGAAAATGTGTGGTATGCGACAAATATTGAAGTGGCACGCTATATCAAAGCATTCCGTTCTCTGGTCACTTCTGCTGACGGCCGCAGGGCTTATAATCCTTCGGCAGTGACTGTCTGGATCACATCTCCCAATGGCGCATTGCCTGTAGCTCCCGGAACTGTGGTGGAGATTTAAGGATCTGAAATGAAAATTATTCATTTTTCCGACCCTCACGGCGGCGGGCCGGCAGAGGATTGGATGGCCTACTTTGACAAACGTTGGGTGGGTGTTTTTAATTATCGCTTCCGCCGCCGTTTTCAGCACGATCTGTCAAAATTGCAAAAAGCGGTGGAGTATATCCTTGACTGCAAACCTGATCTGGCTGTCTGTACCGGAGATTTGACCAGCTCCGGGCAGCCGGGGGAATTTGAACGGGTAAAAGAGATATTGAAGCCTTTGATCGACTCAGACGTACCTTTGGTATATACGCCGGGGAATCACGATTGTTATGTTCGTCGTCCCTGGTGTGTGCGGGCAATGAAAGAGGCGGTTTTTGAGGTCAATCAGAGGCGTTTTGCCTTTGAAGATATGCCTTGCCGTTTGGAGCTTGGAGGGGCGGAAGTTCTGATGCTCAATACTTCCCGTCCTTCCAATTTGTTGTGTTCCTGGGGCTTTGTGCATAAAGCTGACAGTAAAAAAATTGCTTCATTCTGTTCTGCCGAAAAGAAGTTGCCCCGTATTCTGGTGACCCATTATCCCCTGATCGAAGACAATAAATGGCTCAGAGTTCGCCACGCACTTTTCGGACAGGGGGAATTGGTCAAACTTGTCAGAGAAAAACAAATTGATCTTGTTTTGTGCGGTCACGTACACAAGCATTTTCTTAAAGTTGATGAAAATGGCTTGGGGCAGTGCTGTTCCGGTTCAGTGACCCGCAATGGAAATATGATCCAGATCGAATATTCTTCAACCGGATTTTCTTACCGGAAAATCGAATTGTAATTCTCTCTTTGCCCGAAATGACCGGGAAATCCGCAATTTGGTTTCGCAAAAGTAAAAAACAAGAGAAAATATCAGTGTGACAGCTTGTATTTTGCTGATTTGTATGCTATATTACCAACGATATTGTGTTTTTGTATAAATTTGTCAATAACGGAGGTTATTATGAGTTCAGGTAGTAAAAAACAGTATGTGTACCTCGACTTTGACGGTGCGGAAACCTTTTATAAAGGAGAACTGCTCAATATTGAACAGATTTCCGTTGCACCTTCTGGTTTTTCTGAAGAAAAAATTGCACAAATCGTTGCCGCACTGAATGAAAAATATAACGGTGAAGTTATTTTTACCGCTCAGAAACCGGTCAGCGAAGAGTATTCAACGGTGTTTGTCGGACAAACTGATGCCTTTGCTGAATATGGCGATTTTGCTGGAATTGCAGAAACCATTGACAGGGGCAATCAGAATAAAAGCGATAATGCCTTCGTTATGGTCGATGCCGCAGCTGCCGTGGAAAGTGTCGTTGATGTGATCAGCCACGAGATCGGCCATATCGTTTATGGGACAGAACACGCCGAACAGACCGATACCCTTGCTGATTTTGCTGCTGCCGTGCTGAACCAGCCTGTTAATATGACAATTGGCGGTATTGATCCTGATGAGTATGAAGATAATTGGGACGATCTGCCCGGTGCTGCCAAGGTTGAGCCTATCTACGGTTCAACGGTTAATGATGTGATCACTTTTGCCGCTGACAAGAGCCGTATGATCAGTGGAAATATTGAACTTGGCAGCGGCAATGACAAGATCGTGCTGCAGGCTTCCAAACAGAATTGGGACGATGATGCGGAAACCTCTTTTACCAATATCTTTATGGGATCCGGTAATGATATCATCGAGGGACAGGCTAATACCGAGTTGGATGGTGTGAAAATTGATATGGGCTCCGGTGATGACACGATCACTCTCAATGGTGGCGATCTTGATGTCAAAATTGTTGATATGGGTGAGGGGGACAATACCATTATTGTCAAAAACGACTCCCATTTTGAGACCGCTCTCCTTAAATTCGGTTCAGGCAATGACACCTTGAAAATTGAAGGTCCGTATGCTGAGGTTGATATGGATGTAGCTCTGAAGAATGATGAAGAGTATTACTATGGAGAAGTCTCCTTCGGGGGCGGCGATGACACATTGAGTATCTCTGCCGGAGGATATTTTTCCGCTATCCATACCATCGACTTTGGCGATGGGGACGATACCCTTGAGCTTAACGGCGGTATGAAATTTGACTACTTCTGGGCTTGGGGAAACGAAGAGGCAAAAGAAACAAGTATTTCTATCAGCGGCCTTGAGACGATCGTTGCCGGCGACTCCGCCTGGATCACGATTTATAAAGATGACGAAGCTGAAGAGTGGTCTCTTGAACAGGAGACGTTGAACCGTTTTATTGATGCCGGAGTGGCAGTATATAATTCTTTCGGAACGGATAAGTTCAGCGGTCCTGAAGCTGAACTTGCTGATAATACCCGTGCCGGTGCCGATGAGTATGACGAGACCTGTTTCTGGCTCTGCGGTGAAAGTTTGGCCGCTGATACAGAGTATGGCTTTGCCGATACTGTTGACTGGATCAAACTTAATAAATATGGCGAGACGGTTATTGCGTTTGAATATTTTGAATCAGAAAATAATGTTATTGCCCAGTTGTATGATGCCAACGGCAACTATCTTGAAACATTGGATTCCGAAAGGTATGTCAAAAATGATATTACGGACAGGGCTAACGGAATCTATTATCTCAAACTGACAGTGGCTGACGGTGACTTTACTTGCGGAGATGTTCTGTATGATACTGAAGATGTTCCGCCCGTAGATCTCACTGTCAAGAATCTTAAAGTCGGTTCTTCCACCATTGCCTCCAACAGTTCTGTCAAACTGACTTTCACTGTTACCAATAATGGGGACTCTGCTGCCGGGCCTTCAAAGATCAAGATTTATGACGGCTCTGAACTCATTAAAACAATTACGGTGAGTTCTCTCGGTGCCAATACAAGCAAAACCTTTACTGAAACTGTCAAAGGCAGTGAATTGGGAATCGGCAAGCGTACCCTTTATGTTGAGGTCGACGCTGACGATCAGCTTGTGGAAACCAATGAGTCCAACAACAAAGTTTCCGGATCTGTGACTGTCAAAAAGATCGCGGATCTGGTTGTCAAGGATTGTACGATCAGTTCCTCATTTGCCTATTACAGCAGTGCCACTTTGAGCTTCAAGATTGCCAACGACGGAGACTACAGTGCCGGAGCCTCAAAAGTCAAGATCTATGATGGTGACAAGCTGCTTGCAACTCGGTCTGTGAGTTCTCTTTCTGCCAAATCCAGCCAAAGTTACAGTATAACTCTCAAAGGCAGCTCTCTTGGGCTTGGAACGAGCACCCTCTATGTGGTCGCTGATGCTGATAATCAGGTTTCCGAGTACAGCAGCTCCAATAACAAAGTTTCAAAAACTGTCACTGTCAAAAAAGAAGCCGACTTGATTGTCAAAGATTGTACGATCAGTTCCTCATTTGCTTATTACAGCAGTGCCACTTTGAGCTTCACGATTGCCAACGACGGCGAATACACCGCCAAAGCCTCCAAGGTCAAGATCTATGACGGATCCCGTGTCATCCAAACCTTGTCTGTGGATTCCATTGCAGCCCAATCCAGCCGGAGTTACAGTGTGACCATCAAGGGCAGCTCTCTGGGCTTGGG
>JAZUPO010000173.1:0-7485 GCA_045605205.1 Victivallaceae bacterium
AAGAAATTATTGTTTTTTTGTCTGATTTTATCGTCTCTGCTTGAGGCCGCTGAGCTCCGGGTCATTTCTCTTTCTCCGGCATTGACGGAGCTTGTCTGTTTTCTTGGCAGAGAAAAAGTTCTGGTCGGCCGCAGCGATGTCTGCAATGTGCCTGCTTCTGTCCGGAATATTCCGGTGGCCGGACGCTTTGCCGTCCCTTTTGTTGAAAAGATCATCTCTTTGAAACCGGATCTGCTTATAACCAACGACTTTGTCAATCCCGGCGTAAAAGTTCCCTTTGAACGTGCCGGGATCAGAACATTGCAGCTCCCCTGCCGCAATATGCAGGAGTACCGCCGCTGTGTGGAAATTCTGGGACGGGAATTGAAAGTTCCCGACGCTGCCGCAAAAGAATTGAAGCGCATTGATCTTTTTCTTGCAGAAAAGCAAAAGAAACTTGATTTGCGTATTCTCTGGGTGGTATGGGATACTCCTCTGATGACCCCGGGACGTTATTCTCATCTCAATGAAATCATTGAACTTGTCGGAGCTCAAAATGCCACCGGTAAGTTTGAGTCGGAGTATATGCGGCCCTCTTTTGACAAACTTCTCAAAGAGAGGATAGATGTGATCATCTGGAGTGCATCCAGTGCCGGGTGGAAACAGCGCCGGAGCTGGAAAAAGTTTAAGGCGGTTCAAAAAAACTATGTCTATGCCGATTTCGATCAGGATGCTTTGCTGCGTCCCGGCCCCCGTTTGCCGGAAGCGGTGCGTCAGCTCAGAAAACGTTTGGAAAAATGGAGTAAATGATGAAAAGAACCTTTTTTTCTCTGCTTCTGCTTTTCTTTGTTTTCGTTTCCGGAGTGGTGTTGGGCAGTGAAATATTGAATTTCAAGGATCTCTGGGGCTCTCCTGTCGCAGAATTGCGTTTTTTCAGAATGTTGGGGGCTTTGTTTATCGGCGGAGCTTTAAGTTTGAGCGGTATGGTCTTTCAGGCTGTTTTGCGGAATCCCCTGGCCGAACCTTACACATTGGGGGTTTCTGCCGGTTCCGGAGTCGGTGCCGCTGCGGCTTTTATTACGGGGCTTCACGCTGTGAGTGTCTATTCTGTCCCTTTGGCAGCGTTGGCCGGAGCTCTTGTGACTGTGCTGTTCGTGCTGCGTATCAGCAGGGCAGGGGGCAGTGAAAAACTGCTGCTGTCAGGAGTTATCGCCGGAACCATTTGTTCCAGTGTGCTTATGTTTCTTCTTTCTGTTGCCCGGAGTGAAGAAATTGCCGCTGCCTCCTGGTGGCTGCTGGGGGATCTGCAATCTGTCAATGAAAAATTGCTGCTGCCTGTCATTGTGCTGACAATGGGGATTATGTTTTATCTGCGGTGGTCGGCCGGAGCTCTTGATGTACTGGCTCTGGGGGAAAAAGAAGCATTCTTTCTGGGGCTCAATGTCAGGCGTATGACATTGATTATGGTGATTTGTGCCTCAGCTCTGGCGGCTGCTTCAGTTGCTTTGGCAGGGGCTGTCGGTTTTTGCGGATTGATCGTTCCTCACACTGTCCGCCGTTTGTGTTCTTCATCTCACAGAAAGAATGTATTTGCTATGTTTATCTGGGGCGGGATATTTCTTATGATATGTGATATCATCAGCCGCATTGTTCTGCCGGGACAGGAACTCCCCGTTGGAGTCGTGACTTCAATAACGGGAGGCCCTGTTTTTCTGTGGATCCTGAACAGAAAGAAGTGAAGTTTATGGAATTACAGGTTCAACAGCTCAAATTTTCCTATGACGGTCAAAAGGGGATAAGGGATTGTTCATTTTCTCTTATTACCGGTGAATTGACTGTGATCACAGGTCCTAACGGCAGCGGGAAATCCACCCTTGTCCATTTGCTTGGGGGGGCTTTGACACCGGATTCCGGCAGGATCACTATTGACGGCAGAGAACTTGCTGAATTTGACCATTTGGAGCGTTCCTGCACTGTGGGCGTTCTTATGCAGGAAAAAATGCCGGCCCTTGATTTTACCGTGCGGGAAAGGGTGATGATGGGACGTTTCGCTTCTTTACCCCGGATCTTTGCTCCCGGAGCAGATGAGTTGTGCAGGGCAGACGAAATGCTTGACGTGCTGGGGATGAGCTCTTACGGGAAAACCCCTTGTAATCGGCTTTCAGGGGGCGAGTACCAGAAGGTGCTGATTGCTTCTTTGCTGGTGCGTGAAACGCCAATTATGCTTCTTGACGAACCGACTTCTGCATTGGATCCGGCCGGAGCCCTTGAAGTTATGGCTTTGCTGCAGAAGAAAAAGAAAGAGAGTGCCATTGCTGTTGTGACTCACGATCTGACACTTGCTTCTCTTTTTGCCGATAAGCTGCTGCTTGTCAGTGAAGGAGAAATCTATGCCTCCGGAATTCCGGAAAAAGTGCTGACTTCTGAAAATATTGAGGCTGTTTACAAATGTGATTCAGAAATACTTGCTTCTTCTGCGGGACCTGTGCCTGTTTTTAGGAAAAATTGAAGGAAAAATTCCTTTTTTTCTTGAATTTCAGCAGAAATAGTATTATATTTGAACAAATTTACTTTTTCAGAAAAATTAAGGAAACATTATGAGTAAAGGCATCCGTTGCGGAGTTTGCGGATTGGGCCGGATCGGATGGGGATTCCATCTGCCGGCAATAAAAAATTGTGAAGGTATGGAATTGACTGCTGTCGCCGACCCCCTTCAGGAACGGTTGGATGAGGCACAGCAAACCTACGGAGTTCCGTATCGTTTTACCGATTGGAAAGCTCTGGGTGATGCCAATTTGATCGATTTGGCGGTTATCGCTTCACCCACTGCATTTCATCGGGAACAGAGCGAATTCTTTTTACGCAGAGGAATTGATGTTTTCTGTGATAAACCTATGGCACTTTCTCTCGAAGATGCTCAATCTATGGTTCAGACGGCCAAAGAATGCGGGCGGAAAATTATGGTGTATCAGCCTCACAGACTGAATGGCTTGACCCGGAAAGCTCAGGAGATCATCAAATCCGGAAAACTCGGCAGGATCTATAAATTCCGCCGGAATGTGTATTCTTTCGTCCGCCGGAATGACTGGCAAGCCTTTACTGCCCAAGGTGGCGGTATGTTGAATAACTACGGAGCACACTTTCTCGACCAGCTTCTTTATCTGGGGGGAGAACAGAAAGCAGAAGCGATCCGGTGTGAGACGGCCAGATTGCTTTCGGCCGGTGATGCAGAGGATTATGTTTCTGTTGTGATGCGGGGCGGCAAAGGGATCATTTATGAACTTGAGATCAATATGGCGGCCGCTCATTCAGCTCCTTTTGACCTGGAAATCTACGGAACCCGGGGGAGTGCAGTCTTTCAGAAAGGTAAATGGACGTTGACGTACTGCACCGAACTTCCCGAAGTGACCATTCAGCAGGGGCTTGCTGCTCTTGACCGTCGTTATCCCCCGAAAGAACGGAATTTTACAGAGGAAACTGCGGAAAATCCGCAAGTGTCCTCTTATGACTGGTACAAATATTGCAGGGATTTTTTCAGCGGCAGTGCAGCTCCTTTTGTTCCCATTGAAGATACCCTTGAGGTGATGCGGCTGCTTGAAGAAAGCCGCAAATCATCAGCCGGATTCTGGAAATAAATTAACAGGTGAATAAAATGAAAAAAATGCTGGATACGATTCTTACTGAACGTGCTCTCAACTGGCGTCAGCATTGCGGAATGACTCCCAATTGGGGATTGAGAAAACCGTCGGTTTTGGATCTTTCTCAAGATGCACTCGCTCTTTTACGCAGGAATCCTGCCGCATACGGCAAGAAAATCTGGCGCAATGGAGATATTCTGTTCCCGGCAGCGGATTTTTCAAAGCCCTATGCTTTGCCTGAAGCTGAATTTGGAAAAAATTTCATCGCCTCTGTTCCCGAAGGACATACATTTTACACTGCTCTTGCCAAAAAAATGGGAGGGAAGATCATTTCAGACAAAGCCCCTCTCCCCGAAGGGGAAAAGGCAATTATTTTCGGTTCTTCTGCCGAAAATCAGCACGCCTGCCGTCTGGCTATGCTTCAGCGGGTTATGGCCAACGGGATCTTTCCCGGTAAGGGCGGCTGGAGTCTGGAATTTCCCTATGGCAAAACTTTGAGGGCTGTGGTCTGCTGTGACGAAGAAAGCGAAGCCGCATTTCTCAAGCATTGGGAATCAGAACGGACTCCTGCTTCTGCTCCCGGACCTTTTGTGCCTGAAATTTACAAAGATCCTGAGAAACTTCTTGCCACAGAGGTAAGTGCCCGGATCGAAGTTGAAAACTTTGAAGATTGCATCGCCAAGATCAACGCCGCTTTTGACTGCGGCGGTCCTGAGGTGGGACGGGATAACGGTCATTGTACTGTGCCGACACTGGTGAAATGTTTTTACGCCTGGTTTTATACCGGAGATATCCGTTTCCTTAAGGCTTTCAAAGAGATCTTTTTCGGTCTTGTGCGTTATTATCTGGCTTTTCCTGATGGGGCAAGTTATATTTCAGACTATGATTTTTATCTGGGGTCTCTCATCAACTGTTTTGCCGCTGCTGAAAGACATCCGCTTTTTTCTGAAGAGGACCGTCTGCTCGGAAGTGCTTTTTTGCTGAGTTCATTCCGGCTTATTGAAAAATACGGCAAAGATCACTGGCCTATGCGGGAGTGTGCGTTGCGTTTCAATCACGAAACATTTCCCGCCATCAGCTGTTACTGGGGAGCCCGGTACTTTGAAGAAAATTACGGTCTTAAAAGTGATGCTTCCCGTTGGAAATTTTATGCAAAAACCGCTTTTTGCGGCGGAGAGCTCAGCCGTACCTGGCGGCAAAGAGAGAATTCCGGCGACTATCAGTGGATCGTGCCCAGTCAAAAACTGCAATGGGATCTGGCCGAAAAAGGCAAGCCTTCTCCCGGATTCCGTAAGATGGCTGAAGCTATTGGCTGCGTTTCAGATAATCAGGGACGGCAAGTGGGATATGGAGATGCCGCAGCAATGGCGGGAGCCGGACACAAAGATATGCTTCAAGCATTGGCACAGGTGTGTAACGACAAACTGGCGAGTGCACTTTCAGCTCAGCTTGATGCTTATGGAGCTTCTTATCTGCCCGTTCCCGGCTGGGGCGGCTATTTGCATACTGCCGGGGAGAAAAATTCCGGTTTGACGGGGAAAAAAGGGTGGACGGTGCTTCCCCTTGTTTCTCACGTGCTCAAACGTTTCCCCGAAGCCGCAGCCTGCAAAGCGGACAAGGTCCTCTACCGGGATGAAAATCGTTATTTCCTCTTTGAACCTTGTTCCTGTGATTCCCACCGTCACCACGATACCGGAGCTATTCTTGCTTATGAGCACGGAAAGCATTTCTGGCTGGTGGATAACGGATACGGATTTGATGTGCACAACACGCCTGTCAATATGACGCAGGCATACAGTTCCCGTGAAGTGGGACCTCATTGCCATAATACGCTGATTTTCCGCGATGCCGAAGGAAAAATCGTTTATCCTCCTGAATTTTCTGTGTTCCGCCGCCGGGGCAATACGCTCTATTGCGAGATGACTCTGCCCGGGATCAAGTGGTGCCGGCAGGTAGAACTTCTTGCCAACGGTCTGCGGGTCATTGACGAAGTGACCCGTACAGGAGAGACCGCTGCAGTTTCAGTTGAGTGTCAGTTCAACTCTTTGGGAAATGCAAAACTCCGGAAAAACGTCTGGAGTCTTGAACAGAAAGAAAACGGCAAGGCGGAATTGCACTTTAATGATTCAGTAAAGTGCAAAGTTATTGAAAGTTCATATTTGACCAAAGGTTGGGAAAGTGCTTTGAAGACCCATTACACCCTGGCCGAAGGCGATGTGAAACAGCTGCGCCGCATTGCAGAGCTGCCTGCTGCCAACGAAAAAGTTGTCTTTCAGAGTGTTTTTTCAGTGTGAAAGTAGGAACAATATTTGTAAATTTTCTCAGGCCGCACCAATTTACAAGGTGTGATCAAAAGAGAATGGAATGTAGATAAAAAGGTTTTTTATGAAAAGAAATTATTTTACCCTGATTGAATTGCTCGTTGTAATTGCCATTATCGCAATTCTTGCCGCTATGCTTTTGCCTGCCTTGCAGCAGGCACGGGAAGTTGCCAAAAAGAACTCCTGTCTGAATCAGTTGACTCAGGTCGGGAAAGGAACGGCATTTTATGAACAGGATAATGTGGATTTTATTCCGCCTTACCGGAATGACAAAGGAACCCCCAAGAGCAATGTCAAATACTTATTTGGCCGGGGTGATGTCGATTGGCTGCTTACACCTTATCTTCCGGGCAAGGATGGGGATGTGCCTTATGGTGTGCTGCGTGCCAATGGGAGACGTTCTTCCCTTACGTGTCAAACCCGGGAAAATACCCGGGGCGGCAATATGAATGTGCTGGGTATGAACAGCCGGATAGATAACAGCTATAACAGTTACAAGATAACAGTTGCCAAACGGCCCTCCAGAACTTTTTTTATTGGAGAGACTATGGATCTGGCTGATTCAAATTATATTCGTACAGACAGTTACAACAATCGTTTTTGGGGATTCCCTCACCGGGATAGTTCCAATGTGCTTTATCTTGACGGACATTGTGATTCCCGGAAACCTGCGGAGATTTCCACTGATACTTCCAAGCCGGATGTCGCGGCTTTCTGGATTTTGAAATAAGTTTTTTTTCAAACAGAACGGAGAGTGGTAAAAGATTGGGGTTCTTCTGTCCTGAAAAGTGTTTTTTTTACCACCTGAGAGCTTGCAATTTGAGCGTTTCAGCTTTATATTATAAACGTTACTGTTTGTCATTAATCATTTAATATAGGAAAAAAGAAAATGCCTGTTGACATTCTCGTGGGTACCCAGTGGGGCGATGAAGGAAAAGGAAAACTTATTGACGTTTTGACCGGTGATGTGGATATGGTCGTCCGTTTCCAGGGCGGCAATAATGCTGGCCACACAGTCGAGATCGGTTCGGAACGTTACGTGCTGCACCTGGTTCCTTCCGGTATTTTCCGTCCCGGAGTCCGTTGTGTCATCGGTAACGGCCTCGTGGTCGATCCTGTGGCTCTTGTTGAGGAGATCGAAGGCATCCGGGCCCGTGGCATCACTGCTGACAATCTGGAACTTTCTGACCGGGCCCAGCTGATTTTCGTTTACCACAAACGGGCCGATGCGCTCAATGAAAAGGGCGCTGCCCGCAAGATCGGAACCACCGGAAGAGGTATCGGACCGGCCTACTGTGACAAGATGCGCCGCAGCGGCATCCGCGGCTGCGATCTCTGCAAGCCCGAGATCCTGAGTGCCAAGTTCCGTGCTGAAGCAGCCCGTTACAACAAGATTTTTGCTGAAGCCGGTGCTGAATTGATCGACATCGAAAAGGAACTTGCTCTTGTTCTTGAAGCGGCCGCAAAACTGGCCCCGCTGGTCCGCAACACCGCCTACACCATTGCTGAAGCAGTCCGTCAGGGCAAAAAAGTTCTTTGCGAAGGCG
>JAZUPO010000174.1:0-2927 GCA_045605205.1 Victivallaceae bacterium
ACCGCTTGGCCTCCGACTTCGTCAGTTGAAAAGGCTGTTTTTCCGCTCCAGGGAGCTAAAACAGCGGCATCATCTCCGGTAAATTCAGGATTGGCAAAGTGGGCCTTAAAGACCCGGTCGATCAATTCATTGGTTTGTTGACCGCCTGCTCCGTGAGCAAGAGTTACAAATTTTTCTTCCATTTATTTTATCTCCCGTATTGGTAATAAGCTGAACAGGATCCTTCGTGAGAGACCATACAAGCTCCCACGGGGTTGACCGGAGTGCATACTTTGCCGAAAAGGGGACAATCTTCCGGCTTGAGCAATCCTTTGAGTATTTCGCCGCAGCGGCATCCGGCGTGAGGAGTGCCGGAGCACTCCGGCACATTGAATTTCAACCGGGCATCAAAAGCTGCATAATCGGCATTAAGTTTCAATCCGGATCCGGGGATGACACCCAGTCCCCGCCATTCGGCATCACAGGGGATCATCACCTCATTGATAAGACGCATTGCAGCAGGATTTCCCTCATCTCTGGCGATCCGCGTGTAGCAGTTTTCAAAGAAAGCTTCAGTGCTGCTGCCTGCGTGGTGAGCAATAACGGCTAATGCGGTCAGAAGTTCATCTGCCTGAAATCCGGCAACGACGCCTGAAATTCCCCCTTTGAGCAGTTCAAGACAGACGGAACTGCCGATAATGGTATGAACGTGTCCCGGATAAAGAAAGGCATCGGCACAATTGCCGAGAGCCCGGTAAGCATTGGGCATCGTCTTATTTGAGGTCAGAAGTGAAAAGTTTTTGATCCCTTCACTCCTGGAATGTTTCACCGCAAGACAGGCTCCCGGGACAGTGGTCTCAAATCCGACCGCCAGAAAGACCACCTCTTTATCGGGATTTTTACGTGCAATATCAACAGCATCAAGGGGCGTATAGACCGCCTTGACTGCCGCTCCCTGACTGCGGGCTCCGGCCAAACTCATCCGGCTTCCGGGCACCCGGATAAGATCACCAAAAGTACAAATCAAGGCCTTATGTTCAAGAGCAAGCTCAATGGCACTGTCGATATACCCCGGAGGCGTCACACAAACAGGACACCCCGGCCCTGAGATCAGTTCGATCTGAGGCGGCAGGATCTTTCTGATGCCGCAGCGAAAAATTTCGTGGGTATGGGTCCCGCAGACCTCCATAATCCGCAGCGGGCGTCCTGAATAGGACTCAATTATTTCCCGTGGACTTTTCATCAAGCTGCTCCATAATCTGATTGGATTCATTTTCTGAGGAATCAGTGATCTTGGCGATGGCGATCCCGGCGTGAACCATTACATAGTCCCCGGGTTCCAAATCATCCAGCAATTCTGCGGAAACGGTCCGTCTGGCACCTGTTGCATCAATGACCGCAGTTCCTCCCTTGACACTGACGACTCTGGCAGATAATCCGACACACATTTTTCACTTCCTTATGTTAAGTTGATACATTGCAACAGCAGCCTGTCCCAAGGCGATACCGCCGTCATTCGGGGGGACAAGGTGGTGGTGCAATATCTTAAATCCTGATTTTTCAAGTTGTTCACAACACAATTTCAAAAGCAGTGTATTCTGGAACACACCGCCGCTCAAGGCACAACATTCCAAACGAGTCAGTTCCCGGCAGCGTATGGCACCTTGAGTAATCAAAGCCGCAAGCCTTGCGTGAAATTCCCAGGCCAAACGTTCTTGAGATTCCCCCTGCAATCTGCGGGCAATAAGCTCTTTTACCAAAGAATTTGTCCCGAGGCAAAAGAGCCCTTCGCCGGAACTTTCAAGACCGTCACTTGCAGAGATACTTTTTTCGCCTGAATATTTTTCGGCGGCAAATTGCAGTTTTATGGCCCCTTCCCCCTCAAAAGAGGAATTCATACAAATCCCCAGCAAGGCGGAAACTCCGTCAAAAAGTCTGCCTGAACTAGTGGATTTGACACAATTGAGTTTCTTTTCGATCATCTTGAGCTGAAATTTCCACTCAGATTCTTTTTTATCAAGCTGTAAAGATTCGAGTATCTCAAGGGTATGAGGATCTTCCGGGACACCTGCAAGAGCGGCGGCGATACGCCAACCTTCCCGGGAGGAGGCATCACCGCCTGCCTGCATAAAAGGAGCGATACTGCCAAGACGGGTGAAACCGGAAAAGTCTGCTTTCATAAACTCTCCGCCCCAAATCGTCCCGTCAACACCGAATCCGGTTCCGTCGAAGGATATACCGATAACTGGAGCTTGATGATCATTCTCAGCCATACAGCTTGCAATATGAGCAAAGTGGTGCTGAATCTTCACCACAGGGATCCCCATTTTTTCTGCAACTGCTGTTGAATTGTAGCGGGGATGTAAATCACATCCTATGAGGCGGGGAGTTATTTCAAGAAGGGAATTCATCCTTGCCACAGATTCTTCAAGAGCTTTGACTGTTCTCAGATCAGCCAGATCTCCCAGATAAGCAGAGGGATAAAAAAGCTCATCTTTCGCAGGACAAAAGGTATTTTTAAGTTCTCCGCCGATCCCCAGCACCTGCCCTTTGAAATTCCCGGACAAGCGAAAGGGCAGCGGGGCATATCCTCTGGAACGGCGGATCATATAGGGTTTCCCCTCAAAAAGATCCACTACACTGTCGTCGGCACGCAAACGGATCCTGCGGTTATGAGAAAGAATAATGTCGCAGAAGCCGGATATCTGTTCAAGGGCTTCTTCATCATTACGGCAAATGGGGGCTCCCGAAAGATTGCCGCTGGTGCACACAAGGGTATCGCTCATTTGCACACCGTCATCAAAGGCAAAAAGCAAATGATGCAGCGGAGCATAAGGCAGCATAACGCCGATCGCCGGATTGCCGGGGGCGATCACATCCGGCAGGGTTGACGACTCTTTTCGTTTTAAAAGAACAATGGGCTTCTGCCAGGAACCGATCACTGTTTC
>JAZUPO010000175.1:0-8433 GCA_045605205.1 Victivallaceae bacterium
TTCTGCCGACCTTTCAGGGCTGCCGCCCCCCTTTGTCCCCGGCAATTTCTTACGCAAATACAGGTGCGAGTTTAAACGAACATTTGCGATAATGGGTGTGGCACAGACTAAAACTACCACTTTCCCATAGCAGACGCCGGCGGGGCAGAGCAATACCCTCTGGCCGGTTGACAGTCTGCGGGCGTGGGCGTTGACTTACACAGCCCGCGTGTATTGACCGGAGGTGAAAGAACCCGCCAGCTGAAACTACACAAAACCGTGGTCGGAGCCGGGAGCCGGCGAAGGCCGCAGGCCGAGCGCGCAGGGCGCAGCGTAATGAACCGCTGCGGTATTCCGCAGCGGATGCCCCCTGCCGGGGGCAGATGAAGCGTAGACCGAGCAACAGAGCCCCTTGAGATCAGCCAAAGGCTGTCTCAAGGGGTGATACGTAATCTAAGAAAGAACGCTTCACACATCCTCCGCCGGAGCCCTTCACCTCCTAAATCCAGTATCACCCTTGCACCCTCTATCTGCGCCGCCCCGGCTGAAAGAGTTGGGGGCTTGGGGGAAGAGAAACGCTTGCCGTGTCTCTTACCCCAACTCCCCGGAGCAGAAATAATCAAACACAGCCTTAAGTATAGTCGGGTAAAATTACCATAAACCTTAAAAATTATCGTTTTCCGGCAATATCCCCCCCCGCAAACCTTTTGTTTCCAGTGATATCCTCCCGCAAAGATTTGTCCCCGGAGATATCTCTCTGCCGCCCTTTCAGGGGCTGATCTTGTTTTTTCTTATATCGTCTCGGGGCTGCGGGGAATTACAGCCCCCTTGCCCAGGTCTATTCTCTGCCGGACTTTCAGCCCTTGCCGCCCTTTCAGGGCTACCGCAAAAAATTGTTTGCGTTAATTCCATTCTGCCGACCTTTTCCGGGCTTGTGCCTCAATGGGGGTGAGAAATAGCTCGGGACAAAAAAATAGTTTTGCAACAGCCCCGTCTGTAAAAACTTTCCGGCAAAAGAACAGTTTTCTTACCGGCCTTTGTTGTGAGCTGCAGAAGGACAAATTTCTCTGGTGATCAGCAGATCTTGGTCGGTTGGGTCGTAAACTTTGAAATTTTTACGCAGAAAATCAGTGACCGTATTGTAATTCTTTCTGCCGCCTGTTATCTGGATGCGTACAAAAATTTGTGACAGGCGGCCCCAATTTTCCTGTGTAAGCTCGTCGCCGATCTCGTAAGAATAGAAACAATCCTGCACACCGGGTAAGGCGGCCAGCTTTTCTTTTCCTTCGATGGCGGCGATTCTGCCCGGTTTCATCAGGCAGCTGATATTATAGGCTTCTTCCGGGAAAACAGGCGTGATCCGGGAGCAGGTCTTTCCGTCGGCCATTTGACCCGTAAGGGCAAAATTGATCAGCATCGCAAGGGAATTATACCCGTGGACACTTTCAAAAATCTTATATTCCAGACTTCCTGTAGGCCGGAAACCGGACTCGTAAGGAATAAAATCATTCTCACTGGTCAGGAAGCCCTGCAGAAACATTATGCCGTTGCGGATATTGAGCTTTTGGAAAACTTTTCTTAATTGCGGGTCGGTTTTCTCAAGAAATTTATCCGTCCCCACTGAAGGATAGGTATAGCCGGAAGGCAGACGGATCACTCCCTCTTTGACCGCTGTGATATGACGGTCTGCCAGAGCAGCAAGGTAAATCGTGCCGTCAATGAAAATATAAAAAGCCGTCGCTTCATTACAGGTCAGGTAATCTTCAATAAGAATATTGCCTGAACGGGAAAACTTCAATGCATTGGCCCGGGCAGAAGCAAAATCACTTTCTTTATCGCAGATATAGATCCCCCGGGCTCCGCTGTTGTCCACAGGTTTCAGAAGCAATGGAAAATTCAACTTATCTTCCGGAGAATATTCCCGGATGACCGGAATGGAAAATTCACGGCAGCATTCCTTGAAAAAGGCTTTGTCCGTCGCAAAACGCAACTGATCTTTGTTCAAATAACAGGGCACTCCTGTGACTTCGCACAGCTCCATATAAGCCGGCAGCAGGCTGTCGGTAAAGCCGGTCAAAACTCCGTCGATATGATTTTTTCTGACATAGTCAGCAAGTGTTTTCACATCCGTTGCATCGGTCAGCAAGGATTCATCGGCCAATTTTTTTGCCGGTGAATCCTCAAAATAATCGGCCACTGCCACAAATGCTCCGCCGCGTTTGGCTTCATTGACGATCTCTGCTATCAGTTTGGTGGCTCCAAGAACCAGCAGCCGTTTGTTATGCCAGGAAAACATATTTTGCTCTTTCAGAATTATTCTGTACAGTCAACTTATTTTTTGCTCTTTATGATATGGGCAATATACTTCATATCATCTGTGTCATACCGCTGATCCAGGGGCAGGGGGAGAATATGGGACTGCAAATAATGGCAATCCGGAGAAACTCCCGGCCAATAGGTCGCAACAAAAATATGCTGCTTTATCAGGTATTCCCGAAAATCCGGGGCATCAGTACAATAGGGATAAACCATCGGTACGTCATCCTCTGCCAGATCCCACTGCTTTTCCGGCTCCAGAAGCTGGTGAAGCACCTGAAAATTTTTCAGCCGTATCGAACGGACTCTTTCATAGTCGATGTTACCCATAAGACAGCGGGTAAGAGATGACATCTGCATAATCTCAAGCTCATCAAAAGAAGTGTCATTCTTACAGAACTCTCCATAGCCCGCCGCCGCCCCGCGCAGCGGTCTGGCAAGAAGATGGGAGCAGCGTAAATCAGACTCTTTGTCCGTCGGATAAGTAACTTCGTCAAGTGTTTTGCACCAGGCAAGCCCGCCGTCAGGAAGACCGAAAAATTTCCGGGGACTGTAAAACGAGGCAAGCCCCAGCGGGGATGAATAGAAACTCTGGGCATTATCAACGATCAGATTGGGGTAACGTTCAGCCATTGAACGCACCAGTTGACCGCAGACACCGAAATAGTTGTTGTATAAAACAAAAGCTGAGTGGGGAAAAGTGACCGCCGGAGTGAAATCCAAATTCAAAGGGTAAAAAATGATCTCACAATTTTCTTTGCTGAGGGCTTCTTTTACCACCGGACAGGTGTATGACGGAACATAGATTTTTCTGATCCGGCAGAGACGGATGATGTGACGCAGGGCATTACGGCCGGAATTGAGCCACAAGCCCTCTTTATGGTATAAGGGCGTGTTGCCGCATTCAAGGCTGAAATAGCCGCCGATCTCTTTATTGCAGCTCATAATTTTCCAAATACTTTTTTATGGTTTCAACCGGGTTGAACATCATAACGTCCAGTATCGAAAGATTGGGGACAAACTCATTTTTGAACTGCTGATACTCTATGGGAAGCATCTTGATAAACTGCAGTTTGATCCCCCGGGCGGCAAAATCTTCGTATTTATAAAGAGCGGTTCCGCCAATGGCATTGATATAAATGTCTGCCTGCTGCTTTTGGCAGATATCCAATACTTTGTCCTGCCCCTTGAGAGAAGAATCTTTATCGATACGGGAGGAGTCAACTATTTCAGTAGTGATCTCAAGGTAATCTGCAATGATCCGGAAATGGTTTTTCAACAACAGGGCAATATTGGTTTCAGGGTAATTGACGATCTCTTCGATCATCGGAAAAACCTCTTTGAAAAAGGGGGCTTTGCGGTAGGAATTTTTTATGTAGCTCGTTACCTTGTTGCGGGAACTTTCACTGCCGTTGATATGGGTTTCGTTGATCAGTTTGAATGGAGAAGCCCCGTCCAGGGCCAGCGTGAAAAAGTGAGCTTTGCCTTTATCCAGCAGATTATTACGGTTGATCCAGCCGTTTTTGATATAGTTCACATCGTCGTAAAGGATGAAACGGTCAACAGCGTTCAACATCTGCCAATATCCGAGATAAGGCAGAAAGTACGGTTGCATAATGGCTAATTTCATAGGCTCCGGAAGGTTTATTCTCTGATGATTTCTTTGACAATGGCGGCTATTTTTTCCACATCTTTCAAACTCAGTTTGTCGTAAGTCGGCAAAGTGAGTACCCGGGAAGCTATATCCTGTGCCAGCGGTGTTTTGTTGCCGCCGATATAAGGCTGGAAATCTGTGAGCAGTGGATAGAAATAGCGGCGGGAGAACACATTATACTTTTTGAGCTCAGTGTACACCTTTTCCCGCATTGCAAGATCCTTGAAAAGCACCGGACAGTAGGCATCGTTGCGGGTCAGTGCAAGACCGTTGCTTGCAGAACGGGAGGAAGTGACATTGACCATACGGACATTTTTACATCCGGAAAAGGCATTTTCGTAAGTTTCGTGAATGCTCCGGCGGTAGGCGATCAGGCGGTCGACTGTTTGCAGACAGAGATTGCCCATTGCTGCCTGAAGTTCATTCATCTTGGCATTGGTGCCCACATCCACGCATCTTGTTTCTGAAAGAATGGCAAAGTTTCGCAGCTGTTCAAGTTTTTCCTGCAAGCGGGAGTCGGCAAAGGTCAAAAGACCTCCTTCGCAGCTGTGGAACAGCTTGGTGGGATGAAAACTGAACATTGACATATCCCCGTATTCGCCGATAGATCGGCCCGCAAGTTTCACTCCAAATGCGTGGGCCGCATCATATATGATCTTTATGCCGTATTTTTGCGAAAGAGCTTCAAACCCTTTCACATCGCAGGGATGACCGTAAACGTGGACCGGAACGATAGCCCTGGTACGGGGGGTGATAAGTTTTTCACAGGCAGCCGGATCAAGGCAGAGATTTTCCGGATCGATGTCGGCAAAAACGGGATTGGCTCCGATACGTTTGATGGCGTGTGCCGTAGCAACAAAAGTGAAAGGCGTGGTAATGACATCATAGCCCGACAGCTCCAGGGCGTACAAACCCACTTCAAGAGCAAGAGTCCCGTTGTTGAACAAATCGAGATTGCTTTCGGGGATGTTCAGATAATCTGATAAATTTGCCTGAAATTCTTTCAGCATCGGACCGTTATTGGTCAAATACTGATTTTTCCATATTTTTTCCAGTTCTCCGGTGAACTGTTCCAGAGGAGGAAAATAAGGACGCGTTACAAATATCGGATTATCAAAGGGATCCATTTTCAGTATCTTTCACTACCTTTCCGTGATCCAGCTGAATAACGCGTGAACAGTATTTTTTGATGTCGGCGGAGTTGTGGGAAACCAGGATCAATGTGGTGCCGTTTTGCAGCAGATTTCTGATACGGCTTTCGCATTTCAGAGAGAACTTTGCGTCTCCGACAGCCATAACTTCATCGACCAGAAGAAGTTCCGGTTGGATCGCCGTGGCAACGCCGAAGCCGAGACGGGCTTTCATTCCGGAGGAATACTGATACACTGGAGCATCAATATAATCTCCGAGTTCCGCAAACTCTATGATATCGTCCATCAGCATCATCATATCTTTGCGGGTCTTCCCCTGCAAAACACCGTTGAGAACGATATTTTCTCTGCCGGAGAGCTGGGGGCTGAAGCCTGCTCCCAGGGCCAGCATCATTGAACAGCGGCCATAGACGTTGCAAGTGCCCTGATAATTTTTGTATACACCGCCGATAATACTGAGAAGCGTTGTTTTGCCGCAGCCGTTGTGTCCGGTCAGACCGACTCTTTCGCCCCGTTTGATGGACAAGGTGATATCGTCAAGGGCGACGTGAGTTTTGGCGTGCACCCGGCTGTTGATATACTCAGGCAGATGCAGCAGCACACTTTTCAAGCCCTGCTGAATATATCCGATCCGGAAGGTTTTGGTCAGATTTCTGATGTCTATGATAATGTCGTTCATATATTTATTAAATCGTTTTTCTGCTTACATCATTTCGGCGAACCGGCTTTCCATACGGCCGAAAAGCCATCTGCCAAAGAGAAACACTGACAGGCATATAATGGCCAACAACCACCAGTTCTGCGGGTGGAATCCGGGGGAATAGAAAATGTCACGCCAGGTCTGAACGAGGGTGGCCATCGGATTGACTTTATAGATCCAATGGTATTTCAGGGGAACTGAACTTTCCGGAATGAAGATCGGGGTGGCAAACATCCAGCTTTGCATAATGATCGTCATAATACGTTCCAAGTCTCTGAAATAAATATTCACCGCTGCGTAGATATAGCTCAAGCCGATGGCAAGACAGGCTAACAGTGTCAGGCAGACCACCAGATTGGGGAGCAATGTCACCCAGTCGGGAACCACTTTGTAAAGAAACATAACTCCGACGAGAGCCGGGATCGTCAGCAAAAGGTGTATCCCCTCAGTGAAAAAGGTTCCCCAGATCAGCAGACGTTTGTCGAAAGAGGTTTTTTTGAGCAAAGAGGCATTTCTCATCATAACGCCGCCGTTCATCATAACCACATTGGCGAAAAAATGCCACAAAAAGTTGCCGCACAACAGAAACAGAAGATAATTCTCAACCTTGAAGCGAAGCATTATTCCGAAGACAAAGTAATAAATGATACTCGAAAAAATAGGAACAAGCAGACTCCAGAAAAAGCCGAGAGCAGTTGAATTATACTTCAATTTGAAGTCTTTGGCGATCAAAACTGCTATCTGATCGCGTTTTAATTCAAATGTTCGTGAAAACACCCTTCCTCTCCCCTTCTAAAACAGATAAAAAAATTACCTCTATAATATAACTGTCATAAAGAGATTTGTCAAGTGCAACTTTTTCTTATCTACCCAAAAAAAACGGATCGAGGACAAAAAAGCAATCCCCGATGTATGCTGAAAAATATTCTGTACCCCAAAGGGGATCAGCAGCTCAGAAAACGGCACTGGGCACAGGTCAGTTCCGAAAGTTCTGTTTTGAGCAAAGGAGCCTCGCCGGCACTGATTTCTCCCTGTATCGTAACGGCAGCTCCAAATTCTTCAGAAAGAACGGTATAGCCGCGGGTGCCCAGAAGCCGTTTGATTTGTTCGTAAAAAGAGTAGGGAATGACGATCCCGAACCGTTCCATCGGAATGAGTTCGCAGGTCAGGGCGTTTTCCAGAGCCAGCCTGGCACAATCGGAATATGCCCGCACCAGCCCCCCTGTGCCCAATTTTGTCCCCCCGAACCAGCGGGCAGCTGTGACGATCACATCAGTAAGGCCGCTGCCTTTCAGGACCGCCAGCATAGGGCGTCCGGCTGTGCCGGAAGGTTCCCCGTCGTCGGAACATCCCATTATGTTGCCCTGGGGACCGGTAATGAAAGCGTAAACGATGTGGCCCCCATTGTCATATTTTTCTTTTTGGGCGTGCCAGAATGCCCGGGCTTCTTCAGGAGAGGAGACCGGATGAGCTTCGGCGATGAAACGGGAGTTCTTAACTGTGAATTCTGCAATTGTCGGTTGTTTAAGAATAAGCATAATATATATAATATAGTCCCTGTGTCACACTTTTTCAAGAGTATGGCACACTGTGTCACAGAAAAGGAGTGTGTCACAAAAAGTGTGTCAATTTGGCACACTTGAACTTTTTTTGCCCCTTTTTTCCCCTTTATTCAAAGTTGGCACGCTTTTTGCTTGTAAGAAAGGCGAAGGCAAAAATAGTAACAAACAGCTTGCCCCGGAAAAGGGCGGGCCAATAGTATGAAGGAGATTCAATTATGGCTAAAATTCTCGGAATTGACCTCGGAACGACCAACAGCTGTATGGCCGTTATGGACAACGGCGAATACAAGATCATTCCCAATGCAGAAGGTGCCCGCACCACCCCCTCGATCGTCGCTTTTACCAAAAACGGCGAACGCCTGGTGGGCCAGACTGCCAAACGTCAGGCTGTGACCAATCCCAAAAACACCATCTTTTCCATCAAACGCCTTATGGGCCGGAAATATGCTGAAACCCAGCGTGAACGGGATCTGGTTCCCTATGAGATCGTCAGTGCCCCCAACGGTGATGCTCACGTTCAGGTGGGCGACCGGAGCTATTCACCTCCGGAAATTTCCGCTATGATCCTGCAGAAACTCAAAACCGATGCCGAAGCCTTCCTGGGCGAAACCATCACTCAGGCTGTCATTACGGTTCCGGCCTACTTCAACGACAGTCAGCGTCAGGCCACCAAAGATGCCGGTAAGATCGCCGGTCTGGAAGTCCTGCGCATCATCAACGAACCCACCGCCGCAGCTCTGGCTTACGGTCTGGACAAAAAGAGTGACGAAGTCATTGCTGTGTACGACCTCGGCGGCGGTACTTTCGATATTTCCACTCTGGAGATCGGTGACGGCGTCTTTGAAGTGAAAGCCACCAACGGTGATACCCACCTCGGCGGTGATGACTTCGACCAGACCATCATCACCTATCTCGCCGATGAATTCCAGAAAGAGAACGGCGTTGATCTGCGCAAAGATCCCCAGGCTCTCCAACGTCTCAAAGAGGCTGCTGAAAAAGCCAAATGTGAACTTTCTTCCAGTATGTGCAGCGACATCAACCTCCCGTTCATCACGATGAATCAGGATGGTC
>JAZUPO010000176.1:0-10101 GCA_045605205.1 Victivallaceae bacterium
GTTGTCACCTTAACTTGTCTTCCTAAGACCGCTTGGCCTCCGACTTCATCCGCTGGAAAAGGCTTATTTTGAATTTTTCACCGAGAATAATTGTTCCAGATTAAAGACTTATTTGATCGCTCAATACAAACTTTCCGGATATGAAACGATGGATCCGGAACAGCTGATGAATTCTCTCAATCTCTATCAAAATGCTCTGATCTACAATTCCCCTTACCGCACAAGATGGGAGCCTGTCGCTCAAATCCTGAAATTGTGTGCTCTCAAAAAGGGCGAGGCCGTGATTGACTATGGCTGCAGACAGGGATATTATTCACAGCTCTTTCGAAATGCGGTGGGGGACTCCGGAATGGTCTACTCTCTGGACAATGACCGTGGGCATATCGACTTTTTGCAGAAATTTATTGTGCAAAATGATATCCCCAATATGCTGGCAACGAAGTCAACGGATGCAAGTATGGGGATGGTATCAAATAAAGCGGATGTGATTTTTATCAACCAGATGTACCATTTTATTTACATCTACGCTCCCAGAGTTCAGCAGCGGCAGCTTTTGTTGAGTATGCGGAAGACCTTGCGTAAAGGAGGACGTCTTATTATCATAGACAACAATCCTGTAAAAGGTATTTCAGGGTATTCTCTGCATCCGGATCTGATTATCGGCCAGCTCAAATATTACGACTTTGAACTTAAGAAAAAACAGCAATTGACATCGTCTGTTTATTTTCTTGAATTTGTCAACAATAAAGAGAAATAATATCCGATGCACAGAAACTTCACTCTCGTAGAACTTCTTGTGGTGATCGCCATCATATGTGTTTTAGCGGGGCTGACCGGAGGGGCTTTATCCCGGGCAAGAAGCTCTGCGAAACGCATCGATTGTGCCAATAATCTCAAACAAATTGGTATCGCTCTTCAAGTTTACACCAGTGAGAATAAAGGATTTTACCCCAACGCCTGTTCTTTGCCGTCATTTACCGCAAGTTTGGGCGAAAAAGTGATCCGGTTATGTGATTTGTTAAAAATTTCATCGCAGAATAAGGTGTTCAAGTGTCCTGCTGACGAGGGGATACCTTCCTGGTTTTCAAGGGAGGGAAGCAGTTACGAGTTTAACGGGAAATTGTCCGGAGAAAAAATCGACAGTTTTTACGAGGTGGTAAAATATGGCTCCAGTAAGGTTGTGGTTGTATTTGACTATGAGTGTTTTCACGCCGTACTGCCCAAACCCGGAACTAAAAACTACTTGTTTGTTGATGGTCACGTCAACGATATAGAATAAAGGATGGAAAAATGAGAAAAATTTTTATATATATTGCTTTGACAGCTCTTTTGAGCACAAATGCAATGGCTGTTGAAAAGATTGAAATCAAAAATGGGGAATCTCTGCTGCATATCGGCAGTTTGGACTCCTTTGAACTGACCCCAAACGGCATCGAAAGTGCCCGCCTCTTATGGGATGCTCTCAAAAACAAAGACATTCAAAAGGCCCAAAACGCAATAGATCTTTACAATGCGATCATCCCTAAAGAAAATTTCGGCGGTGAATACACCGGATTGCTCTGGCTTGCTGAACATTATTTCTTTCCGGAAAAATATGATATAAAAAAGGTGAAAAATCCTTTCCATATCGAATATTATCATTTCTTTTTGGATGATAATGCCAAGGTGCTTAAAGAATATTTGGTCCGCAAATACAAACTTCAGAAAATTCAGGACAAATCGATCTCTGACGGTTTGGACCGCAAGATCTTTCTGGAAGACTTCATATTATTCAACAATCCGTATCGTGAACGCTGGGAGAATACATCTGAATTTTTCAAACGGATGAATATCCCTGCCGGAAGCATTATCGGAGATATCGGATGCGGCCCCGGTGTGTTCAGCTATTTTCTTTCCTTGAAAACTGGCCCCAAAGGAAAGGTGTACGCACTTGATTTGAATAAAAATCATCTGAATTTTGTTGAAAAAGTATGCAAAAAATACGCCATTAAAAACATTAAAACCTCTGTTTCCGGCGTGACCAGTACCAATCTGCCCGAAGATACCCTGGATATCGCATTGATGTGTTCTCTTTATCATATCATCTATGCTGAAGCTGAGGCGGAACGGAATGCTTTTATTCAGAGTGTCAAATCAACGCTCCGCAAGGGAGGACGCTTGATCGTGATCGACAACAGCCCGGTAACCGGAGATACATTGCCCTATCACAGTAACTACATTGCAAAGGAATTGATCATTGCACAGTTGAAATATTATGGGTTTGAGCTTGTGAAGGCGGAACACTTCATCCCCCAGCGTTATATGCTCGAATTCAAAAATATAAAATGAGCACAATAATGGAAATGAAGTCAAAAAAACAGGGCATTATTATTATTGTCTGTGTGTTTGTACTGATAACGGGAGCTGCTTGTTTGATGATATTGAACAGAAAACCGCTTCCTGTGCCTGCAAAAGCGTCAAAAGAAGAAATAAGAGAGTTTATTGCCAGCCGGGATTTTATCCGTATGCCGTCTGAAAAACGTCACGCGTTTATGAAAGATGCCAGAAAATATGGGTTCGATCCAATGGAAATTGAATACAAAGACCCGGCAAGACGTGAAAATTTTATGCGTAATATGGAGTTTTTTAAGCAGGAAAGATTAAAAATGTTCTTTTCGATGCCTCCTGCTGC
Source organism: Victivallaceae bacterium (assembly GCA_045605205.1). GTDB lineage: Bacteria > Verrucomicrobiota > Lentisphaeria > Victivallales > Victivallaceae > UBA1784. The sequence continues at coordinate 2,672 of JAZUPO010000176.1, forward strand.
ACAGGAGCGTGCATTGCAGGATGCTGCACGTGAAATGAAACAACGCGGAAAAAATAACAAACAATCTGCTCAATCTCCTCCGGGCGGTTCCTCCACTCTGTCGCACCGTAAGGCTCTTGAGGGACAATCCCCGGAAGACCGGGCACGGTCTGTTGAGTTTTCACGCAGATTGAAAAAATATATGGCTCAGTAATAATGTATAACAGTAGGGTTCAAACAGAATGAATCGAAAATTAAGGTTAACAGCATTGGGATTGGCGATAGTATCTTTGCCTGCAGTTTTTTTTGCCGGCAGATACTGCTCTGGAGGGACGGCTGAACAACGTACCGTAACGATGAGTCACAGTTTCGGTCAGAAACATCCGATCCACAAATTTCTTGCAGACTTTGCCGCACAGGTTGAGCACAACAGCAAGGGTAAAATCAGCATAAAAATTTATGATAGTGCTCAATTGGGGGCTGAACCGCAATTTTTGGAACAGCTCAGGCTGGGGATCCTTGACGGCGGTGTTGTTTCCAATCAGATAATGACAAAATATGCTCCCGTATTTCTCATTTTTCAATATCCGTATATTTGGCAGGATGAATTGCAGGTAAGAGCTTTTTTGAATAATTTTGTTGAAACAAGATTGGCAGCGTTGCTGCAAAAGAGCAATTGCGGTTTTTCACTTTGCTGCAGTTTGACCAATGGTATGAACGGTTTATATTTTGCAGAAGCAGCTGTGCCGGTACAGCTTGAAAATCAACGGAAAAAACAATTTTTTGCTTATGCCGGTGCTCCGTCGTGTGTGAAATATTTTACCAAACTGGGGTTGATTCCGATCCCCATTGCTAAAGGAGAAGTGTATTCAGCTTTACAAATGCGAATGATCAATGTCGGCGAAAATACTTTGCCCGGTTTGATCAGTTCAAAGCATTTTGAAACAGCAAAGATATTTGTCGCTACGAATCATACTCCCGCTGTTTTTTATCTGGTGTTCAATTCAAATTTTATGGCCGGATTGAGTGCCGGAGAAAAAGCGTTGCTCCAGCAGGCTTGGAGCAGTGCAAAAGTGAAATATGAAAAAATTTCCTCTCCTGATCTTGCAAAAATGGCTGAAAAATCAGGCATTGCGTATCAAAGACTTTCAGAAAAAGATGTTCTGTATTTAAGACAGCTTGCCGATTCTGAATTCAAGAAAGGTTCTAACGTTTTGAGGCAGGTCTTTCAGCATAAAGAGAGTGATAAAAGGATAAACAAACAATGAATACATATTTCAAAATCAAATCCTATTGTTTGAAAGGTCTTGAGATCGTGACCTGTGTCGCGTTGCTCGGCTTATTGACTGTTTTGCTGGTGCAAATTGTATCCCGGTTGCTGAAATGTCCTGTAACTGGGACAATGACTTATGCCAATATGCTTTTGATGTGGGTCGCATTTCCTGCGGCCTGTCTGGGGATTGATAAAAAAATGCAGCTCGGAGTGGATGTCCTTTACAATATATTGCCGGTCGGTAAAAAAGGGCTGTTGGATATTGTTTCTGGAATGTCGATCGCTTTGTTTGCTGTTTTGGCTATGTGTTACGGCGGCAGTGTTATTTCTCTCTTTTTACTGAAAAACAGTGAATTCATCCGCTTTATGTTCTATCTGCCGCTTGTTTTGTCCGGCTGTATTATGACGCTCCTGGGGATGGAACGTTTTGTCCTTGGAGTATACCGTGCCGGATTTGCGAAAGGATCGGAGGAGTGATTATGGAATTTGATATTGCACTTATCTTGACAATTATGCTGGGCACTCTTTGTGTTCTTGTTGCACTTAATGTTCCAATTGCAATTGCTGTCGGGATATCCACATTTCTTACATTTTTTGCGGTGGGACTTCCGTCGATCAGTGAAGTTGCGATCGCACAAAATATGATTGCCGGTTTGGATATTTTTACACTTCTTGGAATTCCGATGTTTATCTTGTCCGGCGTACTTATGCGGCACGGCGGAATTGCCGAAAAGATAATGGCTTTTGCAGCCGCTCTGGTATCCAAATTGCCCGGAGGTTTTGCTGCCGTCAACGTGCTTTCCTGTATGTTGTTCGGTTGTATTTCCGGGTCTGCAGTGGCCGGAGCTTCTTCTATCGGCAGCTGTATGATTCCTGAAATGGAAAAACGAGGCTATCCGCCGCCTTTCAATGCTGCGGTTACGACAACTGCTGCTGTAACAGGCTTGTTGATTCCGCCGAGTAATGTGATATTGATTTACGCATTGGCTTCCGGGACATCCGTAGCCGGTTTGTTTCTTGCGGGGATTTTGCCCGGAATCCTGTTTGGCGTTCTTTTGATGATCGCTGCGGTGATTTGCTGCAGATGGTGCGGCTTTGGAGAAAGATCTCACGCCCCCTTTTCTTTTGTGTTGTTGTGGAAAACATTTTGGGGAGCTTTCCCCGGATTATCTCTGGCTGTGATCGTTATGCTTGGCATTGTAAAAGGCTGGGTAACTGCCACTGAAGCGGCTGCGATTGCTGCAGCTTATGCTTTATTCCTGTCGATGTTTGTGTACAAACGGGTAAAAGTAAAAGATCTGCCTAAGATCCTGGTGGAAGCCGGGATCCTGATTTCAGTTGTGTTATTTCTTATTGCAACGTCAACAGCAATGTGCTGGCTCATTTCTTTGTGTCACATTCCTGAATATGTGAGCAGCTGTCTTATCAATATGTTTGACAGCCCCTTCCTCGTTCTTTTGATGATCAACATTCTTTTGCTGTTGGTGGGGGCTTTTACTGATTTGACTCCTGTAATTGTTATTTTTACTCCGATTTTATTGCCGGTTGTACAAAAATTTGGTATGCATCCCATTCAATTCGGTATTGTTATGGTGGCTAATCTCAGTATAGGTTTGTGTACACCGCCTGTCGGAACCAGTTTGTTTGTCAGCTGTGCATTGGCAAAATCATCTATCGGAGAAACCTCAAAGTATATGGTCATATTTGTGATCTTTATGCTTATCGGTTTGCTGCTTATCACACACTTTCCCTGGTTTACGATGTGTCTGCAATAAATTTCGCAAAAAGGGGGATTAGTGAAATCCCAGCTTTTTCTTGTAACAAAAACAAGGCTCTGCTGCCCATATAAGAGAACAGAGTCTTGTTTTATTATTGGCAATGTTTTTACCGGACAGTTGCCAGAGTCTCTCCCAGCCTGATCAATGTTTCGTAACCGTTTGCTGTATTTTGCAGCAAATCAGCGTTCCATTTCAAGCGGTCGTTCTCAAAAATCAGAATAACTGTTGAACCGCCGAATTTGAAACATCCCTTTTCTGACTGCTTCAAATGTTTTCCGGGACCGGTGTATTGAATAATGGAACCGACTCCGAATGCACCGACTTCCAGATAGCGGAAGGTTCCGAAATTTTCAGATTCAAGGCGAGTGATCTGTCTGGTGTTTTCAACAAAAAGGTCCGGATATACGGCGAGTGCAATGGGATTCACGGAATGGTATTTACCGGATACCTTCTGCGGCAGTGAACTTTGCACGCAGTCACAGGGAAAGTGAAACCGGTGGTAATCCACCGGAGCCAAACGAATCACGGCAACAGCATATTCAGCAGTTTCCAACTCTCCACAGCAAAGATCGTTCAAAGAACGCCGTGCGCCCTTGACAGGGACAGCATCGGAACTTTTCAGATTTTCAAAAACAGAAATACGGCCGTCTGCCGGAGAAGAAAGCACTTCCGGAGCCGGATCAAAGGGCCGGGCCCCCTCTTTCAAACGGCGGCAGAAAAAGTCATTGAAAGATTTGTAATGCTCCGGCGGGAATTCTGCTTCTTCAGGGGCACACCCGGGAATCGCCGCCAGATCCGGGATCCTTTTTCGGGAAAGAGCAGAGTCGTAGTAAGCCCCCAATAACCGTGAAAGTCCGGAAGTATTGAAAAGAAGTCCGCTCAGACATTTTCCCAATAAAGTTTCATAGGCAAAACGCAATGCACCGCATCCCATAACAGATTCCTGCATCACTTCACCGCTTTTCCGGTCTATAAATTCAATCGGCTTTTTCGACATTCTGCACCTGATAGTTACTGTATTTTATTTTTCTTAAGGATAATATAACATCTTTCCCTTAAAAATGCAATTTATTACAGAAAAAAAGACGGAACAAAGCTTCTGCCGCTCTCACTTCCGCCCGATCAATCATTTTTTCACGGACACCAGCTTATGATTCTTTACAAATTTTTATCCTCATTTTCCCAGCTTACATACTCTCTACTGTTTTTTCCTGAATATCAGAAAACTTTTTTTAATGGAAAATATAAAAATATTAAATGCAGCGACCTTGACAAAAGCTCATTTCTGACATATATTATGGAGAATAATTTGAACTCAAACAAGGTACTGTTGAAAAAATAAAACAATATGTTCCAATCACACTGTAAATTTACGGTTTCTTTGGTGACCTACAAAAATGATATCGGGGAAATTCTGCCCGTCATCAAAGGAGTCCTCGACAGTCATTGTTCCAAGTTTTATATTGTGGACAACGGCAATGATGCCCGTCTTGCTGCTGATATTGGTTCCCTTAATGCCCCTGCAGTCTGCTATATTCCTCAGGAAAACCGGGGCTTCGGAGCCGGACACAATACGGCACTCAGACGGTCAATTTCAGAAGGCTTTCCTTTTCATCTGATCGTTAATCCTGATATTTCCTTTCAGCCGGGGACACTTGAAAAGATCGTGACATTTCTGGCCGATACTCCTGACGTTGGATTGGTTATGCCTAAAACGCTGAACACAGACGGTTCGCTGCAATATAATTGCAAGTTTGTGCCGACGCCTGCCGATCTGATTTTCAAACGTTTTCTCCCGGACTTTATGAAACGCAAAAGAATGCGGCACTTTATGATGCAGGAATACTCGCATAACGAGATCCTTGAAGTTCCCTATCTCTGCGGCTGCTTTATGGCCTTCCGTAATTCGGCACTGGAAAAGACCGGGCTCTTTGATGAAAGATTCTTTCTTTACCCCGAAGATATTGACATCACCCGTCGGATATGGCACAGCGGCTTCCGGGCCCTTTATTTTCCTGAAGCAGAAGTCATTCACGCTCACGCTCAGGCTTCTTATAAAAGTATCAAAATGCTTTGGTGTCATATTTCTAATATGATCCGTTACTTCAACAAATGGGGATGGTTTTACGATCCTCTGCGAAAAAATCTGAACCGTGCGATTCTGGCCGCCAATGCTGATAAAAAGAAGGGATGTGCAGAAAAATGATACAGATTCTGCTGGCGACTTACAACTCAAGGACTTTTCTTGCAGAGCAGCTTGATTCTCTGCTGACACAAGAGAACAGTTGTGATATTGAAATACTGATCAGTGACGGGGGGTCAAATGACAACACTCTTGAAATCATTGAAGATTTTAAAAAGCGTTATCCTGAAAAAATCCGTTTTCTGGGCAGCCGTCCTGCTTCTGCCTGCCAGAATTTCATCAGATTGATTTCCGCTGCCGACAGTGAGCTGATAATGTTCTGCGACCACGATGATGTGTGGAAAAAGGACAAAGTAAGGCTCTCTGTTGAAGCATACAGAAAAATGGAACAGCAATACGGTGCTGATATGCCGTTGCTGATTTTTACAGATTCTGAAGTCGTAGACAGTAAACTCAAGAAGTGTTACTCCTCTATGATGCGTTCGCAACGATTGAATATGACGCGTTTTACGCCGGGGCGGACGATCATTCAAAATTATGCATCAGGAAACACGATGCTTTTCAACCGGGCTTTGCAAAAAATAGTGCTTCCTGTGGGAAATAATGCTGTAATGCACGACCATTGGACAGCTCTGGCGGCCTCTTTCTTCGGAAAAGTCTGTTATGTTGATGTTCCGACCATCTATTACCGCCAGCACGGAAAAAATGTTTTGGGAGCATTTCAATATAACTTTTTCTCCTGCCTGAAAAAATTTATTTATGAATCCGGACAGTTCCGCGGGGCACTTTATCGGGACTTGGATCAGGCCAGCGAATTTCTCTCTCTGCATAAAGATCAGCTGACTTCCGAACAGCAGAAGCTGCTTGCCGGCTTGGAGCACTTCAAAGAAATGCCCTGGCTGGGCCGCTGCCGATTCCTGATAAAACACGACATTCTGAAAGCAGGTATATTGCGGAATATCGGAATGTTTCTGAATATTTGAACTTCATACAGCAGACAGGGGAACTTTTTGGGGCACAAAAGGTCCTCCGGAAAATAAGGATCGCAGAAAAATGAAAAAATTTTGGATCAAGCTCCTTTCTCACATTCTGTATTTTTATGACAAAAACAAACGTCAGGAGTTTCGGGGACGATACAATGCGGCTTCTGTTTATATCCGCAAGCTGCGTAAAAAAGGCCTTTCGATCGGCTTTGGGACTTTTCTCGCTGCTGATGTGGAAATCCGCAACAAGCGAACCGTCATCGGGAAATATTGTTCCATTGCCCGGGGAGTGACGATCGGTACCGGACGTCATCCTCTGGATGCTCTCACAACTCATTCCATAGTGCACCGGGAATGTTACACTGAAAACGGCATTATCGGAATTGCTCCCGAACACCGTGTGTCATTCGAACAATCATTGCCGGTCAACATCGGCAACGATGTCTGGATCGGCCTCAATGCTGTCATTATGGACGGAGTTACTGTCGGCAACGGAGCTGTAATCGGGACCAACGCAGTAGTCACCAAAGATGTTCCACCTTATGCTATTGTAGTGGGGATTCCTGCAAGGGTGTTGCGATACCGTTTTGACGGCGACACCATTGCCCGTTTGGAAAAACTCCGTTGGTATGACCGTGATTGGGCTTTTGTTCAAAAATTGCCGATGGGCGACATTGGCAAATGTCTGGAACTATTAGAATCGACAGCATCTGACAACTGAGATACTTGGCAAAGCAGGAAAAATTCAACCGCCTGCGGGCAATGAAAAAAGCATTGCTTCGCTGTGCGGATGAGCTTCCTGATACAAAGGGACTTACAAGGAGTCTGCGCCAGATATTGCAGCTCGTTGCAGCAAAAAAATCCTCATTCAGAGAAATTTTTACCGGATTGAATGTTTTTGAAGAATACCCATTTCTGGGGGACACGGCCTGTCAGCGTTATTTAGACGATCTGGTCATCAAAGGTCTGCTCATCTGCGAGCGGGAATATTACTCTTTACCGAACTCAAGATTTCCGGCGTAAGATACGTTTACTTTTTCCTCTTCAAACTTTTCAGTATAACAGACCTTGCCGGACAGTATTTTTGCAGAATAAATTATATTGGTCAGATTCGTTGTCAAGATTCCATTTCCGGGAGACAGATACCTGCTTCTCTAAAAAAAACAATGCTGCTCTTGCACACAAAAACATCAAAAAAGTAAAGATATCAGAGGGGGGGCAAAAAAATGGCTCCGGCGCTTGGGCTCGAACCAAGAACCAAGTGGTTAACAGCC
>JAZUPO010000177.1:0-13297 GCA_045605205.1 Victivallaceae bacterium
CGGGGTTGGGATGGACACCGGCGGCGACAAGACCTGCGATGTGAGCCATATCAACAAAGAGGAGAGCTCCCACCTTGTCAGCGATTTCACGCAGGCGGGCAAAGTCGATGACTCTGGGATAGGCACTGGCACCGGCAAGGATCATACGGGGCTTGTTTTCCACGGCGAGCTTTTCGATTTCGTCATAGTCGATCATCTCGGTTTCCCGGGAAACGCCGTAGGGGATCATATTGTAGAGTTTGCCTGAGGAGTTCAGGGGATGACCGTGGGTCAGGTGGCCGCCGTGATCGAGGCTCATAGCAAGGACAGTGTCTCCGGGCTGGCAGAGAGCAGTATAGATGGCCTGGTTGGCACCGGAACCGGAGTGGGGCTGCACGTTGGCAGCTTCGGCACCGAAAAGTTCTTTGGCACGTTCAATGGCGAAAGTTTCAACCTGGTCAACAAATTCGCAGCCGTTGTAGTAGCGTTTGCCGGAGTAACCTTCGGCGTATTTGTTGGTGAGGACGGAACCCTGGGCGGCACGGACGGCACAGCTGGCAAAGTTTTCGCTGGCGATCAGTTCGATACCGTCGTTCTGACGGGCATTTTCCCGGTCGATAGCTGCGGCAATTTCGGGGTCGGTAGCCCGGAGAGCGGCAATATCGTCGTGAGTGGCAGTTTCCAGTTTGTTCAGCCGGCGGGCGTGACGTTCATCGCCGGAAAAAGGAGTGGAAAAGAAGGCTTCGATGATCTTGCTGATATCATCATTGTCACAGGCATCACCGGGGAGCACCAGACAGTTGGCAGCGTTATGTTCCCGTCCTTTTGCGGCGAGCTCCGGGGTTCCGGCGACCACGGCACGGACACCGTGGAAACGGTTGGCGACCATAGCCATTCCGAAACCGGTACGGCAGATCAGAACGAGAGAGTCAATAACACCGCAGCTGAGAGCCTTGGCAGCGGGAGCACTGAAATCCGGATAGTCATCTGCGGGATTGGCGGAAGCAGGTCCGAAGTCGATCACCTGATGGCCGAGACCTTCAAGCAGCTGCACCAGTTTTGCCTTGGCGGAAAATCCGGCGTGATCGGTACCGACGCCTATGGTCAGTTTTTTTCCGATGATTTCTTTGATACTCATTCTTTATTCTCCTTGAGTTGGGTTATATGAATCTATAAAGAGTTGTTCCAGAAATGGACGCATAAAGTCAAAGACTTCGCGGTAATCCTCAACGCTGCCGCCGAAAGGGTCGGGCACATCTTCGCCGGGGATAAGGGTACGTACACGTTCTCTTACTTCAGGGGCGATATGACGCATCATTGCGGCGTGGGCACGGGTCATTCCCACCAGCAAATCGTACTGAGCGGCCCGTTTGGGGGTAAAGGCACTTGAAGTGAACTTGGAACTGTCGATTCCCAGTTCATTCATAAGTGCAGCAGCGGCACGGGAAACGGGAGCTCCGTCATTGGCATAGATCCCGGCGGAAAATGCCTGCACGGCATTATTTGTTTCCCGGGCGAGATGATTGAAGTAAAGTTCAGCCATAGGACTGCGGCAGCTGTTGCCGGTGCATACAAAAAGGATCTTCACCATTACAATTCCTCCCCCCCCAGCCACAAAGTGTGTCCGGGAGCACATTTAAGTCCGCATCCGGCATAGAATTTTTCTGTTCCGGGGACTCCTACAAGGCCGATCCACTCGATTTTTCTTTTTTTGAGTTCTGCGACAAGAGCCTGAGTCACCATTGTTCCCACCCCCTGACGACGGAAAGCTCCGGCGGTCATAATATCCTGAATGTAGGCATCTGACACACCGTCTGAAATAGCTCTGCCAACACCTGCAAGCTTTCCGTCAGACGTAAAAGCCCCCGCCACTGCAAAGGAGTTGGCGAAGGCATTTCCGGGGAAGGCGGGGTCGGTATTTTCATTGATCCAGCGGTTTTCAAGATACAAGCTGCGCGCCGCCTGAATAAATCCGGGCGTAAACTGATCTATGATCCTGACTTGAAACTCCGCCATAATGAAAAACCTCTTTCAAAAAGTATATTACATCCGTTCAACCACTGCTTTGGCAAAGGCGGAACAGCTGACCTCAGTTGCCCCTTCGGTCAGACGGGCAAGGTCATAAGTCATAATCTTATCTGAAATAGCCCCTTCAAGTCCTTTGATGACCAGATCTGCGGCTTCATCCCAGCCCAGATGACGCAAAAGCATTTCGCCTGACAGAGCCAGAGAACCGGGGTTCACCTTGTCCATACCGGTATATTTGGGAGCGGTACCGTGAGTGGCTTCAAAAATGGCGTGCCCGGTAATGTAGTTGATATTGGCTCCGGGAGCGATACCGATTCCGCCTACACAGGCAGCAAGGGCATCTGAAACATAGTCGCCGTTCAGATTCAAGGTGGCGATGACATCGTATTCTGCGGGACGGGTGAGGATCTGCTGCAAAAAGGCGTCGCAGATGCAGTCTTTTACCAGGATCTTACCTGCGGGAGCAACGCCGTTGCAATCGTCGTAAGCAACTGCCGCATCGGCATATTCCCGTTTAACAAGTTCATAGCCCCAATTTTTAAAACCGCCCTCAGTGAACTTCATAATGTTGCCCTTGTGGACAAAAGTCACGCTCTTGCGCTTGTTTTTGATGGCATATTCCATAGCGGCCCGGATGAGACGTTCACTGCCTTCCACAGAGACGGGCTTGATGCCGATACTGGAAGTTTCGGGGAAACGGATCTTTTTGACCCCCATTTCATCCTGCAGGAACTTGATGACCTTCTGAGCTTCAGGAGTACCGGAAAGCCATTCAATACCGGCGTAAATATCTTCAGTATTTTCCCGGAATACCACCATATCGGTCTTTTCAGGGGCTTTCACAGGTGAAGGAACTCCCTTGAAATAACGCACCGGGCGGACACAGGCATAAAGATCAAGCTGCTGCCGCAGAGCCACATTCAAAGAGCGGAACCCGCCGCCGATAGGGGTGGTCAGAGGGCCTTTGATGGCAATCAGATATTCTGAAACGGCTTCGACAGTCTCTTCGGGAAGCCAGACGGGCTTGCCGTAAACAGCGTTGGCTTTTTCTCCGGCATAGAGTTCCATCCAGGCGATCTGCCTTTTGCCGTTGTATGCTTTGGCAACTGCGGAGTTCCAGATGTGCATAGAAGCTGCGGTAATATCAGGTCCGATGCCGTCTCCCTCGATAAATCCCACAATGGGAGTATCAGAAACCTGTAATTTTCCTTTGCTGTCAATAACAATCTTATCCCCTGCGGGAACCTTAATCTTATCGTAGGCCATAATTCAAATCACCTTTCTTCCGGAAAAAAAATATTATCTTGTATAATATACCACCGAAAAGCCTTTTCTTCAAGGGGAATATATAGAAAAAAGCCGCACGCCGGGAAAGATATTTTCAGCAGGGCTGATTCTTCAGGATCCGGGGATAAAAAAACAGCAGCCGGGAAGGATTTTTCTTCTTTCCGGCCGCTGCGGCAGGGGAACTCAAAGCATCAGTTGAGTTTTTCCAGTTTCAATCCCCAGAGTCTGCTCCAGGTTCCCGGCTTGGTATTGGGAGAAGCGATGAGCAGAGCGTACCAGTTGTCACTGGGAACAACGATCATTCTTGAAAATTTGACGACACCGGCTGCTTTGTGGCAGTTGAAACTGATAAATTCCGGCGTCCGGAAAGGCAGCTTGCGGACTTCCGGAACGCTCTTGAGCTCCTTTGAACCGGGGATCTCATAGAAGGAAAAACGCAGCAGATTATTGGGACGGCAGGAAAATGAGAAACGGTACGCACCTTTGGTGAGCTTGACATACTGCCGGATCTCCGGATATTTTCCCTGACCGATAGCCAAATGGTTGAAAGCGGCTTTTGAGGGAACGATCTTCCACAGACTTTTATATTCATCAGACTGCACCTGACCGACTTGTTCATAAAAGAACCACTCATCCACCTGGGGGTGGGCTCCCAAAACATCGGGATTGCCGGGTTTGAACTTCTTGAAATTGCTGTTGCGGAGATAGTTTTTGACTGCTTTTCCGGTCATCTTGCTGATGATAGAAGAGATCTCGACCATTTCAGGATATTTGACCTGAGCCTTGTTCCAGTAGTCCACACGGGCTTTGCGTTTCATCCCTTTGCAATGGATCCTGGCGTGATTTTCCAGAGCAAGCAAGGTGGATTCCAGAACATAACCTGTGACCGTATCACGGTAGTTGTGATAAATGGTGTTGACATCTTTCCGGCTTCTGTGCAGATAGCGATAGACGCCCCGGTTATCCTTACTGACGATATTCTTCCACATCGTATCAAACTTCACATCCAATCCGGCACATTTTTGGCGGAGTGCATTGATTTCATCGAGAGAAAGTTTCTCTGAACGCAATCTCTGAGAGATAAGATAACGGTCTGCCAGACATCTGGTGTATTCAAAGTGATTGATAACATCCTGAAGACGTTTTTTCTGCACGTCGCTCTTGGCGGCGGCGGCGGCCTTTTTCAAAGCCTCAGCCATCCTGTCGGTATCTCCCTGACGGAGTCCTTCAAACCGGTCGATACTGAAAGTAAAGGGGGCGTTGGGATTCCTTTTCCTGCCGGAGGCACGGTCTCTTTCGTAGACTGTTTCCCACACATCGTAGTAGGCTTTAACGTGGGGGGCAGCCCCCTTGCCGAAAGCCTTGGTGCAGTATTCCATCATTGCTTTGTCCACATCGTAATTCACATTCCAGAGCACTCTGCCCAGAATATACTGCTTGGGACCGTTGGCGGCGTGAATCGTATAAACTTCACCGAAATATTCGCTCAGGCCCAGTTTATGCAGACGGCGGAGTTTGGCGGCAAGAGACTTGGGGAAATGCCGCACCAGAGGATAGGAACGGTCAAGGTGATGATCCCACAACCCCATACGTTTGAGGCCCTGTTTGGCAAATCCCGCAAAGTCCGCCCGGTTGGTTCCCATTCCGATGATTCCGGGGTGGATCTTGATCGCAGGCACGTTCAAGGTGCAGTCGGCGTAAAGCAGAATAATGATCTTGGCTTCAGGGTTGACCTTTCTTGCCTGATCGAGGATCTTGCCGTAGAAGTAGAAATAGCGGTCTGAATAGTTGTATTTACCGGCAGGTTTGGGCACTTCAGGAGCAGTACAAAGTTTACATTCACAATGTCTGCCGCCGCCGTCATTGACAGCAAGGCTGACACCGTCAGCATCATCTTTGCCGTAATTTTTGAGAACGTGATCCACGAGAATCTTCTGAACATCAGGATTCCCCAGACAAGGCTGCCAGTCCACCCGCTGTTTCCGGGGATTGTTGAAGCGTTTGCCGTTGATAAGGGGATAGTATTCAGGATGTTTCCTGCCGTATTTCCTGGGATCGAGGATACGGCCCAGAGCGTGCCAGGCGATATTGCGGCCGCTTTCGCCCATATACATCCGTTGGATCTCTTTGTCGATAGCACTGTTCATCGTCCAGCGGCGGGTATGAAAAGAGGGGCTTTCGGTCACAGAGATTTTTTTGGGCATCTGCCATTTTTCGCCGTTTTCGGGATAAACATATCCGTAATCGGTCAATCCGACGATATCAAACCCCACAAATTCCCGGAGGAACCAGTTGGCAGGGAAATAATATCCCCAGGCATCCCGGGACATCAGCAGACAGACATTCTTTTTACCCTTGACAGTCACAGGGTAACGGATAATAAAACTGTCTTTGGGTTTCCCCGCAAGGATTTTTGCATATTCACCGCCGAGAGCCCCTTCGCGGGTCATCAGAAAAATGGTTTTTGCATTGGCCTTTTCAAAAGGAACAAACTCGATTTTACGTTTCAGACTTTCTGAAAGACGCCTGGCAAAGAGTGTTCCAAAGGCTTCAGGGGTCATCGTTGGTCTGCGGCGGGGTTCATCGGGACCGGGGAGAAAGGTGACTTGAAACTCCGGCACAGCAGCCTGAAGGGCCGGAAAGAAGATACTGCCGGATAAAAGCAGTATTCCCGCAAGGGCGAAAATTTTTTTCATCTGTTTTCCTTAAGATTCTGGGGGAATTATGTTTTTTACTGTTGAATATCAGTTTGATCCTGTTTGGATTTCCTGTTTTTTCTGCGGCGGGGCTTTTTGCCGGGACGGTGATCTTCTTTGGATTTCGCCGTTTGAGGCAGCGGCCACTCTCTGTCAGTTTTTTCAGGATCGCCCCCGTCCACAGCGGTGCGGATGATCTTCAATTCCCGTGAGTTGGGGTAAGATCGGGAAGTGTACAACTCTCTGGGACATTGTCCTTTATCAAAGATCACCTGCTGAGCAAGCACTCTTTCTGCTGAGAGCGTCAGGCGGATCATCATATGCTGCGGCAGAAAGATTTTTTCAAGCACCTGATTAATGGCTGACCCGCTTTTTTTGGCAGGGATGGGTTCTCCGGGAGCCACATTCAGCAATTCTTCAACAAAGGGCAGTGCCGTACAGGCCATCGCCAGAGAAACACTGTTGCGGTAACGTCCCTCATCCAGACGGCAATTCCGTTCATAAAGCAGAGCAAGAGCCCGTTCCATAGGGGGAGTGTCCCAGGCCTTATGGAGTTCAGGCAAAAAATATTCCAGCAAGCCGTAATCGTGAAAGGCTTTCAAATGGCGGTCAGCATAACTTGAGCCGAAAATCTTTTCAAGTTCCAATGCCAAACGTGAAGAAGAAGCGTGCTTCAACAGCTCAAGGGAAGCAAAAAGGGCATTTTCAGTTTTGGAGTCCAACGTAAAGTCAAACTGTCCCACAAGTTTCAAAGCTCTGAGCATACGCACAGGGTCCTCTTCAAAACGCAAGGCAGGTTCCCCGATCGCCCGGACGGTTTTGGATTTGATATCATCAAGTCCCATTCCGGTATGGTCATAAAGCTCCTCCTGCACCGGATCGTAAAAAAGGGCATTTACGGTAAAGTCCCGCCGCCAGGCATCTTCGACGGCGGTGCCCCAGGAGTTGTCAGAAACGATAAGATTTTCAGGCAGCTCCTCCTCGTTGGCAAGGGATCTTTCGTTGTGTCCGGCTTCCACAGGAGCCTTGCGGAAAGTGCTGACCTCAAAAAGTTCGCCTTTCCAGGTCACGTGGGTCAGCCGGAACCTTTTTCCGATGATCCGGGCATTGCGGCGGCCGAAAACCTGCCGTACCTCTTCGGGGGTGGCAGAACAGCCGATATCAAAGTCTTTCGGGGGACGTTCCAGCAGCAGATCTCTTATGGCACCGCCCACGATATAGGCTTCAAAGCCAGCTTCCTGCAAAGTGGAAACCACATATCTGGCAGTGGAAGAAATAGCAAGTTTTATCTTCATTATCGTTTATTTTATCCTCAAAAAGTCAGAACTTCCGCTGAATGACCGTATCGACGCACTCAAGTTCAGGGTCAAGGAAGGGGTAATCTGCATTGTAGTGCAGTCCCCGGCTTTCGTGACGCAGAAGTGAACAGTCGATAATGAGTTCCGCAACGGTGGCGATATTGCGTAATTCGATCAAATCGGCAGTAACAGTAAAGTCCCAGTAGTATTTTTCGATCTCTTTGCAAATGAGTTTGATCCGGTTTTTCGCCCGTTCCAGACGTTTGTTAGTTCGATAGATCCCCACATAGTCCCACATAAAATGGCGGATCTCGTCCCAGTTATGGGCGATGACCACCTGTTCGTCAGAGTCGGTGGCGTTGCCGCTGCGCCAGTTGAGAGAATCGGCTTTTGTAGGACGGTTGAGCTTGAATCGGTCAAAGTTTTCATTGATGCTCCTGGCGGCAAAACGGGAAACCACCAGAGCTTCGAGCAGACTGTTGGAAGCAAGACGGTTGGCTCCGTGCAGTCCGGTGCAGGCGGTTTCGCCCACAGCATACAACCCTTCGATGCTTGAAGCTCCGTCGATACCGGTTTTGATACCCCCGCACATAAAGTGGGCGGCGGGCACCACCGGGATCAGATCGGTGGCCATATTGACTCCTGCTTCGAGGCATTTGGCAAAAATATTGGGGAAGCGGCGTTTCAGTTCCTCTTCGCTGTGCATACGGATATCCAGATAGACACATTCCTCGCCGGTGCGTTTCATTTCAGAGTCGATGGCCCGGGCGACCACATCCCTGGGGGCAAGGCTCTTCATCGGGTGATATTTATGCATAAATTCGACCGGTTCAGAATCCTTGTTTTCCCGGCACTTGAGGATCGCTCCTTCCCCTCTGAGGGCTTCGCTGATGAGGAAGGAACGGATCGTGGGATGATGCAGGATCGTGGGATGGAACTGTACAAATTCCATATTGGCGATCTCCGCTCCTGCCCGGTAGGCCATTGCGATGCCTGAACCGCAAGCCACATCCGGATTGCTGGTATAAAGGTAAACCTTTCCCGTACCGCCGCAGGCGATCACAGTAGCGGGAGCAAGGAAGGTGATGACCCGGTTGCTTTTGATATCAAGCACATAAGCTCCGAAACAGCGGTTGGGGGCACTTTTGTCATATCCCCGGCTGACGACAAGGTCGACGGCGATATGATTTTCGAGAACGGTGATATTGGGCATTTCTCTGACGGCGGCGACCATAACTCTTTCGAGTTCGGCGCCGGTGATATCTCCTGCGTGGAGCACCCGGCGTTTATGGTGTCCCCCTTCCCGCCCCAGGTCGAATTCGCTTCTTGCGTCGGAATACCCCAGGTCGCCCCGGGTGGTGAATTTCGCTCCCAGTTCGATCAGTTCGGCGATCGCGGCGGGACCTTCCTCGACAATGGCACGCACCACATCTTCTTTGCAAAGTCCCGCTCCGGCGGCAAGGGTATCCTGGACGTGTTCATCAAAGGTATCGAGCCGATCCATAACACAGGCGACCCCGCCTTGAGCCAGACGGCTGTTGCATTCGTCGATTTCCCGTTTGGTAATGACCACCACACTGCGGCCGGATCTTGCCAGATGCAGAGCACTGGAAAGTCCAGCCAGACCGCTGCCGATCACGATATGATCGTAATTTCTGATTTCACTGATTTCCATAATTTAATAAATCCCTGAAATTTTCAATCTTTTTACGAGAAAATTTCCTTTTCAGGTTGCAGAAAAAATGTTCACGGTGTAATTTACAACGTGAACACTCTTTTTTCAAACATAAGGAGCAATTATTTTGAAGAGTTTTTCAAATAAAGGGACATCTGCTGCCCCTCAAAACATATCAGACCCTTTTGCACCGGCTGATGAAAAGGAACTGCTGAAAAAGAAAACACCTCTGTGGTTATGCCTTCTTTTCTGCTTTTCAGGCGGCGTCCTTTTTGCCGGTGCACTGCCCCCCTTTAATTTGTATTTGGCAGCTTTTGCGGCACTGGCTCCTCTGGTCTGGTGCTCGGCACGCCTTGATTGGAAACGTTCTGCTTTATGCGGCTGGATCTGGGGGCTGGGCTGGGCTCTTTTTGCCTTTCAATTTCTGCGTGAGATAGAATTGCCTGTTCCTTATCTGCTGGCCCCTGTCCTCGCTATTTGGCCGGCGGTTTCAGGAGCGATCATTTCCGCCGGGGGGAAAAATCTCCTTATGCCGGGAGCGGTGCAAGCTGAAGAATATGAAACGCGTAAAAACTATTTCTCAGAGCGGCTCCCCTGGTACAGAACACTTCTTTTTATTCTCTGGGCGGCAGTTGTTTATACTCTCATTGAATGGACGAGATCACGGCTTTTCACCTGGAACGATCTTTCCGTTACCCAGTGGCGGAATCTGCCTTTCATCCAGTTGTGTTCCGTAACAGGTTCCTACGGAGTCCTCTTTCTGACCGCCCTGGGGGGAGCGGCCCTCGGAGCGAGCACGCTCAGAAAAGGCAAATTCTGTGCTTTGGGGATTTTCATTTTGCTTTTCCTCAACTGGGGGTGGGGGGCTTATCGTATGAAAAACTTTCCGTACTCTTCCGACAGGGTTTGGACTCCGGCATTGATCCAGGGCAATTTGTCGCAAAGGCGGCACCCCGGGGAAAAAGAGTTCCGGGAAGCCTTGCAGACATATATTTCCTTAAGTTCCCTTGCGGCAAAAGAAAAGCCTGATCTGATCATCTGGCCGGAAAGTGCGGTCCCTATGCCGCTGCGTTCTTCTCACCCCTGGGGACAGGAGTATGCAAGAGAATTGCGTTTGCTGCTTTTGAACTGCAAAGTTCCTATGCTGATCGGAACATTGGACTTTGCCTTCCCTAAACCGGGTGAAGTGGAATACGGGACTACCAACAGTGCTCTTTACCTTGATGCCGGGGGCCGTTTGAGATACAAATATGACAAGATCCACAGAGTCCCTTTCGGGGAGTACATTCCTTTCCGCAAATATCTGCCTGAGTTTCTGATCCGCATTGCGGATATGGGCAGGGATCTCACAAGCGGTGTCAACAGAACGCCCCTGGAACTCCCGGGACAGCTGAAAGTCAGCATTGCAGTCTGCTATGAAGGGGTTTTCGGCTATCTGACAAGAGATTTTGCCCGCCGGGGGGCAAAGGTACTGGCGGTTCTTTCAAACGATGCCTGGTATCCCAGGAGCAGCGAACCGGAACAACACCTGGCAAACGCCCTTATGCGGGCGGTGGAAACGGGGCTGCCTATGGTGCGTTGCGGCAATAACGGCGGTTCCGGGATCGTTTTGCCCTCCGGAACTCTTACAGGATTTCTCGATGTCCCGGACGAACCGGGCAGAATAGAGATCAAACGGGGGCAGGCCTGGGGAAAAGTGAAAGTTCCCTATAAAAATGATCCTGTAATGACCTTTTACGTCAAATACGGCGAATGGTTCATCGCGTTGCTGCTGCTGACAGGAGGGATATTGCTGCTTTGTTCATTTTATGAAAGAATCGTTTACTGCAAAAAGATCCCCAAAAGCAACCGCTTCATCGACTGGGGAAGATAAAATATTGAAAGGGTAACAAGCAATGCTTGAAATCACCAATTTGCGGGACGGGGCTGTCCTGAACCGGTACAACGGCACAGAAACAAAAGAGTATCTTGAAATAAAAATCGATGGCCTCGCCGATCCTCAGGCCGCTGTTACCGTCAACGGTGTTCCTGCTCTCAGATGCGACCGGCACTTTTCCGCCGTTGTTCGTTTGACGGAGCGGGTCAATAAGATCACTGCTGCTGCCGATGATTACTATGGTGAAAAGAGTCTCACCATTACCGTTTTATGGGATAAAAACTCTTTCAAACGCTGTCACTTTTTCTTTGATGACTGCTGTTTCTTTCTCCGTGACATCACCCGGCTCAAACCGGATTCCATCTTTGACACGATGTTTCTCGGACGTTTGAAACAGATCCACGAAAAATACAACTCCAAATTTCTGCTGAATCTTTTTTTCTCCGATGACCACCACAAAGATTTCACCCTGGCGGATGTTCCTGATTGCTATAAAGGGGAGTTTCAGGCCAACAAGGAGTGGCTTCAGCTTTCGTTCCACGCCAGAAGTGAATTTCCCGACCGGCCCTATCAGCACGCCGACAGCATAAAATTGGCAGCCGACTTTGATGAAGTTTATAATGAAGTCTGCCGTTTTGCGGGCCCTGAATGTTTTTCTGCACCTTTTGGGGTACACTGGGGGATGACCAATCCTGAGAACTTCAAATTCTTCAAAGAGCGGGGGATCAGAGCTCTTTCAGGCGTATTCATCAACAGTGTGGTCAGCATCACTGAAAAAGCTCATTCTGTCGCCGTCACAGATTTGGGATATCACTACGAACAGGATATGGTACACTACCTGTGCGATTCCGGCCCTGTTATGTATGACAGAAAATATGATATTACCATCGGAACAAGCGTGCTCTGCTGCAATTACGACGATATCCCGACCCTGCAAAAGAAGTTTGCCGCCCTTCCTGCCACACAGGATATCGTCAGTCTGATGACCCACGAACAATACAGTTTCCCTGACTACTTCAACTATATCCCCGATCATCTCGACCGGGTGGAAGAAGCCTGCCGTCTGGCTGCGGAATACGGATGTACCCCCGCCTGGTTTTCAAAAGGACTCTGGGGCAACGAAAGCTGGAACAAATAAAAAATTCAAATAGATTCAAGGAGAACAAAAAAAATGCTTGAAATCACCAATTTGCGTGACGGTGCCATATTGAACCGTCATCACGGGATCGAAACTGAGAACTATCTTGAAATCAAGATCGAAGGTCTGGCCAATCCTCAGGCTGAAGTGACGGTCAACGGGGCTCCTGTCGTCCGGTACGACCGCCAGTTTTTTGCCACTGTCCGTTTGACTCAGCGGATCAACAAGATCACCGCAGTCGCTTCTGACTACTTCGGCGAAAGGACACTTACTCTCACCGTTATGTGGGATAAAAAATCCTACCGCCGCTGTCACTTTTTCTTTGACGACTGCTGCTTTTTCCTGCGTTGGATCGCTCAGAACAAGCCCAAATCCATCTTTGATGAAATGTTCCTGGGACGGCTGAAACAGATCCACGAAAAATACAATTCCAAGTTTCTCTTGAACCTCTTTTATCAGGACGATCACCACAAGGATTTCTGTTTGAAGGACTTTCCTGAGGATTATAAAGAGGAATTTCAAGCCAATAAAGAGTGGCTGCGGCTCTCATTCCACGCTTACAGCGAATTCCCCGACCGGCCCTATCAGCACACCGATTCCGTCAAACTGGCTGAAGACTACGATCTGATCTACAACGAAGTATGCCGCTTTGCCGGTCCTGAGTGTTTTATGGCTCCGATGGTGATCCACTGGGCGATGACCAATCCGGAAAACTTCCGTGCCCTTCAGGAAAGGGGCACCAAATGTCTCACCGGTGCCTATATGGGCAGCATCGTCAGTGTCAAAGAAAAAGCCCATTCCGTCTCAGTCACCGATATCGGCTACCATTATGAGCAGGATGTGACTCATTACCTCACTAAAGCTGCCGGGATGATGTATGACCGGAAATATGATATCATCATCGGCACAAATATACTCTGCTGCAACTACACTGACATTGAAGGGATCCGCAAGAGATTCGCTAACTTGAAGCCAGGACAGGATGTCATCGGCCTGATGACTCACGAACAGTACAGCTTCCCGGACTACTTCAATTACATCCCCAATCACCTGGACCGGGTGGAAGAAGCCTGCCGCCTGGCTGCGGAATACGGATGCACCCCCGCCTGGTTCGCTGAAGGGATCTGGGGCAATATGGCGTGGGAAAAATAAATCCGTTGTTACCGGGAAAATGATCTGACGGAAGAAAAATCCCTGTAAATGGGGAGTATCTCTATATTACCCCCCCCCTTGGGAAGTTGGAATCAACTTTCCGGGGGGGAAACTTTTCAGGGGGTTACATTTCTTTTTTTTCGCACTTCGTGCTCTTGAAGATATGGG
>JAZUPO010000178.1:0-29578 GCA_045605205.1 Victivallaceae bacterium
GAGGATTTCGTAAGTATCCCGATCAATAGTTTTGGTGATTTCCACATCAAGGGGAAGAGTGTGGTCTATTTCAGCCCCCATAGCCTGCATAATTTTTTTACGCAGCTCTGCGGGGTTCCAATCATCAAGAGAAAAAGGCACCTGGTGCAGACGGTCTTTTTTGATTGCAGCAGTGCTCAGTTCAGCTTCGGCAAGGGTGCCGAGAAAACCGCCGTTGAACACATTAGGCAGATTGATCATTTTTTACATCTTTCTTTTTTGATAAAGTTTATTTAAAAATGGAAAAATCAGCACCCAGATTTTCACCGTTGCGTCCCTTGCCCCGGGCGGGGGAATCCTGGTGCAAGGTAAAATCCTTTCCGGGAGCATCGACAAACAGAGGATCCGCTTCAACGGCGTGCTTTTCAACGCCGAAACGCTTTTGAGTTTCCGCCAGCGTCAGAGGCATATCCTTTTTGAGAACGTGCCAGACAGCACTGTATATGGGATGAGTCTTATGACGGCCAAAGGCATAATACCGCTGCATCGGGGCACGTTTTGTTTTCCAGTAAAGGTTGTAGTCACAATAAACGTGAGGTCCGTGGACAGCCACAGAAACGGCGGGACTGTTATGATTGGAAACGGTATCAACAAAAATATTGTTGTAGATCGTTGTTTTGCTGCCTTTCAGACATCCAACGTGAATGGCGTTGACGCCGCCGCCGAAAAAAGTACAGTTGCGGATCGTCACATCTTTGCCGGGATAGATCCAAACACCGTGGAATCCGGAATCAAACACGCAGTTTTCGATCAGCATCTTTGTGGGGGCATATCCAAAAAAATGAATATTTCCCGTTCTGCTGTGGCTGGGACGCTGGAAATAACAGTTGCGCAAGGTAAAATTGACCACATTATTGGTGCTGATCGTCTTGCCCCCTGCAGAATAAGGAAGGCCTGTAAACTGGAATCCCTCAACAGTCACATTCCGGGTATTGACACTCATAATGCAGTAATTGAGCAAACCGGCAAGGTTCAATATGGCTTTGCCGGGGATGCGGCTTTTCAAGGTGATCCCTGAAAGGTAGACAGGGACAGATTCAGTATAAATTCCGGGTCCCACCAGAACTGTATCTCCGGGGCCGGCTTTGGCCATAGCTTCAGCAACGGAACGGAACGCTCCGGGAGCCTTTTTATCAACGTGCAAGGTCACAGGTTTGTGGTCAAATTTTCCGGGCATCTTAAAGTTAAGAGTGCGGCTGACCATTTTCTGTCCGCTGATGGGATAAAAATACAAGGAGATCTTATACTCTTTTCCGGGCAGGAATTTCTGAAGCAGCGCCTGACCGGAACTTTCTCTTAATGTTCCCTGAATGACACTGGCAGAATTGTTGTGACGCCGTTCAGAAATGGAGTAGCTGCGGACAGTGACATTGCAATAATGCCGGGGGGTGCTCCAGCTGACCATTACGCTGTCAGAGCTTACAGCCTTGACAAAAAGTTTTTCAACAGAAACGGGCAAAGCTGCCACAGGCGTCGGACGGCCGCCTATGGCACTGCAATCCAATCCGGCACAGGCAAGTCCACTTCCCGCCGGAAGTGAAAAGTCTGCGGCAAGTTTCACATTGCACAAGAAACTCTTATGGGCTTCGCGAACCTTTTTCTGAAATGCGTCAAGAGCACTCTGAGAAGTAAAGCCGTTATTTTCACTGATGATCCCTGCCGTGGCAAAGGCGTTGCCGCTGCCGTAAACAAGAGAATTTCTCAAAGTGACTTTTCCGGAGATCCGGGAATCCTGAAGCGTGGTATTTTCCACGATCACCTGTTTTCCCTGAACATCGCAGCCGTCAAAGACTGAACGGCGCACCCGGATATCTCCGCCCATACGGAAAGAACTTCTCTTAAAGATGATGCCGTCAATAACGATTTTTCCTTTACCGATGAAAACAGCTCCATTGACAAACACTTTGCCGCCCTGATAATTAGCGATCTTGATATTACCTGAAAACACTGCTTTTCCGGAGTAAGTTCCGGGCAGCAGATAGACGGTCACATCTTTTCCCTGCACCTGGCTGAGAGCACTCCCGAAAGAAGCGGCCTTTTCAGGCACAGAACCGTTACCGCTGCCTTTGGGGGAAACGTAAATAACGTTTCCAGGCTTGGGGAAAGCTCCTTTGCCCAGATGAGGACTGTCAGGACGCAGACGGAAATCGTGATGATACACATCAGCAAAGGTGCCTTTTGACAAATCTTTAAGGTAAAGATTATCTCTGACAACAGGCGTATATTTTTTTCCGGAGGTCAGATAACCGATCTGAATATCTCCACCGGCACAGGTATTGTTGGCAAGCAGAGCAGAACCGTCATCAGTAGCATAGAGGCTGACGCCGCCGCCGTAAAACACATTTCCGGTCTGGGTGGTGAATTTGCGGATCGCTCCTTTATTACGCATCAGGTGACTGCCGCACCGTTCCCGGTCGGTGGCAACAACGGTATTGTCGATAATGTCGCTGCTTGAGTAACTGCCGTAATGAGCAATGTTGAAAATATTTCCTTCGCTGCCGGTCTTAGCTCCTTTGAAAGGCGAACAAGTACCGCAGGTATCAACAATATTTCCTTTGATGAGGCACTTATCACCGTTGCCTGCGAGCTGCAGTCCGGTACCGGCGACTCTGAAAACCTTGTTATTGATCATCTTGGAGTTTTTAACACTTCCGTAGAACATAATACCGCAGGTACCGCCGTAAACTGTATTGTTGCGGACGGTCACATTGTCAGCAGGTGCATTGACCCGGATATTCTGTCCCGGAAAAAAAGCCACGTGGAAATTTTCCCAGATGATATGGCTTCCATAAATCATAACCCCTTTGCCGAAGCCGTAAACTTCTGCGGTATTTCCGGAAAAAGGCACCAGATTGACAAATCCGGAACCATAACGGGAACTGCCCGCAAAATAGGGAATGAACTGGAAGCACAACCCGGCGGGATGTTCCCCTCTCAAAGTGTTGACATAAAGTTTTCCGTTGCTTTTGTCGAGCATAAAAGCCCCCGGCTGCCGGTCAAGCATATCCAGAGAATCGACCCGCATATAGCGGTTGATCTCTTTGGAGTCAAAAAGCATACAGATTTCCAAATCGCTGACTGATTCATAAATAAAACGGAAACCTGCTGTTTTTTTCCACTTGTTTTTTACAGGCAATGCTCCGGTCAGAAGTGCCGTTTCTCCGGGAGCTCCCCGAAAGACGATAGGCTTGTCAGGCGTACCGGACACGCCACGGATCAGCACCAGTTCCCGATAAGTACCGCCCCGGACAGTGACCACATCGCCGGGTTTGACAGCCTTGACGGCTCTGGTGATCGTTTTGAAAGGATGATTCCGGCTTCCGTCTGAATTATCATTTCCTGAATTGGAAACAAAATACTCCTTTCCGCAACACAAAAAGGCTGCTGAAAGCATCAGCAAAAAGGTGATTTTTTTCATAGTTTTACCCTTATTTTTGCCCTCATAAACGCATTTTTACGCATTTTCACTTCAATTCCTTTAAGTTACATCCAATTCACGATTTTTTCAAGGTAAAAAGCACAAAAAAAACGGCAGAAAAAAATTTCTGCCATTTCAATATGATCTTCTGTTTTTTTACTTGAAAATCGAAAAATCCACGCCGATATTTTTACCGTTCCGTCCCCCTTTGATTGCCGGTGAACCGGGTTTCAAAGTAAAGTCGGCTTTGGTGACATCGGTGAAACAGGGATCAGCTTCAATAGCGTGTTTTTCGATGCCGAACCGCTGCTGCACGCCTTTCAAAGTCGGCGGCATATTTCTTTTCTTCACACTCCAGGGGGCACTGTAAGTATTGCCCTTTTTATGCCGTCCGAAGCCGTAGTAGCACTGTCTGGGAGCTCGTTTGGTCTTCCAGTAAATGTTATAGTCGCAATAGATATGGGGACCGTGTTCCGCAACAGTAACAGCGGGGCTGTTGTGATTGGAAACAGTATCCTGGAAAATATTGTTGTAGATCTCAGTTTTCCACCCCTGTTCACATCCGACGTGAATGGCATTGACACCGTTGCCGTAGAAAGAACAGTTGCGGACAGTCACATTTTTTCCGGGATAGATCCAGATGCCGTGGAACCCGGAGTCAAACATACAGTTTTCAACAAGAACTCCATCAACGTGATTGCCGAGGAACTGGATGTTGCTGACGCCCCTGCCCCTGTCAGGCCGGTGGAAGAAACAGTTACGGACAGTCACATTCCGGGTATTATTGAGCCAGAGGGTCTTGCCTCCGGCAGAATAGGGCAGACCGATGAACTGAAAACCGTCGATGACCAAATTGGAAATACCGGTGGCCTTGATCGCATAATTAAACAGATTTGCCACATTGAGGAAGGCTTTGCCGGGAACTTTGCTCTTGAGAGTAAGGTCGGAAAGGTAAAGATTGATTTCCTCAGTATAAACTCCGGGAGCCACGATAATGGTATCTCCGGGGCCGGCCTTGAGCAAAGCCGCTCCAATGGTGGGGAAGGCCCCTTTTACCTTGGGATCGACATTCAAAGTGACCGGCTTGTGGGTAAAATCTTTGGAAATTTTAACCTTCAAATTTTTTGACAGCATCTTGCTGCCGTCAACAGGATAGTAGAAACATTTGAAAATGTAAGTATAGCCGGGAACAAGTTTCTGCACCAGAACTTCTCCGTGGGTGGAGTAGAGTCTGCCCTGGTTGGATGAACCGCCGAAAAAAGTTTTCCTGGTCTCAACGCAAGAGACTCTTACATTCACATTGCAGTACCCCCGGGGAACATCCCAGCTGACCAGGACACTGTCAGCACTGATCTGACGGCTCTGAAGGTTCTCAATGACAATATCCTGTTTGAAAGGAGCAACTTTCTGTCCGCCGATAACACTGCAGTCAATCCCCATACAGGCAAGAGCACTGCCGGTAGGCAATGTATAATCGGCATTGAGTTTCACCGCCCGGAAGAAGCTCTTGTGGACCTCTTTGACCTTGCGCTGGAAAGCAGTCAGAGCACCTTTGACGTTGAAACAGTTGTTTTCACTGACCATTCCGTCTGCAGCAAAGCTGTTTCCGGTACCGCAGACAAAGGAGTTGCGCAAGATAATCTTTCCTGTGACAGCACTGTTGCGGAAAGTATCATTTTCAAGAGTCACGTTTTTTCCGGCTACTTTGCTCTTGTCCAAAACAGAACGTCTGACAAGCAGATTTCCCTGAACGGCCACGGTGCTGTTTTTGAAAATGATCCCGTCAATGGTCACATTGCCTTTCCCTTTGAGTTCTCCGTTGGCAAAAATGACTTTTCCACCCTCAGCATTGGCGATCTTGACATCGCTGCTGATGACAGCGTTTCCGGTATAAGTTCCGGGCAGCATATAGACAACAGCCTTTGCTCCGCGGATTTTTTTCAGGGCGTCAGCCAGCGAAGAGGCTTTGGCAGGCACAGAACCGTCGCCTTTGCCGTCGGGTTTCACATAGAGCATATTTCCGGCCTTGGGGAAAGCTCCTTTCCCTATGTGGGAACTGTCGGGCCGCAGCCGGAAATCCCGGTGGTGCACGTCGGCAAATTTGGGATCATTATTGTCACGGATAAAGAGATTGTCTTTAATGGTGGGTTCATATTTGTTATCGGTTTTCAAAGAACCGATCCTGATCTGTCCCTGGAAACAGGTATTGTTGGCAAGAAGAGCAGAACTCTTTTCACCGGCATACAAGCTGACACCGCCGCCGTAAAATACGTTTCCGGTCTGGGTGGTGAATCTGCGGATAGCACCTTTATTACGCATAAGTATCTTGCCGCAGCGTTCTTTGTCAGTGGAAACAACGGTGTTGTCAATAATATCTGAGTAAGTGAATGCACCATAGTGGGCAATGTTGAATATATTTCCGGAAGAACCCTCTTTGGCTCCTTTGAAAGGTGCACAAGCTCCGCAGTTAAAGACATAGTTGCCTTTGACCAGACATCTGGTACCGTCTCCTGCCAGCTGGATACCGGTTCCTGCCACCCGGAAAACACGATTGTTGATAACAGTGCAGTTCTTGACCGTACCATAAAGCATAATGCCGCAAGTACCGCCGAAAACCGTATTGTTCCGGACAGTAACATATTGAGCAGGCTTATTGACCCGGATATTCTGTCCCGGCCAGAAACCGACAGTAAAGTTTTCAATGATAATGTGACTGCCGTAGACCATAATACCTTTATTCATCTGGTAGAGATCAGTTGTATCAGCAGAATAAGACTGCAGGATATTTCCTGTACGGCCGCCGCCGTGTCCGGCTTCACTTTTGCCGCCCCACCAGGGAATGATCACCACGCCGATAGAATTGGGGTTGCGTCCGGAAAAGGTATTGATATAGAGTTTTCCACTCTTTTTGTCCAGCAGATAAGAACCGGGAGTCTTATCAAGCAGATTCATATCTGCCACGTCCAGATAGCGGTTGAGCAATATGGAGTCAAAAAGCATATTGATCGCATAGGGGGTGGAACTTTCATAAACAAAGCGGTATCCGGGAGTCTTTTTCCAGGTTTCACCAATGGGGATCCCGCCGAAGAGAAAAGCCGTTTCGCCGGCAGCTCCCCGGAATATAATGGGTTTTTCAGCCGTTCCGGAACAGGTGATCCGCACCTGTTCCCGGTAGAGCCCGCCCCGGACAGTCACAATATCTCCGGGCTTGACAAGGGACACGGCCTTGTTTATGGTTTTAAAAGGTCTTGCGGCTGTTCCCGGCCATTTATCGTTTCCGGAAGTGGAAACGATATACTCTCTGGCACAACAGCAGACACACAGACACAAGGTCAGCAAAAATGTAGATTTTTTCATTATACAACCATTTTCTTTATAAGGATATATACTTGGATATTTTTCCTTTTAGTTTCCTTCTTTAAAATCGAACCACATTTCCAGTTTCAGCAGACTCCATCATTCCGAGGCAGAAAGTCATCGCCTCAATAGCCGCATCGGCACCGGCAAGAGGAGCTTTGTTATTGAGGACGCAATCCACGATGGTTGCCATTTCCTGAGCGTACATATTGCCGGAAATTTCTTCCTGCAAATGGCCTTTGACACCTTCGTCGATTTCAATTTTGCTTTCAGCTCCGCCGATGTCGTAAAAGGTAACGCCCTGAGAGTCGGAAAATTTCAAAGCACCTTTTTCACCGTGAATGGTCATAAAGGTATCTGAAACTCCGGCCCGGATCCAGGAACATTCCAGATTGCAAATGCAGTTTCCTTCATAGACAGCGGTTGCACTGACATAATCCTGAGGTTTTTCCTGATCTTTGGGCATCCGGAACGCTTGAGCATAAACACTGACCGGCTTGCCGAGAAAAAGATTCTGCAGATCGCAGTGGTGAGCGAGCATATCCAGCATAACACCCCCTGATTTATCGTAATCGGCAAACCAGTCGCCCCATTCCCGTTTGAATCCGCCGAAAAGACAGGTCACTGAAGAACAGATCGGTTTGCCGATCTTGCCCTGAGCGATCAGATTCCGCATTGTGATAACTGCGGCAGAGTAACGCCGCACAAAACCGATGGCAAAAAGATTTTTGTACCCTTTGATAAGGGGGGCAAGTTCCTTGAAATCCTCTTTTGTACGGCAGAGAGGTTTTTCACAAAAAATGGGTTTACCCGTTGCCATAGCAGCAAGGATCCCCTCTTTGTGGCAGTAGGTGGGGGAAGCAATGACGATCAGTTCCACTTCAGGATCATTCACCAGTTCGGCGGAAGAATTTCTGATCTCCATAGTGGGATAGTTTTCTTTCATAGCCGCAGACTGGGCTGGATTGATGTCATAGACAGCGGTGAGTTTGACACGCTGCAATTTTGCCAGATTACCGGCGTGAGCTTTGCCCATACGTCCGGCACCGATGATTCCGACTTTCAGCATATTACTTTTCTCCCTTTACAGTTGATTTTATAAGTGCGACAGCTTCTTTGATATCTTTTTCCTGTTCAGGTCCGGGCAGGATTTCTCTTTCAATAATAAGAGGACCATTGAATCCACCGGAAACAAGGCGTTTCAAAAGAGCCGTAAAATTGGTACTTCCCTCTCCCAGCACAGTTTCTTTGCCCATAGGAGCCGCATCAACAGGCGGATTGGCATCTTTACAATGGATGACTTTGATTTTATCTCCCAGCTGATCCACAACTCCGGCAGGGTCGCCGTTATTGTAAATAAGCATATTGGCAGGATCGAAATTGATCCCCACATTGGGTTCATTGATATCATCGAGGATCATCTTGAGATGTTCAGCCGTTTCAGTACCCGTTTCAAAAAGAAACTCCTGTCCCAAAGCGGCGGCAAAACGTGCCAACTGCTGCATATCGAGAATGAAACGTTCATAAAAATCGTTCTTTTCCTCCGGCACAAATCCTACGTGACAGCTGACAGAAGGAATATTGTAACGTTTGCACCACTCCATAAGACGGCAGGAAATCAACATTCTCTCAGTCCGGGTGGCAACAGGTACGATCCCGATGCCTTCTCTGGGGTTTGCCCAATTCTGATTCGGATAAGAAAGAAACATTGTAGGAACAGAAATATTGTATTTCCTCAAAAGTTCAAAAAGTGCATCTGAAGCCTTCGCCGCTTCGGCAGTGGGTGCAAGGAGATTTTCAAAAACTCCGGCGATTTGAATACAATCAAGTCCGATTTCCTGGAAAAAAGCAATTCTCCGTTCATCGATATGGGCACATCTCAGTAAAGTTCCGATTTGCATCGTCAAATCCCTTTATTGTTGACCAGAGGCAGAATCACCTCGGGGTAATCAGTTAAAATTCCGTCCACACCGCACTCGATCAGATAGCGGGCGTTCCGCTCATAATTGGCGTAATAAACATTAGAAATGATCCCCAGTTTGCGGCTTGTTTCGCAATATTCAGGGGTAATATCTCCAAATGTGGGCTGCGTGATGAAACAGCCGTAATCGTGCAGAGAATGAAGTCCCGCCATTGTCGTTCTGCCGTTGACCCGGCAGAGAATGCACAAGGGGATATCAGGATCTATGGCTCTGATCCGGTCTGCTTCCTCAAAGTTGTCCATTGTGAGAAATGCTCTCTCATACATAGCAAACTCTTTATAGATCGCACAAATGGATTCCAGCCCCTTCTGATCTCTTTCGTAGACCTGGATATTCATAAAAATATCTTTGCAGTGAGCTTCGAGGACCTCTTGAAAGGTGGTAATGGGACACTCCGGCAGCTGCGGTTCGGTCAGAGTTCTGCCGGAAGCGTCAGGAAAATACTGCCAATGACTGAAGTTAAGTTTTTTCAAATCAGCAAGATCAAGATCGTAAACATCTGCCTCCACATTGGCTGTGGCTTTCAGAGAGACATTATGCTGAAGAACAGGAATACCGTCTCTGGAAATACGCAAATCAAACTCTACAAAGTCACACCCCATATCAATGGCGGATCTGACACCGATAATGGAATTGGCCGGAGCGTGACCGATGTTGGTTCCGTGAGCGGTAACAACCGCTCGGCCCGCCTTTTTATAAAGGTCATAAAAGGAATCGTATTTTTTCATTGGCTGATTTGCTTCAATAATCCCCGGCATCCGGCAAACACATCGTTCCAGGTCGTTTCAAAATCGCCGCTGTACCAGGGGTCTGCCACCTCGCCGGGACACCCGGTATAATCAAGAAGCAGGCGAAGTTTGTTTTCAGGATCTCCGTTCCAAAAGCGTTTCATATTACGCATATTGGCATTATCCATACCGATGATAAGGTCGTAATAAGAGTAATCTTTTGCAGTGATCTGCCGGGCGAATTTTCCGGAACAATCAATGCCTTTGCTGTTGAGAAGCCGTCTGGCAGGAGGATACACAGGATTGCCCAGTTCCTCGGTACTGGTGGCAGCTGAAGCGATTTCAAACTCCCCTGCCCTGCCGGAAGAATCGACGAGATATTTCATACAGAACTCTGCCATAGGACTGCGGCAGATATTTCCGTGGCACACAAAAAGTATTCTTATCATCTTTTTCCCTTGAAAATTTTATGGTTATAAGATACCACAACTTTCCACTTTTTGCAAGTTTCTTTCGCTTTTCGGGTACTTTTTTTCCCTGAACCACAACAGCAAACCCAAAGTTATCAACGGAAAAACAGCGCCCATTCCCAAAGCACAGCGTAAGCCGAATTCCTCAGGAGTAAGAGAAGTTTGGCTGAAAAGCTCAGACAAAACAGGCCACATCGGGGCATTATCCGCAATGATGCCCAACATATACGGTCCGGCAGCGGCTCCTATATCGCCTCCTGCGGCAAGCATCGCGTAAAGCCACGCTCCGGCAAGAGGAAATGTTTTGTTTGCAAGCACCACACTTCCGGGCCAAAGCAAACTTGTGGCAAGACAGCACAAAGCACACCCGGCAAGGGCGGCAATATGACTCCCGGAAAATCCTGCAATCAGATAGAGCACCACCGCTCCCGCAGCCCCCAGGATCATAAAGGGAAGTACATCACGTTTTTCACCGAAAAGTCCGTACAACAGCCTTCCCGTTCCCAGCATAAGGGCCCCCATACACACCCCCAGGGTATCTCCGACGATCTTGGGAAGTTTGATTGCCCTTTCAAGGAAGGCAGAACTCCACATCGGCATTGAAAGTTCAGACATACCGCTGAAGGCGATCAGAATAATGAGAAAATAAAAATATTTCTGTTTCAGCAAAAATGAGGCTCCCTGCCGCTCTTCTTCCGGGATCCGGGGCGGCATACGGCAGGTGCTGAACTGCCAGATATTGATACAGGGCAAAACAGCCCAACCGGCCACGATCCACTGCCAGTTGGAGATCCCGAAGTACCAGAGAGCCAAAGTTGAAAGCAATACAACAGTCAGCTGTCCCCAGGCATAGAAGGAATGAAGTACACTCAGCATCCCCGCTTTCTGTTCTCCCGGGATACCATTGATGATGATGTTGAGCATCAGCTCCAAAAGTCCCCCTGTTGCCGAAAAGAGGATCGTCCCTGCCAGAAATCCGGGAAAAGGATTTTCCCACAACACAGGCGACAGGGCAAAAACGAGATATCCGACAATAGTCAGCACCGGGGCAAGAATGGCAAAGGGACGGCAGCCGTAACGGTCAACGGGCCAGCTGAAAAGTATATCAGCGGCAACCTGGGTCACATAGTTTGCCGCCAGCAGTATGCCGAACTGGGTATAGCTCAATCCGTAAAGGGTTTTCAGAGGAATAAACAGCACAGGAGTCAGATTGATGACCAGAGCTCCTATAAAATTGGCTGTATAACAGGCATTGACCGTGGAACGGTAAGAAAGTGTGGCATTCATAATCTTTTTCCGCAAAACAGAAAATTCCCGGCAGACAAAAGTAACTCTGCCGGGAATTTCTTTCCTTATCCGCGGTGAGCAAGCACCCGCTTTTCATAGTCCCGGATGGAATCCATCACCTGGAAATCATCGGGCATATCCCAACGGGCAAGGAGCTCATTCCAAACCGCCCCCCAGGGCAGTGATTTGGCGGCTTCCTGAGCAGCAAGGCGGCCGGTGTAATCAAACTGTCTTTCTGCAGCACGGGCACTCCGGGGTTCCAGCAGGGCGATCAGGAGAGCCTTGCGGAAATTCCGGGTGCCGATGATCCACGCCGCTGTGCGGTTGATACTGGCGTCAAAGTAATCCAGTGAAATATGGATTTTTTCCAGATAATCATACGCGGCACATTCCCGGGCGATGGCAAGAAGTTCATCGTTAAGGGTCAGCACGTGGTCACTGTCCCAGCGGACGCCGCGGCTGACGTGGAGCAGCAATTCATCCATCATACAGAAATAAGCTGAAAGTTTATCTGAAATAACTTCCGTGGGGTGGAAGTGCCCGGAGTCAAAACAGAGCATTTTTCCCCTTGTGGCACCGTAAAGCATATAAAATTCGTGAGAGCCCACAGTGCAGCTTTCACAACCGATACCAAAAAGTTTTGCTTCAACAGCATCTCTTTCGTACTCTTCTGAAATAGGTTCATCAAAGCACTCAT
The DNA here is from genome assembly GCA_045605205.1 of Victivallaceae bacterium. Classification (GTDB taxonomy): domain Bacteria; phylum Verrucomicrobiota; class Lentisphaeria; order Victivallales; family Victivallaceae; genus UBA1784. Next base: position 11,979 of record JAZUPO010000178.1, read on the forward strand.
CCAAAGCATCCATAAGCCGCTGTCTTGCCCCATAGCGGTCAACCGGAGTATCCTTGAAACCGTCAGGAGCCCAGAAGTTGCAGATACAGGGACTTCCCAGTTCTTTACCGAAGATCTCACCGATCTTGCGGCAGGCGATCCCGTGATCGATCCAGAATTTGGAAATCTCACGGTCAGGATGTGAAAGGGACAAATTATGGATCAGTTTTTCGTGACCGTAAAATGCGGGAGCCAGATCAAGATGCAATTTTTTCTCTTTTGCCCAGTCCAGCCAGCGGGAAAAGTTTTCGATCGTGAAACGGTCCCGGTCAACTCCGGGCAGCATTTTATCCACCTGATGTCCCTGCAATCCCACTCTGTGTGCACCGGGCACAAGGTCAAGGGTAAAATCCAGATCCTTGCGCAATTCATCAGCCGTGCGGGCACGGCCGGGATAGTTTCCCGTCACCTGACAGCCGCCGGTCAGTGAAAAGCTGTCGCTTTCAAATCCCATCACATCATCGCCCTGCCAGGCGTGGATCGAAATTTCCACCGCGGCGGCAGCATTCAGGGCAGACTCCACATCCACGCCCTGAGCGGCGTAGATCTCACACGCTTCTTTGAAAAATTTTTCCTGTTTCATTTTATCTCCTCCCAGGAATTAACCGGAAATTCCGGATATTGTTGCGGTATGACACGACATTGGGGCGGTGCACCGACCCTGACGGCAAGTCCGCCGTTGCTCTCTTTGTGCCACTCGACACGGATCCTGCCGTGGGGTGTCGGCACCTCTCCTGCGGCGTGGGTAAGATTGCCGGGAGCGATCTTGACGGTAAAAGCTCCGAATCCGGGCTCTACGGGACGGATCCCCAGCAGATATCTGCCGGAATAGGCCACAGGAATGGAACTCCAGGCGTGACAGAGGCTGCCGTTGCCCCCCATATCTGAGACACCGTGCCCGGTTTCCCAGGTGGTGGTGGCACCATAATCAAGCATTGGCTTATACTTGCGATAAAGAATTTCCACATATTTCTTTCTGGACTCCGGTGTACAACTCATCAACGCTTCCATTTCAAAAAGCTGATTTTGAGTAGACACTTCAATCAGTTTGCCGGAATCAAATGATTGCCACAGTAATGGCATCCTTTCTTCCGGAACAAGTCCGTGGACGATCATCAAACATTGAGTAAGAGCGTAGTTGAAACGGTTTTTCCCCGGAAGTTCCACACCGTAAAATTCAGCTTCTCTGAAAGTTTCTTCCACAGCTTTTCCCAGCTTTCCAGCGGTTTCTTCAAGGAGCAGAGCTCTTTCTCTGTTGCCCATAGCATCGTGAAGGAAAGCCGCCGCACCGAGAGCTTCAAAAAGATAAAGGTTCCAGAGCGATTGGGGGAATCTGCTCATTTGTGAAATTTCCCCCACCCACTCGTAAAAGTGCCAGAACCGGGGATCTTCAGGCAGATAGTAAAGTTCGCCGTCCTTATATTGAAGTGCATTGTCAATGATTTCATCAACAGTCACCAGATGAAGTTTAAGATCTTCCCAGAAATCTCCGAAAAGCAGCCGGTCCCGCAAAGCGACAATGTAAGCAAAACTGAACATCGGGATGGTCCTTAAAGTCCCATCTCCCGGCTCCGTCAGAGCAAGGAATCCCTTGACACAGGATTTCCGCATCAGTTCCAGAGATGCCGCGGCAAAGTCATAATTGCCCCACACATAATATCCGAGGAGCATCTGTATTCTGGCATCAAAGTTCCAGAGAGCCTGTTCCCGCCAGGGGCAATCTTCGTAATGTTCGTGCATACAAAGTTTCATCGTCCGGCGTGAAATCTCGTTGAGACGGAGCAAAGTTCCGTCTTCGCAAGTGAATTCTGCTGCTTCAGGCAGAGGCAGATTGGCAGGGATCAGAGAAACACCATTAAGAGCAAATTCGCCTGTAATTCCCGTAATGTGCAGCTCAATATAACGGCAGCCGACTCTGCGGTGGGGATAAACAAAGTCGTTCAGCCCCTCTTTGCAGATGTAACGGTCAGCAAAACTGTAACTGGTGGTGGAACTGAGGACTCTGCCGTGAGCCAGATGTTCACCGTGGGCGATATCAACAATGGTTCCGGCACCGGCCTTGAAACGCAAATGCAGATAACCGCACTCCTCCTGCTGCAGATCCAGGATCAGCATTGCCCCGTTGACAGAACTTTCCTGAGGTAAAGGCTGCAGCTTGACAAAACGCTCTGAAGCAAAGTCAAATGTCAGACCGGAACGGGCAAGGACAGGATCATTGACCATAAATTCAAGATCCAGCAGCTCCTGTTTGAGTGCAGGACGGAACAAATCCTCAAAGCACATTTTCCCCGGCATTTTTCCGGGTTCTTCCTCTCTGACCAGCCAGCCCCCCGCGTTAAAGGCACAGGGCAGTTCAGAATCTTCTTCAAGCTGCCGCACGGGCCGGGGCGAAAGAGTCAAAGGAGCTTCTTCGTCGGTATACACGCCTGCATTTTCCCACTGACTGTCATCAAAGTCCGCCTTCTGCCAGGGAACTTCTTTACGGGCATCATATTCAAAGATGAACCCCGCCTGGGGAGTCATCTTGCGCCCGGAGTAAGAAAGGAATCCCGGTTCATCAGCACATTTCCAACTGCCGTCTGTGGCACAGATGATCTCCCGTCCGGAAAAAACAACCGCTTTCAAAGAAGCTGTCCCCGGTAGATAAACGTGGAACTTGGTGCCCAGATAATGAACTGAAACAGCGATCACATTACGCCCTTTTTTCAGATAAGAAGCAATATCAAGGGTACTGTAAGTACGGTCAGTCGGATAATCGGAAAACTGTCCTCCGGGCACCCGGATACCGTTGACATAAAGAGCAAAAGAAGTGTCAGCTGCGATTTGAATTGCTGCCGCTCCGGGAAGTTCATCAAGGTTAAAAGTTTTTCTGAATGCTTTGTAAGAATCTATTTTTCCGCATTTGGCAGCATCCCAGATCCACCGGACTGCGGGATTGAATATCACATCAGCCATACCAACGCTGTCTCCCTTATTTTCTGTTTTTGGACTGTTATATCTTTTAAAGATATAATTTAACTTCACAAAGAGTAAAAAACAAATCAAAAAGAGACAAAAAAACGATTATTCACACTTTTTCTGCCATTTTTGTTCTGTAAAAATCAAATTTTGTGTTTCAAATCCCAAAAGCGTGATCCATTGCAGCAGTTTTTCAAGCTCAGATTCCGGCAAATCCGGCGTGCGTGCCAAGATCCAGAGCTGAGAATAATCCCCCCCTGCGACCACTGCAACGGTATAGGCATTGTCCACCTTGATGACCTTGTAAATTCCGGAAAAGGGAAAGAAAAAACGTACCCGCAATTCTCCGACTTCGGGCCGGACCGCAAACCACGCTTTTCCGGTAATCGACTTGGGGCGGCCGTTTTTGATACCGCTGTTGACCACCTTGACGGAGCCGTCAGGCTCAAGGGAATAAAGGGCACACACGTTACTCATTCCCTTTTCAAACCAGTTGGGCATCCGTGCGATCTCATACCAGCGTCCGGCATAGGCTTTGATGTCAAAAGGGGTCACTGCCGGGATCCCCGCCGTTGTGGGATCACTGCAGCCGTTCCAGAATAATGAACAAAAAATTCCCGCCAGAAAAGAAAACAATTTTTTCATATTTTCACCTCCTGAAAAATTCTCTCTCTGAAAATTCCAGTATACAATGATGAAAACCTATTTTCAAATTTTTCTTTTCCGGCAAAAAAAGTCTGCTGTCCGCCTTTTTCCGCAGGCACCAGCAGACTTTTTATAAGAAACGCCAACTTTTCAGTCAGCCAGCCATTTTTCCAGATTGGCAGCGACAAAAGCATCGTCGTGCAGCTCAGGATAAGCATCGTGGACACGGGTGATCTCATCAGCCTGTCCGGGAGAAAGCACCTCTTCAGGGTCGATGCACCAGATACCGGGGAGCAGTCCCTGACGGCGCAGAACTTCGTGCAGTCCGGGGATACATCCGGCAAAACCGTGAGCGGGATCAAAAAAGGCTGCATTGCAGTCGGTGATCTTGATGGCACGGGTCAAAAGTTCCTGGGGAACGGGAGCTCCGCTTGCAATAAGGGCGTGCAGTTCGTCCAGCAATTCCACAGCCTTCCTGGTCCAGGCGGACCAGTGGCCCAGAAGTCCGCCCTTGATGCGGAGCTTTTTACCGTTGATGTCATACTCGGTCAAAAGATCGAGAAGCAAATTGTCATCATTACCGGTGTACAGAGCGATGTCATCTCTGCCGGACTCAGCAACGGCCCGCACCACATCAAAGGTGCAGTAACGGTTAAAGGGAGCCATTTTAATGGCAAGGACATTTTCAATTTTGGCAAATTCACGCCAGAATTCATAAGGCAGGATCCTGCCGCCCACACTGGGCTGCAGATAGAAACCGATGATGGGCATTACTTCAGAAACAGCCTTGCAGTGCTCAAGCATTGCGTCAATGGAATCATTTTTCATTGCCGCCAGAGAAAGGAGTGCTGCATCATATCCGTTGGCAAGCTCAAACTCAGCCTCAGCCACAGCCTGTTCAGTACGGCCGCAAACGCCGCCCACCTTGAGGATCTTTTTGCCGGTACGTTCACACCATTCATCGATAAAACGTGAAGTTTCACTCAAAACCGGCTTAAAAAGTCCCACTTTGGGGTCACGGATGGCAAACTGAGTGGAGTGGACCCCCACAGCAATACCGCCCACGCCGCAGTCGATGAAATAACGGGTCAGGGCACGCTGATATCTGGGAGCGAACTTGCGGTTTTCATCCAGTGCAAGCACCTGAGCGGGGATCGCCACCCCCTCGCGGACTTTTTTCAATACTTCAGGAGCAATATCTGAAACTCTTTTCATTTTTCAAAACTTTCCATTGTTGACTTCAAAGTGAGTAGGTTTACCGATAGAAATACCGCCGTCAGCGATCCACTTGGCCTGCAGACGGATCATTTCGTCAAGACTCATACGGGGATAGCCGAAAAGAGAACACATCTTGGAAGAATCATTGAGATAGTTCAAATCTCCGGGAGTTCCGGCGAACTTCACCTCTTTGCCCATAACTTCGCCCATAATCTTTGCCGCCTTTTCCACCGTGGCAGTCTCAGGACCGGTCACATTGAGAATGGCACAAGGGCTGTCGGCAAGTTCAAGGCTCCGCAGAGCGGCGGCATTGGCATCCCCCTGCCAGATCACGTTGAAATAGCCCACAGTGTTGTTGACAGGTTCACCGGCCCAGATAGAACGGCCGATATCGTGCAGCACGCCGTAACGCAGATCCACAGAGTAATTAAGACGGAAAAGCAGGACTTTGGTGCCATTCTTTTTGGAATAGTATTCAAAAATTCGTTCCCGTCCCAGACAGGACTGAGAATATTCCCCCACGGGAGCGGGCGGAACTTCTTCACTGCATCCGCCTTCTTTAACACTCATAAGAGGATAGACACATCCCGTTGAAAAGGCCACGATACGGCTTTCTTTGAAGTGTTCAGCCACCAGAGCGGGCACCAACACATTCATCGCCCAGGTCAATTCCTCGCTGCCGCCGGTGCCGAATTTACGTCCGGCCATAAAGATGATATTGGGGATCTTGGGCAACTGATTGACCTGTTCACGGTCAGAAAGATCACAGGCAATGGTGATGACACCGGCCTTTTCGAGTTTGGTCTTTTCTTCAGGATTGGAAAAGCGGGCCACACCGTAAACCTTTTTGTCAACGCCGGCAGCTTTAATAGCTTCCACAGCCTGCATTCCCATAGTGACACCCATTTTTCCGGCAATACCGAGAATCATAATGTCACCGGGGAGACGCTTCATCATTTCAACGACGCCCTCGTGAGGGATGGAAAGAAAAGCATCCAACTTTTCAACAGAATCAAGATTTTCTTTACAATACATAATTTTACTCCTTAAAGTAATTGACTTTACATTTTATCCACAGCTTCGTGAACAATATCCCGGATCGTGATCCGCCTGGCACCGGCAGTGGAGCATATAACGTGCTGCATATAAAGGATCGTCACCTGCCGGGAAAGGTCGATGGAATAATAAGCTCCACCGGCACCGCCCCAGCCGAAGTCACTTCTGCGACCGTCTCCATTCCGGGGGCAACGGACTCCCAGCCCCCAGCTGTATCCTTCTCCGGTTGCAACATATTGAGCAAGATTTTCACTCAACTGGTCTGTACGCATCAAATCAATGGTAGAACGTTTCAATATACGCTCATCACAGCACAAAGATTGGAGCAGCTTATTGTAATCTTCGACAGTGGAAACGGCTCCCGCACCGCCGCTTGCATAACAAACACCCAACCGGTAGGGGCCCGCACCGTGATTACCGACGCCGTCAAGGGGAGTCAAACGGGTATCCTGCGGACTCTCTCTGTACAAAGGCACCAGCGTATCATATTCTGCTGCCGGCAGCAGAAAGGTGGTCTGAGACATTTCCAGGGGATCAAAAATATTTTTGGTCACATAATCGTTGAAAGAGATCCCCGAAAGGAGTTCAACGACAGCAGCCAGCACATCGTGAGCGAGACTGTACTGCCACTTGGTTCCCGGTTCAAACTCCAAAGGCTCCTGAGCCAGAAAGCGGATCACTTCCCGGGTCTGGCAAGCCCCGGAAGTCGCATCAACAGCCCGCCTGATGGATTTGGATTGCAAATCGTAGTTGAACCCCGCCGTCATCGTAAAAAGATGACGCAGAGTAATGGGATTGACTGCTTCTTTCACACCGCCGTCGCAAGTTTTCACTGTCATCCGGGCATATTCAGGCAGATAACGGCTCAATTCGTCATCCAGTTGGAACAATCCCTTTTCCCAGAGCTGCAACGCGGCACAGCAGGTGATCAGCTTGGAACAGGAAAAAATCTGATATTTTTCATTACCGTTCAAAGGCTGTTTTTGCTCTTTGTCGGCAAAGCCTGAATATTTACGGTAGATCACTTCACCATTGCGGCAGACAAGACAATCGTTCCCGGGGATGCCGCTGGCAAGCAATTCATCAAGAAAGGCGTCCAATTTGGAAAACATTATTCAGTTTCTCCATTCAAGCGGTCAAGATCAAGGACTCTGAGCCTTGAGTCATACAAGGGGATCTGTCCCTCACCGCCACCGCCGCAGCAATACTCAAGGAGCAGTTCGTTCTTTCCCAGAAAGAGCATTGCCGTGTAACAATAACCGTGATCGGGTTCAGATTCGATAACAACGTGATTTGTCCAGCTTTTTCCTTCGTCGCAGCTTTTGGCGATAACAAGGGGCGTTCTGCCCCAAACCCCCTTTTTGAAAGCCACAGACCGTTCCGGGCTCCAGTCGTTCCAGACAGCATAAAGAACACCTGTTTCCGGATCACGCTTCATAGAAAGAGGAGCCTCAGGCCCGATAAATTCAGGAGCAGGCACAGGCACAGACCAACTTTCGCCGCCGTCCTGCGAAAAAGCCTTGTAGTGACATCTGGAATTAGTCCGCCACCAGGCCATAACAGTACCGTCTTTAAGTTCGATCACACCGGGTTCCCGCAGACCGCTGGTCAGCCATTGGGGGCCGTAACAGCACTCTTTGGATTCACGCCAGGTGGCACCGCCGTCATCAGAGAGGAAGAAAAATCCTTCAGCTCGGGCGGCCATAGCCCCTTTGGCACAGACGTGATGATGTGCGACCGCAACGATAAGTCTGCCGTTTGAAAGCTGCACCAGACGGTCATTGTTAAAGACCATATAGGTGGCTGAAGGATACCCGCAAATATCAATGGGTTCGCTCCAGGATTCTGCTTCATCAGCAGAAAACCGGATCAGGGGACGGCAATCGCACACTTCAACATCTTCAGAACAGGCACAGCCGGGAATAAGGGATTTTCTGATATAGGCCAAAGCGATACGGCCGTCCTGCAAACGCAGCAAAGACACACTCATTACGTTGACCGCATCATTTTTCACGATCATCTGTTCATCGCCCCAGCTTCTGCCATTGTCGTTTGAAAAAAGTGCCACCAGATCGGCATATGAGTGATCTCCCCCGCGATTTCCCTGATAACGGGTATAGATCAGCATAATCCGCCCGTCATTCAAGCGGATAAAAGAGCCCTCCGAATTCCTGGGATTTCCGGGAGAGTGAAGCAAATCATAAGTTATATTCATAAAAATTTCAATACCTTATTTTTCAAGCGACTTTATAATATAAAGCAAACACGCCTATATTACAAGTCCGCCGGAGATAATGTTGTTATTTTTTCTTTCCCAACTGTTCCACAGTCATTGTTCTGAGCCGGTCGGCAGAGATCTCGCACAGACACTTTTCCCCCTTTGCCGCCCGGTTGAATTCATCCAGCAGGAAAGGCAAAAATTCCTTTCTTCCGGGATAGCCTGCGTTGTGAGGAGTCATAACCAGATTGGGCATCGTGTACAGGGGAGAAGCTGCGGGGAGAGGTTCTTCATAAAAGACATCGAGATAAGCATAGAGTCTCCGGGCGGCAAGTTCCCGGCAGAGAGCTTCTTCGTCGATCAAACCGGCCCGTCCACCGTTAATAATGGCCGCCCCATCTTTGAGAGCGGCAAGTTCCTTTGCTCCGATTCCGTGCCAGGTATCGGGAGTCACGCCCACGAGACAGTGGATCATATCGGATTCGGGAAAAAGATCGGCAAAGGCCACCTTTTCGGCACCGTATTCAGCAAGTTCTGCTGCATCTGCGTGTTTTGACGCCACCAGGATCTTGCCTATATTCAAAGGTTTCAACATTCTGAGAAAATGGCGTGTAATATCCCCGAATCCCCAGCAGCCGATAACGCTTTCACGCAAGTTCCCCATATTGAACTTCTGCTCCCAGTCCATCAGTTCGCCGCTTTTGACAGAGCCGCTGCCAAAAAGGTTGCGGCTGTGCAATAAAGTCATAAGCAGATCCCATTCAGCCACAGCAGTTGCCATAACGTAATTGGCAGAAAAGATACGTCCTCCTTTGGCGTAAAATTCAGGAGACGCCACTGCGGCAACAGAACCGGCACAATGCCCGAGAAATTTCAAGTTCGGCAGTTTTTCAAAAACCTTTGCGGTAAAGCAGGGAGACCCCCAGCTGGTCACCACAGCCTCCACATCGGGATCGACGGGCAGATCAGCCAGTGTCAATCCCTGTTTGAAGAAATGTTCGATTTCAAAACCGTATTCCAAAAGTTTTTTTTCAACAACGGGACTCCAGAACTCATCATTGAATCCGGTAAGAGCAGTTGCAATAAGGATCTTTTTCATAAATCATCTCTCTTTCCAAGCACTGACAGTGCCATCTGCGGCGGCACAGAGAAGCTCATTTCCGCGACATTTCACATCGGTGAATCTGCCTTCAATGTGTTTGACTGCTTTGCCTTTTGTTATTTCATATATTCCTTTATTTCCTGCGGCAAAAACCCGGCCTGTATCTGAAACAGCCACAGCCCGCAATTCGTCGTCAAAAGTGTACTTGCCCAAAATCTGCGGTACTTCACCGGGAGTCCGCCATTGATAAAGTGTCACGACACTGTCGTCTCCTGCGGTAACAGCAAGCCAGCGGTCGGTTCCGACAGCTTTGATATCGGCAGCAGCGACAGGAGTCGGGAACTTGCAGTGCCAGGCATATTTTTTGGCAGCAGCATCGTAAACAAACATAAAGATGCGGCTGACAGCAGCGGCATAACGGACTTTCCCTTTGAAAGGCAGTGCCTTGAAGGCAAAAACTTTCGGTCCCCAGGTGCCGTATCCGATACTCCACCAGCTCGGCATACGGTGCGTCACTCCGTCAAAAGCCTGAGGCCAGGTCGTTCCCGGCAGAGGAGCAGACGCGTGTTCTTTGCCGGAGCAGTGGATCAGATAACTGCAAGACATCGCAAGTATTTCATCGTATCCGTCCCCGTTGAAATCCGCTCCCCGGGGAAGCATATAGCTCACACAGTAGACACCTCCTGCCCGGACACCCTGCATCTGGCCTGAACCGTGAAAAAAGCTCATTTGTCCATAACGGGCAGTCACCAATTGTGCCGGTTTTCCCCAGGAGCCCAGAGAATAAGTCGAAGCAAATCCTCCCGCCGGATGACGGGTATTGTTGCGGCCGTATTTCTTATGGAATCCTTTAAGTTCTTCAATGGTATCTATCACCATAATTTCCTTTCCGGCACGGTCATAGAAACGCAGTCTGCCGTCAGGATAGGCTGTTGAGACACTGTTTTTTGCCGGGAAGTCGGTAAATTTTATTTCGTGAGGAGCAAGCTGGTTCTTTTTAATAAACAGTGTTTTTCCGGAATGATCCAATGCTCCCCAGAGGGTGTTGTCATAATTATAGGCTCTGGGATAAATCTTGACGATCTCAGGAGAAACAATGATAAAGGGATCTGTTTCCAATATTCTGGGAGTCCCCAAAGGTTTGGCAACATCACTGAAATGGAGCTGGATCCGTCCTTTACCGGGCAGACGGAAGAAGCGGCCTTTGATCTTCCGGGGCAATTCAAGTTCCTGAAAGCCCTGCTTTCTCAAAGCGATGTTGCCGTAATTGTGAGTCCAGACGCCCTCTTGCCAGACGGGATCGGCGAGAACAAGTTTTTTGAATGTTTTGCCATCAACGGAATATTCAAGATAGGGAGGCAGCACTTCTCCTACGGCAAGAGATCTGCAATAGGCGACTTCTGCAACCCGTCCCACATCAAAAACCTGTCCCGGTTTGCCGGAACTTGAATAAACTTCTCTATGCTTAAGGATATTGTTTTTCCAGAGGAGTTGATAATTGTTTTTCTTTTCAACCTCAGCACGTTCACTTTGCTTTTGAGAATCAGCAGGGATCTTCAGAGAATCAAGGTAAGCGTGACAAATCTCACGGACTCTTTTATTTTCAGCGGCGGGGACCCGGCGGAATCCGGCTTTGCTCCGGTAGCAGCTGCCCTTCTGCAATCCCCAGAAAACATCGGTCGGCTGGTCGGCAACTTTGATTTTATGCGTTCCGACACAAATCTCTTTCACATTGCTTGCGGCAAGGAAATTCCGGGAAATTTCCACCAGACCGGCTCTTGTGATGCGTAACTCAGCAACCGCTTTTCCATTGTCAAAAATCAGCACTCTGCCATTGCCGCAATCGTACACTTTGCTCTTTTTATTGACTTGCAGCAAAGAAGCGGCACTGATGCTCTCGCCTTTTGCAAGTTTGCCGTCAAAGGAAAAGAACGAAAGGAGTTTTTCACTTTCTTTTTTCAGATAGGAATCCGTATTGGTCTTGAGTTTGAAGCCTTTTCCGGACATATTAATGGAAAACAGGCATTTCCCGTGCCGTGTGTAAAGCGTATCAACAGCTGCAGGAAGAATATACTTTCCTCCCGGGCGCCAGACAATGGCGACATTGTAATGATCGCTCTTTTCGGCAACAAGGGTATCGTGCACAACGATCTGATCGGGATTGAGCATTACAGCGGCCCGGTTCCAGACAGTTCCGTTGGCATCAGTAAAGCGGCACGAAAATCCCTGTCGTCCCCCTAAATCGAAACACCATTCCAGAAATCCCCCTTGAGGAGCAGTATGTTCTTCATTGAGGCTCTGGGAGCTGCGGGTGATATGAAGCGTATTTTTTTCAAGAGGCAGACCGGAGTTATGGTTGTAAACGGAAGTCCAGGTGGAATTGAGAAAATTACGTCTGCGGAAAGAAAGATGTACGACTTCTCCGCTTATTCCTTTGGTGATACCGTTCATACCGGTCATTCCAAACACGGTGAAGTCCTCTTTATATCCGTTACGCATAACAGCAGCGATCAGGGGGGATTTTTCTTTAAGTTCAGGATATCTTTTTTTCACCGCCTCTCCAAAGGGGAAGAATCCCTGTTCAAAGGAGGGCAGCAACATCAAATGAAGTTTGAAATCTTTTTTGGGCAGAGCGGGAACCAGATCGTTGTTGTAAGAGCCGATATTGTTGGGATAACGGTCGGCAAACATCGCTCTGCTCCATTTGCCCCCGGGGGAATTGACTTCATAATATTTTATTTCAGGGTCACGGTAGTAACTTCCGAGCACGGCGGCGATCATTGAAAAACGCTGAAATTTTCCGAAAAGGACACTGTCCCGTTCTGAGTTGGAAAAGTGTTGAAAATTCCCCCATTTCTGTGCCTGTCTGCTCTTGAAAACACCAAATTCATTGAAGCGGAACGCATAACGGAACACAGCAAGTGGCAGCTCCGCATAATTGTCCCCTTTTTCAAAGTCTGAAGTGGGCCGCGAACGATCATTGGCAATGTGATATACCGCCGCCATAACCTCGTTTCTTGTGTAATTCACCAATTCAGCAACTTCCCCGGTAAGAAACACGTTCCGGTAAAGATAGTCGCTCATCATAAGCTGACACCAAAGAGGAGCGGTCACGTGGCGGGAGTTGATCCGGACGTTCCGGTAAGGCGGCACAAGGGGACGCTGCCATTTGACATCCAATCCGGTCTGCAATTCCACATAGTTGGCAAAGAGGAGTTCTTCCATAGCCTTTTTCTCTTTGGCAGTGTACAAATTGCTGTTTTTTGTCACCTCCCAGGTCAAGATAAGCCACTCCATAATGTAGTGATGAGTATAGGCTTTTTGAGTAATGACAGGAGCAAAGAATTTCTTTGCCATAGCCCGATAGAATTTATTTCCCGTCCAGTAATACATCAATGCGTGATGATACCAGCGGCGCACAGCATCGTAACCGGGAGACGTGCCGGGCAACTTCCCTTTATTCTTTTTCCAGTCAGACATATCGGCATTGACTGTTTTAAGGCAGTTTCCTGCCAGTTGAACATCCAGAAGCATTTTCTGTTCACGACTGCAGACCAAGAGGAATTTTTCCATTCCCCGCAGGAGCCCCTCCGGGGTTGAACCGCCAATAATGATATGATTTTTGCCGTTGCTCAAAACGTTGACTGCAGTACGCAGTTCATATCCATTGCCGCCGGGATAAAAAGCATCCGCCCCGGCAAGAGTCCGGGTGTAGGCGGGCCAGAAAGCACGGTTATTGTTCAAGTTTCCCACAATAATAAGATCTTTTCCGGCATACTCGCTGCGGAGAATGGGAACATCTTTTTCGCAAGCCTGCAAATCATCAACAATAGGGATCCCCCCCAATTTTTCACTGATTTTCCGGGCAGTTTTCTGCAGGATATCCCTGAGTTTTTTGTCTGAAGGCAGGATGATCGCACTCCGGCTGTCAAGACGGGTCACTGTTGAAACATTTTTTACTGCCAAAGGAACTTTGAAAGGATCAAAGGCGACAAGTTTCATATTCTCAACAACCGTCACTCCGGGAGTGCCTTTTTTTAATACGATCTCCATTTGAGCCTTGAGAGTATTGATATCGCAAGCAATCAATCCGAGGAGTTTCTGTTTTTTCCCGGGAGTGGTATAAGCGATCTTTTTTTCTCCCATTGAAACAGGAGAAAAGTAAAAACAAATTTCGTGAGGCGAAGTGATCTCAACTGAAAAAAGATAGTTTTTTTTCGGGGAAACAGAAAAATTTTTCTGCCAAAGCCCCTCCCCTTTGATCGTGCCGGGGATCTTATCCGCAGCAGCAGTTCCCCGCACCAGATCCCACCGGGCAGCAGCAGTCAAACAAATAAAAATCGCAAGTAAACAATATATTTTTTTCATCTGAAATCAACATCCTTTTAATTCTTGTAAAAAGAAATTCACACACGCTCCTGCTCAGGTGCCGACATCAGGGAACTTCCGGGATCCAGGTATACCCCGGTCCGGTGTGAATATTGGGTTCATTGAACCAACCGGCGGCGACCTTTGCCGTCAAACTGACAAAAGCAAGCTGGTCAGTCCACCTTTTGAGTCCGCTTTTGTCCAAATAAATCATACCGGCGTGCCCGTCGGTAAAGAGGACATTATACCCCAGATTGGTCGGTGAATGATTGGGGCGGAAATTGAATCCGCCTGAACCTTTGGCGATATTCTGCATTGTGTCGGCTCCGTCTTCTGAAGCCATAATACACTTGGAAATCGAACGGACAGCCGAAGTTTTTTTGCCGGGAAGCCCCAAAAATGGAGCCGTCTTGTTGTAAGGTGTTGCAGGAGCACTGCCGGTGCCGGTATTGTTTCCGCAACTGTTCATCGGATAAGAATTTCCGTAAAAGCTGTGGCTGCTGCCGTTGACGGATCTCCAATATCCGTTTCCTTTGATGTCAACAGGACACATAAAAAGTTTGAAACCGTTGGCAGCCAGGACTTTTTTAGTTTCAGCCAGACTGGGGGTCTGCAGCCGTTCAAGACCAAAATAGGGATTAAGCTGCCCCAAAGCAAGTGAACCGGTATAATATCCAACAACCTTGTAACCGAAATCCACTGCCGTTGTCTGCCCCGGATAAGGAGTCGGATAAAAACCGTTATAATCTGACACATAAGACATATAGGCCGAAGATTGCTGTTTGAGATTATTGACGCAAGTAACGGACTTGGCCCGTTCTCTGGCCTGATTCAATGCCGGCAGCAGCATAGCAGCCAGAATAGCGATAATAGCAATCACAACCAGAAGTTCGATCAAGGTGAAAGGAGCCGGGGAAGGAAGGGAACCCTTTTTGAAAAAAGGTTCTCCCTTCCTCCCCGCGACCCCATTCATCCTTGCCAAAAACTTTTGGTGGATTGCCGTTTTTGCATCCGCAAAACCGACAATCCCGCATTTTGAAGAATTGCAACGGCAAGTATCAAGGCAAGAGGTAATTTTTCGCAAGATATAAACACATATTTGACAAGTTTTGCTTACAAGAAGTTCTATCAAGGTGAAAGGCACCGGGGAAAGTCGGGAATCCCCGGAGAAACGGTGGGGAAGCAGGGAAAATCTTTGTTGCATCAGTTGATCTCCTCTTTTATGGGGGGGACAGAATGGATTAAAGTGTTTCATTTCCGTGCTGCAAAAGCCACTGCCGGGTCTGTTCCACGGCGGCAATGCCCAGATCGGCAATGCAGTTGGAACAGAGAATAAAGCCTTGCAGCTTACCGGCAATCATATATTTCCGGTAGGTTTCCAGCTGCAGTTCCATAAGTTCAGGCGGCAGGGGTCTGCCGTTGCCGTAGTCCCACATATAGCAGCCGGCCATAATTTTTTTCTGCGGATATTTTTTAAAGAGCTGTTCCAGATTTTGGGAAAGATCAAGGATATGTTCCCCGTACCAGGTCCAGTAAGTGATGACATCAAATACTTCAAGATAGTCATATACATCAAGATCCATTTCACGGTCGTAATAAACGGTCCACAATTCCATCGGACGGCCCGCTTCACGGCATAAACGTTCTTTCATCTGCTGCAGTTTTTCAGGGGGATACCAGTTTCTCCGGGTGTCGTTGAGCAGAAAGTCGTCCATAATGGCTCCGGAAACATTGGGGAACATTTGAGCCTGACGGATCACTTCTTCCAGGTCGCCGGTGGTTTCTTCATTCCGGTGGACGCCCCCTGCTCCCAGAATGGACCATATAACGTGTTCCATATCTTTGAGATCGGCGGTTTCATCATCAAAGGGGGGGAAGGGGCCTTTGCTCATAGCCACCCGGCAGCAGTTGCGGATGCCGAAAAATTTGCATCCTTCTTTTGGGGTCATACGGTTGACACCGGGAAGATGATAAGCGGCACAGGCGTGATGGGAATTGGGGGTCTGTCCCCACAGCCAGACATTGTCGATCAAGTTTGCCATAAGTTTCTCCTTTCGGGAATTGATTTTCTTTTATGTCGATGTTATATTATACACTGAAAGGGGGGCAAATGAAATGTCTGAATCTGTCAAATTTGTACTGAATCCTGTCAGGATTAAAAAAACAATACCGGAAATTCCCAACTTGCATATTGTCCGTTGCGGCTTCGGGATTCTGGAGGATTGGCAGACGCCGCTGCGCAGTGTTTCACACTGGCATTTATATTGGAACAGAACCCCCGGAGCAGAGCTGCTCCTGCCGATGCCGGAAAGGGCAGTAGAAATGCTGCCTTGTAATGTATATCTTATTCCGCCTCATACAGTTTTCGGTTCTGTTATGAGTGCTGATTCAGTGGAGCACTGTTATTTGGATTTTCATTTAACAGGGGAAAATTTCAACTCTTTGCGCCGGGAGATCCTTTCCTTTCCGGTACAGGATTTTTCCGGGCTTTTGAACCGCTGTTTTTCCAATCCCATATCTATTCTTGACGGGGGAGCACTGGTGTTTTCTCTGCTTGCAAGAATTGAGGATTCCTGTTTCCTGCCTCATACGCAGCACGCCATTGATCCACGCATTCAAAAGGCCCTTGAAATCATCGCCGAACTGCTGGAATCCGGAACGTTTGAGTGCTTGAACAATACATTTTTGAGCAGGGCCGTCAATACTTCTCTTGATAACTTTCAACACCTCTTCCAGAGGGAAATGAAAATTTCTCCGGGACGCTATCTGCTCAATCAAAGGCTGAGCAAAGCCTGGAATCTCCTCAAGTCCACGGAAAAACCTATCGAACAGATCGCAGCTGAAACAGGATTTGCCAACCGTTATCAGTTTACCAATGCCTTTTCGGCTTTGTTTGACATTTCTCCGGCACGGTTCCGCCGCCAGTACGCTTCTGACAAAATCGGTTCCCGATGAAGGCTGATAAAAGAGCTTGAAGGAGTTGGGACGGGGGACAACTTCCAATATTCGCAAAAAATCCTTCATCTTGCCAGTTATTTCGCCAATTTCTTCTTACACCGTTGAAAAAAGATAACCTTCGGCTGTATGGTATATGGCGGACAATCTGTTCATTTTTATCGCCGGTTGCCAGTTTGAGCTATAAAATGCTCTCTTTGTCCGATTTTTTCAGCTATTTCATTAAAAACTTTTGAAATTGTCTCAAAAATACTTGATTTTTTCAGATTGCAAATGTATCTTTTAAAGACGACAAGATTACAAATGTAATTTTAATCCATTTTTTTCAGCGAGAGTGAGTTATGAATAGCAAAAAAACTTTTTTTTCCGGGATGTGGCCTCGTTTCAAATGGCTGTTTTTGCCTCTGGCAGCCGCTGTTCCCTTGCTAAGCGTGTTCCTGTTTGTGATTTGCCGGACAACTTCAGAAGCGTTGTCGCCCGATGAGATTCTTGCCAAAAAAGAATGGAGCGACCGTGAACTCCAGGCAGCGTTGGCACGGTCAATGTCTCCGGCAATGACCGGACAACGCAAAAAAGATGTTATGAAGCATTTGAGCACCCAGCTTAAAAAGCGTTCTGCTCAAGACCGTGAGAAAATCCGTATCGGTGCTGTGGTGGATTCAGTTACCGCTTCTCTTGAACAGGTCCGCAAAATGCCGGAAACAGACCGGGACAGAATGCTCAATACAATAATAAAACGGGCCGAAAAAAGTTATAACGTTATTCACAGCGATCCTAAAAAACGCAAGGAATTTGAAAAACAACTCCAAACCCGTGAAATGGAAGCGTTTACCAAAGAGGTCAACCGGGTCATATTTTCCGAATTGACTCCGGCAGAAAAAGTCAAATTTGCACCAGTGACCAGGATCTGGATCAAAACAATGAAATCTGTGGGCCGCTAAAGGCAGAAAAAAGGAAAAATCGTTATGAGATATTTTTCAAATATTTGCAAAAAATCTTTCACGCTGATCGAACTTCTGGTTACTACTGCACAACAGAACT